>JAGOFO010000002.1:28522-41286 GCA_017997155.1 Myxococcota bacterium
CTCGCCGTCGATCTCGACGAAATCCGTCGAAATACCGTCCATCATCTTCTTCGCGACTTCGTCGGCCGCGCCGGACCAGCAGTCGATCACCTTGTTGGTCTTCTCGCCGTCGGTGATCGAACCTTCCTGGTACTGGTTCTCGATGTCGGCAATCTTGGCCCGGGCCTTGTTGATGATCTCATCCTTCTCGGCCGGGATGACCATGTCGTCCGCGCCAATGGAAATGCCGGCGCGGGTCGCCTGAGTGTATCCCCAGGTACGAATCTGGTCGGCCAGGATGACTGTGTCCTTTGAACCGCAGTTCCGGTAGGTCTCGTCGATAAGGTTCGACAGGGCCTTCTTGTCCATGACACGGTTGTAGAGACGGAACGGGATGGACTCGGGAACGATCTCCCTGAGCAGGGTTCGACCGACCGTCGTCTCGATCATCTCGCCGTCGATGCGAACCTTGATCTTCGCCTGGATCTCGATGTCGGCGGCGTCGTAAGCCACGCGGACTTCCTCGGGACTGCAGAAAACCCTGCCCTCGCCGCGGGCGCCGGGACGTTCGCGGGTCGTGTAGTACATGCCCAGAACGATGTCCTGGGACGGCGTGATGACGGAACGTCCATCAGCCGGCTTCAGGATGTTGTTCGAAGACATCATCAGGACGCGCGCTTCCATCTGCGACTCAAGCGACAGAGGCAGGTGAACCGCCATCTGGTCACCGTCGAAGTCGGCGTTGTAGGCGGCGCAAACCAGCGGGTGAAGCTGCAGGGCCTTGCCCTCGATCAGTACCGGCTCGAACGCCTGCATGCCCAGGCGGTGCAGGGTCGGTGCGCGGTTAAGCAGAACCGGGTGTTCCTTGGATACTTCCTCGAGAATGTCCCAGACGACCGGGTTTTCTTCCTCGACCATCTTCTTGGCGGTCTTGATCGTCTGCGCGTAGCCGCGTTCTTCCAGCTTGTTGAAGATGAACGGCTTGAACAGTTCCAGCGCCATCTTCTTCGGAAGTCCGCACTGGTGCAGCTTCAGTTCCGGACCGACGGTGATGACCGAACGGCCGGAGTAGTCGACGCGCTTTCCGAGCAGGTTCTGACGGAACCGGCCCTGCTTTCCCTTCAGCATGTCGGACAGGGACTTCAGCGGACGACGGTTCGTACCGGTGATCACCTTGCCGCGGCGGCCGTTATCGAACAGGGCGTCCACCGCCTCCTGGAGCATGCGCTTCTCGTTCCGGATGATGATCTCCGGGGCGTTGAGCTCCATCAGCTTCTTCAGGCGGTTGTTCCGGTTGATCACGCGACGGTAGAGATCGTTAAGGTCCGATGTCGCGAAACGACCACCGTCAAGGGGCACCAGGGGGCGCAGGTCGGGCGGCAGGACCGGCAGATTCTTCAGGATCATCCACTCGGGCCTGTTGCCGGAATCGCGCAGCGCCTCGACAACCTTCAGACGCTTGGAGAGCTTCTTGAGCTTCGCGTCGGAATTCGACTCGCGAACCTCGGCTCGAATCTTGTCCGCCTCGGTGTCGACATCGATCCGCTCGAGAAGGGTGCGGATGGCCTCCGCGCCCATGCCGGCGGTGAAAGCGCCATCGCCGTACTTCTCAAGAAGCTCCTCGTACTTTTCCTCGGAGATGACCTGGGTGACCTCGAGTTCGTCAACCACGCCCGGGTCGATCACGACATATGCGACGCAGTAAAGAACCTTCTCGAGGTCCTTGAGCGTGATGTCGAGAACGTTGCCGATGCGGCTGGGAATGCTCTTGAGGAACCAGATGTGGGCCACCGGGGAAGCCAGCGTGATGTGCCCCATCCTCTCGCGGCGAACCTTGCTCTGGATCACCTCGACGCCGCACTTCTCGCAGACGACGCCACGATGCTTCAGGCGCTTGTAGCGGCCGCAATTGCATTCGTAGTCCTTTACGGGCCCGAATATCTTGGCGCAGAACAAACCGTCACGCTCAGGCTTGAACGTGCGGTAGTTGATCGTCTCGGGTTTCTTGACCTCGCCGTAGGACCACCCGAGGATGGTCTTCGGTGAAGCAAGCGACACCCGCATGCCTTCGACCAGGAGCGGATCCCTTGGCCTCTCGAAAACGGTGAACATGTCCTTCACGGTCACCCCCAAATACAAGCATCAACAACGATGCCGTGGAGCTAGATCTGTGCCTCGTCCGCCTCAATAAGCTGGGCGTCGATCGCAAGGGACTTCAACTCCTTCAACAGGACGTTGAAGACCTCGGGAAGCCCGGCGTGTACGTTGTACTCGCCCTTCACGATCGAATCGTACGTGGCGGTACGGCCCGCGACGTCGTCGGACTTGACCGTGAGCACTTCCTGCAGCGAGTAGGCAGCACCGTAAGCCTCGAAAGCCCACACTTCCATCTCGCCGATACGCTGACCGCCGAACTGCGCCTTGCCGCCGAGCGGCTGCTGCGTGACAAGCGAGTACGGACCGGTGGAACGTGCGTGCATCTTCTCGTCGACCAGGTGGTGCAGCTTCATCACGTACATGACGCCAACCGTCACCTCGGAATCGAACGGCTCGCCGGTTCTTCCGTCGAACAGCGTCGTCTTGCCGTGCGTGGCGAGTCCGGCCTCTTCGAGCCACAGCTTGATCTCGGCCTCGTTCGCGCCGTCGAAAACAGGCGAACCGACCGGGATGCCCGTGGTCGTGTACTGCTTCGCGAAATCAATCACGTCGCCGTCCTCGAGTTCCTCGATGATTTTCTTCATCGTCGGGGTGGTGAACAGCTTCAGGAACTTTTCGCGCAGCGCCTTGACACCGCCCTTGTCGACCAGCTCGGCGATCTTGGAGCTCATCTCGCGCGCGGCCCATCCCAGGTGGGATTCCAGAATCTGTCCGACGTTCATTCGGGAAGGAACGCCGAGCGGGTTCAGAACCACGTCGACCGGACGACCGTCGGCCAGATAGGGCATGTCCTCGACCGGCAGAATCCGGGAGAGAACACCCTTGTTGCCGTGACGGCCGGCGAGCTTGTCGCCTGGCTGAATCTTGCGCTTGATCGCGACATAAACCTTGATGGTCTTGATAACGCCGGGGGGCAGTTCGTCCCCGCGCTTCATTCTGGCGACCTTATCCGCAAATTTCTGCGAAATCAGAGCCTTCTGGGACTCCATCGCTTCAATCAGCTGATGAACGCGGTGTTCGGTCGCATCGTCCGTCAGCCGGATCTGCGACAAAGCATCGATAGCGAGGTTCGCCATATCGGCGGCCTTCAGCTTCGCGTTCTTCTTCAGGATCACATCGCCGTTGCGGTTCGTGACGGGCGCCGCGACCGTGCAGCCTTCGAGCAGCGCGACAAGGCGCTCCCGCATGGCACGGGTCATGACGCGCAGTTCGTCGTCGCGATCCTTGTTCATCGCGGCTTCTTCAGCGTCCTCGAGCTCGCGCGTCCGGTCGTCCTTTTCGGCGCCCTTGCGTGAGAACACCTTGGCGCCGACCACGATGCCGGTGACACCCGGCGGGACACGCAGCGACGAATCCTTAACGTCGGCCGCCTTCTCGCCAAAGATCGCGCGCAGAAGCTTTTCTTCCGGTGAAAGCTGCGTCTCGCCCTTCGGGGTAATCTTGCCGACCAGGATGTCGCCGGTCGTCACCTCGGCGCCGATTCGCACGATACCGCTCGAGTCCAGGTTCGCCAGCGCCTCTTCCGAGACGTTCGGGATGTCCTGGGTGATCTCCTCGCGACCGAGTTTGGTGTCGCGGGACACGCACTCGAACTCCTCGATGTGGATGGATGTGAAATAGTCCTGCTGGACCATCCTTTCCGACATCAGGATCGAGTCCTCGAAGTTGTAACCGCCCCACGGCATGAACGCGACAACCACGTTCTGTCCGAGCGCCAGTTCACCCTGCTGGGTGGCCGAGCCATCGGCCAGAACCTGGCCCCTGGCGATCTTCTGACCCTTGTGGACCAGCGGCTTCTGGTTGATGCAGGTATTCTGGTTCGACCTGCGGTACTTCGTCAGCGAGTAGATATCCGGAACGAGCGTGTCTCCGTCGATATCCTCGCCAGTACGCCGGATTACGATGCGGTTCGCGTCGATGGACTCGACCACGCCTTCGTGTTTCGCGTAGATCAGGACGCCCGAATCACGCGCCACGACCCATTCCAGGCCGGTGCCGACGGTCGGAAGCTCCGCCCTGACGAGCGGAACGCCCTGACGCATCATGTTGGCGCCCATCAGAGCGCGGTTCGCGTCGTCGTGTTCCAGGAACGGAACAAGAGCCGCCGCGACCGACACGAGCTGGGCCGGAGAAACGTCGATAAGGGTCACTTCGTCCGGGGTGACGGCAGGGTATTCCTCGTTGCGACGAGCCTGAACCAGGTCGCCGAGCAGGAAACCGTTCTCGTCTACCGGGACGTCGGCCTGGGCGATCGTCTCGTCCTCTTCTTCCATGGCGGTCATGTAAATGACTTCATCGGTGACCCTGCGGTCGACGACCTTTCGATAGGGCGTCTCGATGAAACCGAAATCATTGACGCGCGCATAGGTGGATAGAGACGAAATCAGACCGATGTTCGGTCCTTCCGGCGTCTCGATCGGGCACACTCGACCGTAGTGGGTCGCGTGAACGTCTCGAACCTCGAATCCCGCGCGATCCCTGGTCAGACCACCCGGTCCAAGCGCCGACAGACGACGCTTGTTCGTGATCTCGGACAGCGGGTTGGTCTGGTCCATGAACTGGGAAAGCTGCGACGCGCCGAAGTATTCCTTCAACACGGCGGAAACCGGCTTCGCGTTCACCAGATCGTGAGGCATCAGCGTGGCGAGATCGGGCGAGGAGCCCATCTTCTCGTGGATCGCCTTCGCCATCCTGACCATGCCGATGCGGAACTGATTTTCCATCAGTTCGCCGACGGCGCGGACGCGACGGTTCGAAAGCTGATCGATGTCATCGACCCTGGCCCCGGGCTTGCTCATCCTGAGATCGAGCAGGTACTGGACCACGTTGAAGAAGTCCTCGCGAAGCAGTGTCGTCTGATCCAGCGGGATCTTCTGGTCGAACTTGAAGTTCATCTTCAGGCGTCCGACGGCCGAAAGGTCGTAGCGGGCACTGCTGAAGAAAAGGCTGTTGAAGTAGGCGCGAGCCTGCTCGGGGCTGGTCGGGTCGCCCGGCCTCTGGCGCCGGTAGATCTCGACTGCCGCGTCGAGCGGGTTCTCGACCTTGTCGGCCAGCAGAGTGTTGCGCAGGTACGGACCAGCGGTAACGCCGTCGATGTGCAGAATGCGAATCTCGCGTTCCTGTCCGCCGTCGCGCAGTTTGGCCAGCATCTTCTCGGAGATCTCGTCGTTGCACTCGAAGATGATCTCGCCGGTTTCCTCGTCGACGATATCGTCACCGAGAACGGAACCGACCAGGTCTTCATCCGACATCACCAGCTCGGTGATTCCGGCCTCGATGACCTTCTTGATGCGCATCCGGCCGAGCTTGTCGCCCTTGCGGATGATCACCTTTCCGGTTGCGGGGTCGATAATGTCGACCTTCAGGCGCTGGCCCTCGAGTGTGTTCGGGTCCATGGCGAGGATGATCTTGCCGTCCCTGGTCAGCCTCACGGACACCGTGCTGTAGAATCGCTCGAGGATCTCGTTACGGGTGAAGCCGAGTGCCTTGAGAAGCACCGTGGCATGAACCTTCCGCTTGCGGTCGATCCTGACCCACATGATGTCCTTGTGGTCGAACTCGAAGTCGACCCAGGACCCGCGGTTCGGGATGATTCTGGCGGAATACAGCAGCTTGCCGGATGCGTGCGTGCGGCCCTTGTCGTTCTCGAAGAAAACGCCGGGCGAACGGTGGAGCTGGCTGACGACTACTCGCTCCGCTCCGTTGATGATGAACGTGCCCTGCTCGGTCATCAGCGGGATTTCGCCGAAGTAGACTTCCTGCTCCTTGATCGCGCGGACTTCACGGACCGCGGTCTCGGGCTCGACGTCCCACATGACCAGCTGGACAGTTACCCTCATCGGCGCCGCGAAGGTAATGCCGCGCTGGCGACATTCCTCGACGTCATACTTGGGCTCGTCCAGGACGTATCCTTTGTACTCCAGCGACGCGGTCTTGTTGTAATCCGTTATCGGGAAGATGCTCTTGAAGATGCCGTGCAGTCCGAAGTCGCCGCGCTTTTCGTTTGGCGTGTCGGCCTGGAGGAAACGCTCGTAGGAATCCTTCTGCACCCTGATCAGGTCAGGCACCACAGTGGCTTCAAGAATCCTGGCGAAGCTGCAGCGGGTTTTCAGCCCTTTGGGTTTCGTGGTAACACTCATCCTGGCCTTCCACCTTGTGAAGATTTAACGATCACCTGCGGGAACGGCGGGTGCCGAACCCACGCGCCGCAAGCCCGTAAAGGCATACGGCAATGGGCCGGACACCACGCCGAGACCCCCGGCGGGTGCCGACCCATCTAAAAACTGTATCGCCGTCCGAACTACTTAATCTCGATCTGGGCACCGACGGCTTCAAGCTTCTTCTTGATGTCTTCCGCTTCTTCCTTCGTGGCGCCTTCCTTGACGGTCTTCGGAGCGCCTTCGACGAATTCCTTGGCTTCCTTCAGACCCAGGCCGGCGACGACCGTGCGGATTTCCTTGATAACGCCGATCTTCTTGTCGGCTTCAAAGCCCTTGAGGATGACGTCAAACTCGGTCTTCTCCTCAACCGGGGCGGCGGCGGCGGCGGCCGGCATGGCGGCGACGGCAACCGGAGCGGCGGCGGTAACGCCCCACTTCTCTTCCAGGACCTTCGTGAGGTCGGCCAGCTCGAGAACCGTCAATCCGCTCAGAAACTCAACAACCTGTTCCTTCGTGATGTCTGCCATTTTGAAAACTCCTTTTCGTGGTCCGCCGCTTCAGCGCGGCAACATTCCAAAAACCTGCCTGTTACGCGTCGGCGTTCGAACCAAGCTGGCGCTCGCGCGCAGCCAGCACACCGACCATGTCCCTGCCGGGCGCCTGGAATATTCCCAGGAGCTTCTGCGGGACGCCAACCAGAGTACCCAGAAGGGCACCCCTCAGGACCTCAATCGGCGGCAATTCGGATAGGGCCTTCAACTGGGCCTCGTCCATCGACTTGTCGCCAAGGCTCCCACCGACTACTGCGATACTCTTGCGCCCCTTCACGAACTCGACGACGGCCTTGGCCATTCCGGCCGGATCCTTCGTCGTGTACGCCACGGTCAGAGGTCCCTTCAGGGTCTTGTAGATGCTCTCGTACGGCGTGCCTTTGATAGCGCGCAGCAGGAGAGTGTTCTTGAAGACCTTGAGTCTCGCGCCGGACACGCGCAGCGCCCTGCGAAACTCGGTTACCTCGCCGACCGTCAGGCCGTTCTGGGAGAGCATCACCGTAGCCTGCGCGGAGTCCATGAGGGCCTTGAGTTCCTCGACACTGCTTTTCTTCTGCTCAAGGTTCATGTCATTACTCCCGTCGCTTTGACTCCGATTCTGCAGCTACCCGAGGCAGGTTAGAGGAACGATCATCGCCGCTCCTTCCTTGACTTTGCCTCCGTCGGCTTTACCCGTCTCCGGAACCGACTTCTCGGGCAGCGGACAATTCAGCCCGAAGGCTGAAACGATCACTTCTTGAACACCGCTTCAACGTCCGCCGGATCGACGCGCATGCCAGGGCCCATCGTCGTCGACAACGAGATCGACTTGATGTAGACGCCCTTTACGGTCGACGGCTTCGCCTTGATCAGCGATTCAAGCACCGCCAGGAAGTTCTGACGGAGCTGATCCGCGGTAAACGACTTGCGTCCCACGGATGCATGAACGACGCCGGCCTTGTCCACGCGGAACTCGACCTTTCCGGCCTTGGACTCGCGAACAGCGGTCGCCACGTCCATCGTGACGGTACCGACCTTCGGGTTAGGCATCAGGCCGCGGGGACCGAGAACCTTTCCCAGTCGACCGACCACGCCCATCATGTTCGGGGTGGCGATTGCCTTGTCAAAGTCGGTCCAGCCACCAAGGATCTTTTCCGCCAGGTCCTCGGCGCCGACGAAATCGGCTCCGGCCTCGCGTGCCTCGGTTTCCTTGTCGCCCTTCGCGAACACGACGACCCGGGTCTCCTTGCCGGAACCGGCCGGGAGCACGACGGCGCCGCGAACCATCTGGTCCGCGTGCCTCGGGTTGACGTTAAGCCTGACGGCGATGTCAACCGACTCGTTGAACTTCGCGTAGCCGCTCTTCAAGACGAGTTCCAGCGCCGCCTGAAGGGGGAGCTTCACCGTCTTGTCGATGTTCGCGGCAAGCGCGCGATACTGCTTTCCATGCTTTGCCATCTCTCGACCTCGCCTTTACACGTCGACATCAGTCAACGACGTCAACGCCCATGCTCCGCGCCGTGCCCGCAACGATGGCAGCCGCCCCTTCCTCATCCTTCGCGTTGAGGTCAGGCATCTTGTTCTTTGCGATTTCGGCAACCTGAGCCCTGGTGATCTTCCCAACTTTGTCCCGGTTTGCGCGTCCCGAACCCTTCTTGATTCCGGCAGCCTTCATGATCTGCTCGGACGTCGGGGGCGTCTTCGTGACGAAAGTGAACGAACGATCCGAATACACCGTTATCACAACGGGGATCGTCGATCCTTCCATCTTCTGGGTCCTGGCGTTAAAGGCCTTGCAGAACTCCATAATGTTCGCACCGGCCTGGCCGAGAGCAGGACCCACCGGGGGCTGCGGGGTGGCTTTGCCCCCCGGGATGTGCAGCTTAACCTGGCCGACAACCTTCTTGCCCATGTCCTTTCTCCTGATTCGGCGCCGCAGCGCCTCCCACCAAATTAAGCCCGTTCCACCTGATCAAAATCGAGTTCGACCGGGGTTGCCCTGCCGAAGATCGTGACCAGAACGCGAAGCTTCCGCTTTTCCGCCTTGACCTCTTCCACCATGCCCGTGAAGTTGACGAAAGGTCCTTCCTTGATGCGGACCGAGATGCCCTCTTCGAACTGGACATCCGCGACCTGCTGGACAGGGCCTTCGTTCATCTGGCGCTTGATGGAATCGACTTCTCGCTCGGAAAGCGGCCGTGGTCCCTTGTCATTTCCCACAAAACCCGACACCGACGGCCGATGGCGGATGAAGTGGTGCGTGTCTTCCGTCAGATCCATCTCGATCAGGATGTAACCCGGGAAGAACTTGCGTCTGCCGCCCCGGCGTTTTGGTTCGCCAGGAGGGGGCGGCGGCTCCATCGGGACGATAATCCCGCCGATTTTTGAGCTTAGTGACTCGTCTTCGTGCCGAAGTGCTTCCTCGATGTCGGCCTTGACCTTCTGCTCATGACCCGAGAACGTATGTACTACGTACCATTTCATCGGCACACCGTTTGCTGAATCATTCCAGATTCATCAGATTCCGTAGATCAGACCCATCAGCGAGCCGACCACCAGATCGAAAAGGCCGAGGATGCCCGCAACCACGATGGCGACCACGAAGACGACAATCGTCGAAGTCCTGGTCTCGGGCCACTTCGGCCAGGTCACGTTGCGGAGTTCCGCCGCAATCTCGAGACCGTACTTGTAAACCGTTTCGTTTCGCCACAGCAGCACGGTCGTGATGACACCGCAGGCAAGCCCCAGAAGGTCGCTGATGGTGAATCCGGCACCGATAATCGGACGATCCCAGTCCGGGAACGTCCAACCGAACACGGCGCCAAAGAAACCAGCAAGCACCACCCAAACGAGGATGCCGCCAATGATCATCGACATGCGGACTATCTTATCCACGTCGGAACTCCTAAACGTTCACGGCCGTCGTTCGGCATCAACCGCCGATATCGGCCAAAGTGCGGCAGGGCAGGAGGGACTCGAACCCCCAGCATGCGGTTTTGGAGACCGCCGCTCTACCATTAGAGCTACTGCCCTTTTGAGCACGACCGAAGGGCCAGCCGCCATGGCCATGACCAGGGCGTGAAACCTTCGGCGCGCCCGTTCAAAGATCAACCGACCCGGTCCTACTTGACTTCCTTGAAGGTCGTATGCTTGCGCTCGAACTTGCAGTACTTGCTGAGCTCGAGGCGGGCCGTGGTCGTCTTCTTGTTCTTGGTCGTCACATACCGCGCGACGCCGGGGATGCCGCTCTTGCGACAGGACTGGCATTCGAGCTGGATGTTGATCCTGTTTTCCTTCTTAGCCATACGACACGTCCGTTGCACGCGGCCCCCGGGTCGAAGCCCGGGGGCCGGTGCTGCAACTCACATCACTCAATGATCTCGCCGACGACGCCCTGGCCGACCGTACGGCCGCCTTCGCGCATTGCGAAGCGGAGTCCGGGCTCGATCGCGACCGGCGCAAGCAGCTCGACGATGATGTCGGTGCGGTCGCCGGGCATGCACATCTCAACGCCCTCGTGCAGCTTCAGGGTACCGGTGACGTCAGTCGTACGAATGTAGAACTGCGGACGGTAGCCACTGAAGAACGGCGTGTGGCGACCACCTTCGTCCTTGGTGAGGATGTAGATGGAGCCCTTGAACTTCGTGTGCGGCTTAATCGAGCCGGGGGCCGCGAGAACCATGCCGCGCTCGACTTCGTCGCGCTTGATGCCGCGGAGCAGGGCACCGACGTTGTCGCCGGCCTGACCTTCGTCAAGCGTCTTGCGGAACATCTCGATGCCGGTGCAGACGGTCTTGCGGGTCGGACCGAAACCGACGATCTCGATTTCCTGGCCAACCTTGCAGATACCGCGCTCGATACGACCGGTGGCGACGGTACCACGACCGGAGATCGTGAAAACGTCCTCGACCGGCATCAGCAGCGGCTTGTCGATGGCACGTTCCGGGGTCGGAATGTAATCATCGACGGCGTTCATCAGGTTCACGATGCACTGGGCATCCGGGCCCGACGGATCGCCCTGGAGGGCGTTCAGCGCGGAGCCGCGGATAATCGGGATTTCGTCTCCCGGGTACTCGTACTTCTTCAGAACATCGCGAACTTCCTCTTCCGTGATCTCAAGCAGTTCTTCGTCGGGCTGCTGATCGCACTTGTTCAGGAAGATGACGATGGCGGGCACGCCGACCTGGCGGGCCAGGAGGATGTGCTCACGCGTCTGGGGCATGACACCGTCGGTCGCCGCAACAACGACGATCGCGCCGTCCATCTGGGCCGCGCCGGTGATCATGTTCTTGATGTAGTCGGCGTGACCGGGGCAGTCCACGTGGGCGTAGTGCCGCTTCTCGGTCTGGTATTCGACGTGCGACGTCGCAATCGTAATACCGCGTGCCTTCTCTTCCGGGGCTTTGTCGATGGAGTCGAACGGGATGAACTGCGCCCCGCCCCTTGCAGCCAGTACCTTCGTGATCGCCGCGGTCAGAGTCGTCTTGCCGTGGTCGATGTGGCCGATTGTGCCCACGTTCAGGTGAGGCTTGTTACGAACGAATTTTTCCTTAGCCATGTCCGTCCCTCCCAGGGTGCGTCAAAACTGAAACCTTGATCCGCGCCGTCCGGCGGCACCAGCACTACCGGAACAATCCAGAGCCATCGAGCAGAATCGAACTGCCGACCCCCTCCTTACCAAGGAGGTGCTCTACCCCTGAGCTACGATGGCACACACGCAAAAACAAAAAGAACAACGGCACGGGCCTACTTGGAGCGGGAAGCGGGACTCGAACCCGTGACCTGAAGCTTGGAAGGCTCCTGCTCTACCAACTGAGCTATTCCCGCAGATCTTCCAGATCTGAGACCACAACGTTTCAAAAAGCGCCCGAACCGGAACTCGGTGGTGGGGGGAGGATTTGAACCTCCGAAGCCGTACGACAACAGATTTACAGTCTGCCCCCTTTGACCACTCGGGAACCCCACCGAAAAAAAAGTCAGTCTGCTCAAAGGCCGGAGCTGGCGATGGGACTCGAACCCGCGACCTGCTGATTACAAGTCAGCTGCTCTACCTGTTGAGCTACGCCAGCGATGCAAAGAACGCGCCCATTAAAAGGGCAGGCAATTTTCCACGAGACCACGGTCTCTGTCAACAGTTATTTGGCCACAGGCCCGTGTTTTCGCACCAAACCGCCCCTATCCCGGGCGGAATGCGCGGGATTATGCGACAGAACCCCTTTCAGGTCAAGGCTGTTCGACAATGATTTCTACAGAAACGGTGGATGTCGATTTATCGGGCTGGGACGTAAAGGATCTCGATCCTGGTGCTCTTGCGCAATTCCATCACGAAATCGAGGTATCCCTTCTGAAACGCCTGCTGGGACAATTCCCATTTCACCCGGGCCCGCGCGTCCACGGGATCCCGGAGGGGAACACGCCTGCGCTCGGGCACCATCAGTATGTGAAACCCGAAAGACGACTGGACCACGTTGGAGACCTCGCCGTCGCGCAGACCGAAAGCGGCCACTTCCAGGGACGCCTGCAGAACGCCGAGGGAAAACCATCCGACGTCGCCCCCGCGGGAAGCGGATGAATCCTGGCCGTACTGCCGGGCAAGATCCTCGAACGGGACTTCGCCACGCGACGCCTGACCGCGCACCTCGATCGCCTTCTGCAGCAGCGCGGAGATCTGATCCGGCGTCGCATCCTCGGTGATTACGAAGGCGATGTGATACAGATGGATCTCTTCCTCGGTCGTGCCGCCCTCGTACCGGGCATCGAATACCTCCTGGACGTCCGTGTCGGAAACGCTGATTCGCGATTCGACCTTGAGCCGCAGGACACGGGACTTCAGGAGTTCACGCGCCGCCTGTCTGCGGTAACCGTCCAGGTCGTCGAATCCCAGCATCTTCACCGCGGCGACCAGGTCGTCATCGGTCCAGGAATTCTTCTTCTTGAT
>JAGOFO010000092.1 GCA_017997155.1 Myxococcota bacterium
CATCGAAGTTCACATAACCGAACCTGCCCGTTTCGCCCATCTTGTGAAGCGCCAGAAAAGACTTGCCGGCGCGCCGGGGGCCGATCACGACCCGTATCATGTCATCGTCGCCGTCCGGCCATCTGACATCCCTGGGAACGTATGGCTCGGCCAGCTTTCGTTCGGCTTCCCGCATCTGGCTGGATATTACGTCCTTGAGCATGGCGCCCCCTCTCAGGCAAATCTGACGCCTGGATGTCACCATAATACACGAAAGTTGCAAGTTTTGTGTATTACGGGTTACGGCAGTGCGCGCTTTGGGTAAGTTTCGGTTCTTTCTTCCCAGCATCGGAACCGAGTTCGGTTTTTGTCCCGGCCATCTGAAACTGATCCACGCGCGGGCTTGTTGATTTACTCAGGGAATTGAGTAAAATTACTCAATGTGTTGAGTTAATTCGCGAGGCGCCTCGATGTATGAACGTAATGCCCTGAATACACTGATGAACCGCCTTGCCGAACCACGCAGGTTCATCCAGGTCCTGGCCGGCCCGCGCCAGGTTGGCAAGACGACGATGGCCAGGCAGGCGCTGGCGAAGCTGGGTGAAGGCGCCCTGTACGCGTCGGCCGACGAGCCGGTCATAAAGGATGGCCGCTGGGTCGAGCAGCAGTGGGAAGTCGCGCGGCTGCGGACTGCCGGTGGCACGCGGCCCGTCGTGCTTCTGCTGGACGAAATCCAGAAAATCCCCGACTGGTCGGCCACGGTGAAACATTTGTGGGATTCGGACTCGATGTCGGGCGTCCCGATCAGGCTCGTGCTGCTGGGGTCATCGCCGCTCCTGGTGAAACAGGGCCTGACCGAAAGCCTTGCCGGGCGGTTTGAAATGATTCATGTCCGGCACTGGTCATATCCCGAAATGCGGGATGCGTTCGGATGGGATCTGGAAACGTGGCTTGTTTTCGGGGGATACCCGGGGGCCGCGTCGCTGGTCGGCGACCCGGGCCGCTGGGCGTCGTATGTCGTTGATTCGCTTGTCGAAACGTCCGTTTCGCGGGACATCCTGCAGATGACGCGGGTGGACAAGCCCGACCTGCTGCGTCGGCTGTTCGACCTCGGTTGTGCGTATTCCGGGCAGGTGCTGGCGTACCAGAAGATGGTGGGCCAGTTGCAGGACGCGGGAAACACCACCACGCTGTCGCATTACCTGACCCTTCTTGAACACGCCGGCCTGCTGCGCGGACTTGGCAAGTACGCGGGCGAAAAGGTCCGCCAGCGCGCCAGCAGCCCCAAGCTGCTCGCCCTGAACAACGCGCTGGTTACGACGGCCATCGGAACCGGTCCGACCGCCATCCGCGTCGACCACGAAACCTGGGGCCGCCTGGTCGAATCCGCTGCAGGCGCCCATCTTTCAAACGGCCTGGCCGGCGCCGCGGGGGTGTCGCTGCATTACTGGTCCAGTGGCGACCGGGAAGTCGATTACGTCCTGTCCGGCCCGGGCAGCCTGACCGCCTTTGAAATCAAGAGCACCCGCCGCCGCGCCCGTCTTCCCGGTATCGAAGCCTTCGAACGCGAATTCGGCCGCGTCCGCAAGATCCTGGTCGGCGGCCAAGGCCTGCCGCTCGAAGACTTTTTCACGACCGACGCCACGGAGTGGGTGTGATTGGAAGTCTGTCGGCCGACGCGCCGGTAAAGGCAGTGCGCCTGATCAGACGCCCGTGACTTCATTGGAGTTCACTGATTCACTATTTTCGCCCTCAGGACGCAGCGGAAGCCGTTCCACGATGCGGCGCCGGTGCGTTCGTCGGGGGTGCGGATCGATGTGGCGGTGGACATGAAGCTGCCGCCCAGGGCAGGGCCGTCGGAGGACCATTCGGACACGTTGCCCCAGACGTCGCACAGGCCGTCGCCGGTGTTGCCGCCCTTTCAAGTTGTGAAAATTGTTGGATTTGGCGGTTTTGGTCCACCCCCGCCCAACTTTTCGCGCCAGCGGCACGTTTCATGCCGGCGGATCAGTTAATGTCACAATTCGCGCGGTTTCCCCAAGGGCTGAAACAACCCCCGGGGTGCATGATCCGCCTTGACACGAACGGACTTCCGGTCAACGCTTGCCGCAAAGCCGATTTGTGCCATTTGGACGACGGGCACGCTTTTGCCCGCTGCCGTTGCCTTCGAGGTGTTTGAATGGATCGTCGATTCCCGGAACTGGTAACTGGATCTGTCGCGGCCCTGCGTCAGCGGCTGGTCGACTTCGAACCCGGCCACGTCGTCGTGATGACCCCGGACGACGCCTCCGAACAATGGGTCCGGCGTTGCCTGGTCGACATTTCTCCGCTGATCGGTGTGGAAGTCACCAATCCGGGCAGCTTCGTGAACGAGTCGGCCGCCTCGGCCTATGGCTGGCCCTCGCCGGCGATGTGATGTGGATGGTGTGAATGTTTTGAGGGGAACCAACGAAGCCCGGGGGAAAACGAAATGACCATCGAATCCGCGGTGCACATGGCGATCGAAAACGTCCGCAAGGAGGGGCTGACGGACATCTTTCCGCGGCCGTTTGAAGTGGACATGCTGAACGACCGGGCGTTCCGGGAAAAGGTGGCCGACCTGGTGGTTCGTGCCATCCAGGCGGGCGACCCGACGGGGGTGCGGCCGGAACCGCTGGGGTTCGTGCTACTGCCCAAAACGTCGGCGTTCGACTTCAGGCGGTGCGCGTTGATGCAGCCGCTGGACACCATCCGGTACCTGGCCCTGGCGCTGCTGATGGCCGAACAGATCGAGGCCGCCCGTCCGCCGAAACAGGACAACGTCATCTTTTCGTACCGGTTCGCCCCGTCGCCCGACACCGGGCTAGTGTTCGACCAGTCATACAACATCACGTCGTTCAAGAAGGCCACGTCGGAAACCGCCCGCGACCCGTCGGTCAGCATCGTCGTGTCGTGCGACATCGCGAACTTCTATGACCGCCTGGATGCGGAACGCCTGTCGCCCGTGCTTCTGTCGCTGGGGTGCGACCCGTCGCACGTCAACCTGCTGATGTCGATCCTGCGCACCTGGCGCGCGGCCGGGGCCCACGGGTTCCCGACCGGCTCGAACGCCAGCCGCATCCTGGCCGAAGCCATGCTGCTGGGCGTCGACAACCACCTGGCGTCCCGCGGCATCCGGTTCTGCCGCTTCGTCGATGACTTCCGCCTGTTCGCGCCCGACCTGAAATCGGCCCACCTGGCCCTGACCACCCTGATCCACCGCCTGGACATCGAGGGCCTGGCTATCAAGGGCGTCAAGACCAGGATCGACCCCGCCGACATGTACGGCCGCAAGGCGGCCAGGGACGAGCAGCCGACCGACCTCCAGCAGGCCGCCCGTCCGCCCCTCACCCCCGAACAGGTCGAGCAGTTCAAGGAAGACCGCCGTCGTCGCAAGGGCTTCGGCCCCGGCGTCCGCATCATGGCCGGTTACGGCGGCGCCATCCCCAGCCTGTTCCGCGAGGTCACCGAGCGCCTGCAGGCCCAGTACCGCGCCGCCGACCCAGCCGCCATCCTGGCCCGCGTCAACGAACACCGCATCCTGTCGCCCGAGGACGCCCTGGAATACGTCCGCGTGACGATCTACAGCGCCCGGTCACAGCTGCTGCGCCACCTGCCGTCCGTGCTGGACAAGTTCCCGCAGTTCATTCCGCTGGTGGTGGACGGCCTGATTAAGCACCACAAATCCATCGCCCCGGCCGACCTGGCCCACGTCCGCCAGGCCCTGACCGCCTGGGCCGACCTGCCCGACCTTCCCGAATACCTGGCCGTGGCCATCATCCGCCTGAACGGCGCCCCCGGCCTTCGCGACCCCGCGGCGCTGGACCGCTGCCTGCAGACCCTCTGCCACCACCCCGGCGCCCTCATCGGCCGCACCGCCCTCGACACCCTGACCGGCACCAGCGACCCCGCTGTGCTCGCCCGGCTGAAGACCATGTGGCCGACGGCGGACCCCTGGGAACGCAGGCAGATCGCCCGCATCCTGGTCGGTGCCCTGGGGAAGGATGGGGCGCGTGAGTGGATTGCGGGGGTGGAGCGGACGGAATTCGTCGGGTCTTTCGGCTTGGATGTCAGTCCAGATGTCTTCGCCCACGCAATGCTTGCTTAGGGCAGGTCGGCTTAACAATGTCGAGTTTTCGATGGTTGACAGATGCTCTTCGAATGATGTCTGATTCGGATCACTTGCGGTAGTTACAGCAAAGGTCCCCGTAACCCCTCACAAGAACTACGTTGTGCGAAAGGGAGACTTGTTTCCATAACCTCTGCAGCAAAGGTCCCCGTCACTATCCTTCCTGGCCATTATCATGGCAATGATCCGTTTCCATAACCTTTGCAGCAAAGGTCCCCGTAACTTCCGATAACGAATCTGGCGTTCTTGCTGTGCTTGCGTTTCCATAACCTCTGCAGCAAAGGTGCCCGTAACCTTATGATTGAAAATTGAGTTTGGAATTTTGGGTTTCCATACCCTCTGCAGTCAATGCGAACTTGGGGTTACGGGTGGCTATCGCGCAGCCGGGGAAAGCGCGACCAGCGCATCGGCCAGCGACAGGACATCGTTGGGCCAGTATTCCGCGGGGCGGGGATGATGGACGCCAGGCCGTCCGGGTTCGGGGCGGCAGGATTCGATGGCAGCGACCCAGCGCGCGGGCACCTGGACATCACCGTGAACCGCGCCCAGCAGGGCCCCGCAGATGCAGGCGTTCGTGTCGGTGTCGCCACCCTGCATGATCGAATCGACGATGCCCTCTTCCAGGTTGGGCGCGTGCAGCAGTTGCCACAGTGCGTTCTGGAACGCGACCAGCACCCACCCGGCGTTTGTCAGGTAATCCCTAGGTCTGTCAGTGGCAGCGTCCAGGATTGTTTGCATCACCGACTGGTCCACGCCGTCCTTTTGGGCCCGGGCGACAATGCGGTCGTACACACCGGCCGGCGTCAAACCTTTTGCCACCGCATCGGCGATCGCCGTCACGAACAGCCGGTTGACCTGGACGCAGATCGGGTTCGGGTGGGTGATCATGGCGTCATCAGCCGCCAGGGACGCCGCGGCGTCCGCACCCATCCCGGCGCCAATAATCCCCAGCGGACTGGCCCGCATCAGGGCCCCGTTCGCCTGGCTTCTGTGGTCGGGGGCGCCCGACAGCCCGCGCCTTGTGGTCCCGCCGATGTCGAACGGTCCCGAGTTCATCCACCGGACGTATGCCTCCCGCACCGCCTCGACGTCGTAACGTCCAAGGCGCACGACGCTCCTGGCCATGGCCAGCGCCATTTCCGAATCGTCAGTCACCTGCCCCGCGATGTTGTTGAACGTTCCACCGTCGGCAAGGTCCCTGACCCCGTCCGGGTAAGCCCTTCGAATGGAATCAGGCCCGCGGAATTCCACCAGCCCGCCCAGCGAATCCCCGGCGAACTGCCCAAGCAGGCAACCACGCGCCCGAGCACGTAAATCAGTCATTCTTCCCCCGTCGAGTGTGGCCCGTTCCAGTCGCCACCCCGCGTAAAAATCGTCACGATTATCCTTGCCGCAACCAGCAGCAGGCCCACCCAGACCGTGAACCACAGCGGATCGTAACTGTAAACCCGAACGACCCCGGCGATGTAGTCGCGCACCAGGCCGAACAGCCCGATCCACGAAAGGAATGCGCAGACCAGCAGCAGGATGGTTGTGTATAAAGTCGCCCTTATCATTTAAGGTCTTACCCCTGCCCGAACCCGCCCGCACCCGTGGCGGGAATCCGGGCGTCAGTTTTGTTTATGCAATTGTGCATAAGGTGCCGTGATCATGGATCAAATCGCCTCGATTGTCAAGAGTTTTCTTCACCTGGTCTTCCGCTGGCGACATTCAGTTGTCGTTAAACGGTCCGTCTGGGCCGTCGGTAGATCGCGATCTGAAAGTTTTCTGATTTGCGGCACGAATCATGCCGCTGGATGTGCGACGATGGAAATATGCCGGTAACGAGCCTGCGTTCCAGAACGGATCGTTTCAAGTTTTTAATTTAGAGGGGGTTGTATATGAAAGGGCAACATGCCGTTGCTGTGTCTTCCTGTCTGTCCGTTTCCGGCCTGGCGTCAAGCCGGGCCGTGGAACTGGATCAGATTCCGGAACTGTTTGACGAGCCTGACGGGGGACCAGCCGGGCTGAAGCCTGATAACGGCCTTCCGACGTCCCATGAAGTCCCGCTGGGCGAAGTGATGTTCAGGTTACCGGACCAGGACTGTGGCGATGTCGACGATGTCGACCAGATCAGCGCAGAGGATCTGGCCGAAATCTTCCAGGAACTGGAAACGCCGCCGTGGGTAAGGTACCGGTGGGATGCAGCCGGCCGGGTCTGGGTGGACGAGGCGGGCCAGCCGGTGTCGCCGGCGGTGTTTGGCAGTAACTGGTCAGTCCTGCAGATGCTGGGGGTTTATGGCTGCCGTGGAATCGACGACGCGATTCTGGCCGGCCTTGCCCTGCGGGAACCCGTGCTGTTGATCGGCGCCCCAGGTTGCGCGAAAACAGCGATGGCGGAACGGATCGCCACCGACCTGGATAAGCGCTTCTGGGCCTACGACGCGTCAAAGGCCATGTTCGAAGACATCATCGGGTTCCCTGACCCGTCCAGCTTGTCCCGCGGGGAAGTCGTGTACGTCCCGACCCCGCTTTCGCTGGTCGGCAAGCAGTTCATCCTGGTGGACGAAGTCAGTCGCGCCAACCCCGGCCTGCAGAACAAGTGGCTGGAAATCATCAGGGCGCGGCGCGTAATGGGCATGGGCCTGCCCGAACTGGAATTCGTGTTCGGGGCCATGAACCCGCCGGGACTGGCGGGCACCGTCCCGCTGGACGAGGCGCTTGCCGGAAGGTTCGTGTTCCACATAAACGTTCCAGAAATCCGGCGCATGGATGCCGCCGACAGGCGAACCGTCATCGAGGCGGCCGACGGCGCGGACGGTCTGCCACCCTGTGAGGGTTCCCGTCTGGCGTTCTTCGTGGACGCGGTCATCCGTCGCATGCCCGCGGTGAGGGGTGAGCGTGGCCCCGAAATCACGAACTACCTCATGGCCTTTTCCGAATACCTGTCGGCGAAGGACCTGCACCTTGATGCCCGCCGGCTCGGGATGATGCGGCGCGGGCTGATCGGGCTGATCGCGGCGCGTGAAGTGCTGTGGGGCTGTCCGGTGACGGACGGCCGTATCGCGGATTGCTTCAGGGAGGGCCTGGACGTGCTGCTGCCGTTCAGCGCGACGGGCCGCGAAGTGCCCCGGGTCCTTATCGACGGCGCCCACCGGCACGCGGTCGCTGCCATGAAGGGGCGGCGGCGGGCCCTGGCTCCCACGGATGTTTTTGCCGTGGCGACGGCTGCGGTGCGCGGCGAATGTATCGAAGACCAGGACGCGTTTTCGATGGCGGTTACCAGGATCCTGCAGGCGATCGACCATCCGCGGGATCTCAATGTGACGATCCGCGCGGGCGCGGCGCTGTTCGTCCTTGCGTCCTCGCCGCAGGCGCTGTCGCGGATTCCACTCGAGTCGTGCCAGCGCGTCATGGTCGCCTGGGCCGACCTGATCGAAATGGACGGCGACGCCGTCGAGGAGTTCCTGGATGAAGCGGCGTCGGCCGAGATGCCCCTCACTATCCCGGAAGCGCACATGGAATCGTTCCTGCGCATCGTTGGCGGGATCGAACACGCCATTGCCGCCAGCCGGCTCCCAGGCGTTGAATTCAAGGAAATCCTGGCAAAAATGTCTGAAATCATCGGCGAAGGGGGTGTCACATGGTAATCAAGGGTCTTGTGCGGTCGTTTTCCTGCTTCGATGTCACCGGGTATGTGTTCAAGGACGTACGCGTTTCCCTGCAGGCCATGCTCGAATCCGGCGCCAGGCCGTTCGAACGCGTGGAACTTGGCGTTGATTCCCTGGCGATGCCCCTGCGCAGCAGGGTCGATGCCATCGACCTGAAACCACTGAGTCTTGACGTGATGCCGGAAGCGGACCGTGGCCTGCCCGGCCTGCTCGTTTCGGCCACCCGGACCGCCGCGCTGGAACTGCTGGTAGATACTTGGATACCGGGTGCTGGTGGCCCGATTGACGATGCGATTGCCCAGGCCCGTGCCTCCAGGGCAGCCGGCCGCCCCTTCCTGAGCGTGATGGAATCGCTGGTCGTGGGTGAAAGCCTGGGCCGTCGCCCGCACCTGGACTCTGAAGACGTTTCAGGCGTTGTATGGGCCGAAGAAGCATTTGAAGAAAAGTTCAACCGGGTCGCAAGGTCGCGACCAGAGGTCATGCTTCCGGAACATTGCGGCTGGGGTGGGCGGGGTAATGTCGGCGTGGTCGTTGAAAGGACCTGCGACATCGCCGGCCAGCCGGTGCGGCGGTACGACGCGATGGTCTTTTTCGGGAGGGGCGAGTCCCGGCGGGTGATGGTTTCGTCGGGCGGCAGGTGGGAGTGCACCTCGCCGCGCAAGATGGACCCGGATGTGTTGAAGGCGTTTGAAACCCGGGGGCGCGCCGTGCATTTCGACCAGGGCGACCTGACGTCGTGGAATGCGTGGAAGGTCATCATGGCGGTTCGCGTGCCGGCCTCGGGGGATGCCTCGGGCGTGGATGAAAGACCGTCGTGCCTGGACGGAATCCCGGTTGCGCGCCTTGCGGATTTGCGCATGCCGATTCCGCTTTCGTCCCGGGTCCGCGTGGTCG
>JAGOFO010000093.1 GCA_017997155.1 Myxococcota bacterium
AACAACCTGTGCACCAGCGGCGGCACGTGTCTGGAAGGTGCCTGCTCGGACGGCAACGACGTCCTCTGCACGGCCATCGACGATTGTCATGTCGCGGGCGAATGTGACCCGTTGACCGGAAACTGCTCGAACCCGGCCGCGCTTGACGGAACCGACTGTGATGATGGCGATCCATGCACGCTCGGTGACGTCTGCTCGCAGGGCACATGTGCCGGTCCGCACCTCTTCGAATGCCCGGAAGTTCAATGTCATGGCCCGGGAACGTGTAACTCGACGACCGGAGAATGCTCATATGTCCCGGTGGCCGACGGCGACCCATGCGATGACATGAACCCATGCACGCAGCGCGATGTCTGCTCCAAAGGGGCGTGCCGCGGCCTCGATCCGATCAACTGCGCGCCCGTCGACACATGCCACTACACAGGCACGTGCAACCCGGCCACCGGACTCTGTGACTGGCCCGAGCGTCCCGACGGCACGACCTGCGACGACTCGAACGCATGCACCAGCGGGACGACGTGCACCGGCGGCGTCTGCACGAATGGCACATCGACCTACTGCGCACCGGTCAACAACTGCCATCTGGAGGGTGTCTGCGACCCGTCAACCGGCATCTGTTCACAGCCCCAAAAGGACAACGGGACGCTGTGTTCGGACTCGAACGCGTGCAGTTGGAACGATCAGTGCCAGAACGGCGTCTGCGCGGGAACGACATACACCTGCAATGATTCCAGAAGTTGCACGACCGACACATGTCTGGGAGACGGACAGTGCTCGTTCACCATCAACACCAGCTACTGCCTGATCGACACTTATTGCAGACCTCAGGGCCAGGTGAACCCGCTGAACATGTGCGAGGTCTGCAACCACGATATGGCGGATTCGGGATGGTCCCCGAACGAAGGCGCGCCCTGCAACGACCAGTTGTCGAACACGAAAAACGACATCTGTGTTGGCACGACCTGTCAGGGAACACTGTACGACTGTTCGGACAACCTCGACTGCACCGAGGACATCTGCGACGGACTCGGCGGCGCGAATCACTATGTCATGACTGGATACTGCGTGATCGACGGCGCATGTTTTGCGAACTCCGCGGTCAACCCGCTCAATGCCTGCCAGAAGTGTTCGGCCAGCATCAAGAACGACTCGTGGAGCAATGTCAACGACGGCGTCCTCTGCGATGACCTGGAGGCCTGCTCCTTCCACGACAAATGTATGTCCGGAGTCTGCACCGGAACCCCGTACTCGTGTGACGACGGTCTGGACTGCACTAATACCTGGTGCCTCGGTGATGGAAGATGTGACGGTTCGCTGGTTTCGGGATGGTGCCTGATCTGGGATACCTGCGTGGCCGAAAACACCGTGAACCCGACCAACAACTGCCAGCAGTGCCTCAGCAACGTTTCGCCGACGGCATGGTCTCCGGCAAACCAGGGCTCTCCCTGCGACGACAACAACCCGGCGACCACTGACGACACCTGCGTCGACGGCGCCTGCATCGGCATTGGAGAGTCGTGCGTTGACGGTCTGGACTGCACCGACGACATCTACACTGGCACTGGATGTGATAACCCGATTCTGCCCGGCTGGTGCCTCATTGACGGCACCTGTGCCTGGGAAGGCGACATCAACCATGCCAACAGATGTCAGATCTGCACGCCTTCTCTGAGCCAGACTTCATGGTCGGGTAACAGCGGCGTTCCGTGTTCGGACAGCAACGCATGCACGCTTGACGACACCTGCGTTGGACAGGCCTGCATTGGAACCCCGATGCAATGCGACGACGAAGTGACATGCACCATCGACGGATGCTCCGGCGGCGTCTGCACGGCCGAAATTGCCGACGGATGGTGTCTGATCTCCGGCACTTGCGTTGCGGAAGGCACGATCAATCCGACGAACGGTTGCGACATCTGCGCGCCCGGGGCCCTGAAGGTCAACTGGAGTTCGAACGACGGCGCCACCTGCGACGACTTGAACCTGTGCACCTACGACGACTCCTGTGTTTCAAGGATGTGCCGAGGCCTGGAATACTCCTGCGACGACGCCAACGTCTGCACACTCGACTACTGCGATGGGACGGGGCAGTGCGGTCACGACGTAATCGACGGATGGTGTCTGATCGATGGAAACTGCATCGAGGAAGGGGTCACAAACCTGTGGAACTCATGCCGCATATGCGACAGCTCGGCCAACCCTGTCGACTGGTCCGACAACGATGGCGCAGTCTGCGACGATATGGATGACTGCACGTTCCCCGATCAGTGCAGCAGTTCCGTCTGCATCGGCAATCCGGCCGGCTGCGACGATGGCCTGATATGCACGACGCAGACATGTGACGGAAGCGGCGGTTGTTCAGAGGCCGTTCTTACGCCGGGATGGTGCCTGATAGAGGGTGCGTGCTTCGAGAACCGCCAGATAGATCCGACCAATCCTTGCCGGATCTGCAAGGCCGAGCTGCTGCCGAACGACTGGTCGGCCAGAAACGGTGTCGCGTGCGACGATGAAAATCCCTGCTCGGTCTTCGACACGTGCGGGGAAGGCGTCTGCGCCGGAACACCCTATGTGTGTGACGCCTACCCGTTCTGCATCGAGGAGATGTGCGACGGCAACGGCGGCTGCGACGTGGCTGGAATGGTTTCCGGAACCTGCCTGATAGACGGGACGTGCTACCACGACGCGGATGCAGACCCACAAAACGAATGCCAGGAGTGCGACGGCTGGCTGCAACAGACGGACTGGAGCCCACTGACCGGAAAGGCCTGCAACGACGGACAGGAGTGCACCTTCAACGACACCTGTCAGTCCGGTTCCTGCGGTGGGACCACGCACCCGTGCGATGACGGACTGGACTGCACGGACAATGTCTGCGACGGAAACGGGGGATGCTCATATCCGATATCGACCGGTGCATGCCTGATTGACGGGATATGCCGGGCCGACGGCGAGCCGCACCCGACCACGGGTTGCACGGTATGCGCTCCGCGAATCAGTCAAGACACGTGGACGCACCAGGACTCAAGCGACCCCGAGGTATGCAACGGAGCGGACGACAACTGTGACGGAATCACGGATCCAGAAAACTCGCCGGGATGTGAATACCACTTTGTCGACGTGGACAACGACGGAGCCGGCACGGGAAGCGCGTACAGATGTCTGTGCGCGGCCGACGGCAACTGGCGTTCGAAGACGTCCGGTGACTGCGACGACAGCAACGCCACCGCCTATCCAGGACATCCCGAAGACTGTGGCGACTCCATCGACAACGACTGCGACGGAGACACGGACGAACAGGGCGCCACAGGATGTACCGTCTATTACGTGGACAACGATGGCGACGGATTCGGTCAGCCCGGAACGCAGAGATGCCTCTGTGCGGGTGCCGAAGGCCTGTCGACTGACGGCGGCGACTGCGACGACAACAGCGTCTACGTCAATCCAACCAGGAACGACTTCTGCAACGGAGTTGACGACGACTGCGACGGAACCACCGACCCCGACGGCGCGACAGGATGCGTGGCCAGGTTCCGTGACGAGGATGTTGACACCTATGGCGCCGAACCGTCGATCTGCATGTGCGGGCCTCGTGGAGTCTACACAGCCATCATTGGAGGGGACTGCAACGACCTGGACGGAACAATCAATCCGCCAGGCATCGAGACCTGCAATGGAGTCGATGACAACTGCGACGGAGATACAGACAACGGGATCCCGGACGATTTGTGTCCGCTGCCAGGCGAACTGTTGGCTCACGGAACCGCCACCTGTGCCTCGGGTGAATGCAGAATGGTCTGCCAGGAGTGGGTCGAGGAACCGCCACAGAGGGCATGGCACGACGTCGACGATGAGTTCATTACTGGATGCGAGTGCGAAGCGGATCCATACGAGGGTTACAACAACTCGTCCTGCGCCACGGCATTCAATCTCGGCACGCTGGCGGACGATGGAAGCGTGATTACCGTAGCGGGCAATCTTCCGGATCCCGGCGCTGAGGACTGGTACAAGGTGACCATGTCCGACGCCACCTGGAACGCGGAGTATGGTTACGTCGACCGCTTCCACGCCAGGATCCTGCTGGAAAGCTTCCCAACCGACGAGTTCGAGATCGCGGTTGTGGAAGGCTCCTGTTCAAACGACTTCGCCTGCGCCTCGGGCTCGGAATACGACTGGGCGGTGGACTTCTGGACGTCCACACTCGGCGAAAACCCGTGCAGCGTCAGAGGCAACTACTGTCCGAATGGCAATCCGACCGACTACCAGGAGTGCATCCGCGTGACCGGAGACGCTCAAAAATGCAATTCGTGCCCCGCCGTCGCGCTGCCGGGACACCACGCCTGCACCGACAACTCCAGGACCCTGCTGATCCGGGTGGTCAGACATGACGGCCTGCCCGTATCCTGCCAGAACTACAGCATGACGGTATCGAACGGCATTCAGGAATAGAACCGCCGGGTAAAATCGGACAGATCAGGAAAGACAGCGCCTGAAGGCCGCTACACGCTCGACTGAGCCAGAGATGGCTTCCTGGTCAAGCCTGCCCGACCGAACCAGTCTGCACATGGCTTCTATCAAACGAGAGGACTGTCCGTCCGTTCCGCAGGAAAGGAAGAGGTCGAGACCAGCCGCAACACCCTGGACGATAATATCCTCGTTTGAAAAACGATCCGAGATCGCCTTCATCCCGAGGTCATCCGAGATCACGACTCCGTCGAAGCCGAGCGCACCGCGCAGCAGCGGCCGTATGAAAGATGGGGACAGCGTCGCCGGGTACTGCTTGTCAAACGCCGGGTAAAGACAGTGCGCGGTCATGAACATTTTAAACCCGGCGCCCACAGCAGAGGCGAAAGGATGCAGTTCACGCCTGAAAAACGTCTCGCGCTCCACATCGATTACGGGCAGTTCCAGGTGGGAATCGGCGCTGGCATCGCCGTGGCCGGGAAAGTGCTTGCCACATCCGGCAATTCCGTGTCGAGCGAGGCCATGAAAGAACTGAATGGCCCGGGACGCGGCTTCGTTCGGCTCGCTGGAGAACGACCTGTCACCTATGATCGGATTGTCCGGATTTGTGTCCACGTCGAGCACCGGCGCGAAATCCAGGTTGAACCCAAGGTCGGCCAGCTCACGACCGGTCACTTCGCCGGCCGCCCACGGATCGGCGACCTCGCGCATGGCCGGCAGACGATCCGAAATGCTCTTCAGGCGCTGTACCCTGCCGCCTTCCTGATCCACCGCGATCATGGGCACCAGGCCACACTGCCGCGCCGCGGCCCTGATGCTGCCGCACAGGTCCCGCACCTGGGCGCGATCACGGATGTTCCTGGAAAAAAGCGTGACGCCGGCCAGCCCGCGAGCCAGCATTCCGGCAACTTCCGGCGGCAGCACGTAGCCGTCGAAGCCGGTCACGAACAACTGAAGGATCGTTGATACGCGATCAAGACCTGGTGCCGGGGTCATCTTCCAAAGCCCCCATGATGGCAGGTGAACCATGGCCGCCAAGCCCAATCGGCCTGTCGTAGGCCGAAGATGACAGCGTCGAGTAAACCAGCCAGCCGAGCAGCAGAAGGGCTCCCACGAGGATGATTACGAAGACAGTGCCGAGTCTTCTGCTGCGACTCTCGGCCTGACTCGTTTCCGCGTCGTGGGCGACGATGTCGTCGAACCCCTGAGGGCTGTCGCCCGAGCGGACATCGGATACCATGTTGCGTCGCATCTGAAGAAGGATCTTGAGGCTCTCGTCCTCGGACAGCGCGACGGTGTAGTGAACCCCGGGCTGCCCCTCCATTCCAGGAACCGGCCGTATACCCGAATCGGCCGGGGAAGAAGGCTGCTCACGAACCCGGGACATCCGACTGGTGGTGCGGGCAGGTTCGGCGGCGCCTTCATGGGGCGCCAGTTCGAACTTGTAATCCCCGAGAACAAAGAGGTCGCCACCCTGCAAAAGGGTCTCCTGCGGGGCGCGGAGACCGTTCATCCTGATGCCGTAAGTCGAGCCCGGGTCGACAAGAACAACACCGATGGCGCGGTTTTCAAGGCGGGCGTGATGCCTGGACACGTTGACGTCCGACAGGACCAGATCATTGTCCGGGGCGCGTCCAATCGAATAAACGTCCTTGTCGACCACGACCTTTTTTATGTCGCCGTGATCGTCCTCGATCATCAGTGAATACATGCATCAACCCCCTGATGGCGTTAATGTAACATCATTCACACGTTCACCGGAAGTGAAACGTTCCCGGTCCTCCGGCAGTCCGAGCCGTTGACGCGCCCGTTCGCTTACGACCGTGGTTGAAACGAAGACGCCGTTGTCGACCGTCAACTCTCTTGACACCGCGCACAACGCTTCGAGAACCGCCGTCGCGCTGCGGGTCGGAGTTTTGGTCTCAACCAGGGTAAGCAGCCTGTCCGCGACGTCGTCCGGCGTGTCGGGATCGACGATAGCAGCCGCGACCTGCCGCTCAAAACCGCGGATTCCAAGCCATTCCAGCGCGGAAACCGCGGCCCGCCGCACATCGGGATCCTCGTCCCGGAGCCTTGCCACCACATACCTCACGGCCGACGAATCGGAAAAATGTCCAAGAACAGTCACGGCGTCACGCCTGACCGCGGCATCTCCCGATCTGGACAGTCTGACCAGTTCCTTCAAACGCTTCGCGACCCTGGGACCCGGCGATGCGTACCAGGGACGATTCGAGCCGATATCACGGCACCCCTCGAGCAGGTCGTCCGGGCGGCAGTATGTTCTGATGTGCATATGGTCGTCATGAGGAAGGCCAGCTGGCTGCGCCATCACCTGCCCGGCCATCTCGATCAGCGATGGCGCCTCCTTCCTTGCGGCCGCGTACTCAAGCAGCTTCAACCGTATAGGATCGGCCAGAAAAACCCACTGAAGGCTGATCCTGCGATTTCTCAGCATCGACTTGATGAACGTCCATGTACGCGGAACGTCAAGGTACGCCACGGTCCCGTCTGGAAGCAGGGTGCTGCCATCGGGAGCTATTTTGACCATCGCCTGCTGGAATATCTGGGTTCCATCGCTCTGGCGCAGGTAAAAGCCGACATCGGCATCCCTGCCGGATTGATGCGAGATGGACCATCTGATTCGTCCGCCGCCACCCCTGGAAAGGTTGCCGACCGGGAGGATCGAACCTGGGAAACGCCTGGCCACATCGTCGGCTGCCTTCAGCAGCGACTCTACAAGCTCATCGCTGGCCCAGTTCGTGCCTCTTCCCGACTGCTCGGCCATCACTTTGTGGGAGACGCCCTGCAGGGGAAGTTGCCGTCCGTTGAAAAGAATGCCGCGGGTCGGTGTCCCGATTGAGAGCGACCCAATGCCTCTTAACCGCCCGATGTCAGGATGGTTTCGGCGCAGGGGAGTCAACGGTTCGGTGTCCTGTCCCCTCTCGCATTGGCGGCGCGTCAACCCTGAATCACCCGCCGGGGGACGACGCTCAATAAAGGCCGGACCAGGCGCCATGCGGCATGCTGCGTGGCATCCGGCAAACGCCATCATCAACAACAGTGCGGTCGCGAACCGGAGATTCATCCGGCGTCCCCAGAGAATAGACTGAAATTATTCTACAACCGTCATGGAGCGTCTTGACCACTCCCTGTCTTCCTGCTAGTGAAAATTCATTCGTTGAATCAAGCCGGTTCATCTCACGGGGACCCGATGATCAGCCAGGAAGTCAATCGCATCTGTCAAACGGCCATCGACATCGCCCGTGCGTCCGGCAAACCGTTCGATTCGACGTCGGTGCTTCTGGCTATGTTCGCGGTTCCGTGCACGGCTGGTTCGATTCTTACAAAGCTTCGGATCACGGACGACTCGGTGCTCGGCCGGCTGGGAACCACACGCCCGGAGCCTCCGGACGTGGTCAGACAGATTATCGTGACTGCCGAAAAGATTGCCGACAGCACGGCCGCTGATTTCGCCACATCGGTGCACCTGCTGCTTGCGGTCGCCAATACCCCGGGCTCACGCGCTGCAAGGGTCATCAGCGCCTGCCAGGTGCCGCTGATCGACTTGCGCACGATGGCGATGTCCTACCTGACCGACGTGGACCTTCTGCAGGCTGCCAACAACCGAGCGATCCGCGAAGTTGCCGCCCTCGACTCCCGAAGGCCGCTGATGCCGGAACCGACACCGGTGAGGACGCAGACCAGGATACAGTGGCCCGCCCAAACGGATCGTGGCGCGATTCAAGAAGACGACGACGAGCCGATCATCCTTCCGGACGAACCGGATGACGCCACCGGATTCGAGTCTGACGATATCGAGACGAGAGTGGCGGAAAAGGTCCTGAGCGGTTACCGGGATCGTCTGTCCGAGTCCGATGAAAGGCAGCACTCGCATTGGGCCCTGGATCCCTCCAGATTTCCAACGCTATACGGGATAGGACGGAACCTGACGGATGAGGCCGCCAACGGTGGGCTTGACTCGGTCGTCGGGCGCAGGCACGAACTCGAGCAGATTGTTGATATTCTGTGTAAGCGCGACAGCAACAACC
>JAGOFO010000094.1 GCA_017997155.1 Myxococcota bacterium
GCGTTGAGGTTGTACGGGAACTGAACGTGCATCGGGTTCGCGCACTTCTCGGAGTCGGTCTGAAGCAGCCACGCCGGATCCACGCCCTGCGGCACCAGCGGATGCTCGGGGTTGTAGAAGAAGAAGTTGCCGAACGCGTACACGATCGCGCCGATGACGTCGATGTAGAAGCCGCGGTGGAACGTGGTGCCGGCCTGCTTGGAGTAGTTCATGCGGTTGTACGTCATGTAGATTTCGTACGGCCGCAGTTTGCGCTGCTCGACCGGCAGGTAGCAGTCGACCTTCGGGTTTTCGCGGTTGTTGATTTCGTTGGTGCCGTTCAGTTCATCCTGCGCGATGACTTCCAGGATGTCCTCCATGGGACAGAAGCCGCCGCCCATCTGATCCTTCAGAAGGTGGCCGATGTACCGGTAGTCCACGTAACCGCCCATGCCACCCACGCTGTCGAACATGTCCGGGTAATGCGCGGCGACCGTCAGCGCGGCGGCGCCCATCGACATTCCGCCGACCGTTCTGAACGTGAAGTGCTTGTCGACCATCTGGATTTCCTCGGCGGTGTCGCCGGGGACATCGGAAACGGTGTCGGTGGTGTTGCCGTCCGGCTCGATCCGATCCAGAGGCTCGGTATCCGGCGTCGCGGTGTCTTCGATCACATCTTCGACACCATCGGCCACGTCGGCCAGGCCGCCTTCGTCATTGGTGGTCTCGCCGTCGCCGCAAGCCACGGCAAACGCCAGGACAGCAGCCATCCCCAGGTGCATCAGCTTCTTCACTTTTTCCTCCAGACATCAAAAAAGAGTTCCCGCGAACCGGGAACGACGCATCGCGCAAAATTATGCCCTCTGGGGCGGTAAATATCCAGTGTTTCCAACGATGCAAGACTCGAAATCGACCGAAAACCCGGGGTGAGGATGACCGGAAGATGAACGACGGTCATGCCCAGTGATTCACGGGGCCATGACCATGTCCAAGGTCGGGCGCCGAGGCGATGGCGGCGGTGATGTATGCCTTGGCCGCGCGCACGGCGGTTACCGGGTCGTCGCCGAGCGCCAGCCGGGCCGTGACCGCGGCCGAGAACGTGCATCCAGTGCCATGCGTGTTGCGGTCGCTGCCACGCGGACCGGAAATGGCGACCCAGTCTTCGTCGGTCAGCACGAAATCGACGGACTCGCCAGCGGGATTGACCGGGCTGTGCCCACCCTTCATCACCACGACGCGTGGGCCCATCGAACGGATGTGTTCGGCCGCCCGGCGGAAGTCGGCTTCGGTCTCGATCCGCCGCCCCCACAGGGCCTCGGCCTCGGGCACGTTGGGCGTAACCACGGTCGCCAGGGGAAAAAGTTCCAGCACAAGCGTCTCGACCGCGTCCTGCGCGATCAGCCGATCGCCGTTCTTCGCGCACATCACGGGGTCGATGACCAGCGTGGCCACGGCGTGCGTCCTGAACCTTTCAGCCACGGCCCGCACGATATCCGCGTTCACCAGCATCCCCGTCTTGACCGCGTCCGCGCCGATGTCGGACAGGCAACTGTCGATCTGCATCGCCACCAGTTCGGGCGTGACCGCGTCATAACCCTGCACGCCGACGGTGTTTTCCGCCACGACCGCGGTGACCGCAGACTGCCCGAACACCCCGAACCTGTGAAAGACCTTCAGATCCGCCTGAATCCCGGCCCCGCCGCTGCAGTCCGACCCCGCCACCGTCAGGCAGCGCACCGGCGCCACCGAAACATTCCCTTCCCGCATGTCACACATTCTCCTGCCAGAGACACCCGTCGACCGAAGGTACACAATTTGAACGAATCATGGAATGCCGCCGGGGCATGCTTTCCGGTCAGTTCTTGTCGTCAAGCAAGCCGGGGACATTTTCGCGGATGAACTGGCAGCAGTCCTCGATCTCCAGCTTGCAGGCGTCCATCACGTCGGTCGAGCCCGCCTCGTCGCCGGCTTGGACCCGCTGAATCCCAATCAGGCAAAGACGATCCGCGTAGTTTTTCGCCTTGGTATCGAGCGAATTCCGGACAATGACGGCCTCGGCCCGCGCCCTCTCCAGGTCGCCAAGCATCCTGATCACGTGAACCCTGATTGTCCCGTAGTCGGGATCGGGGTCGGTGTCGACAATCTGGTCCAGATCCGCCAGAGCCGACCGGTAATCGTTCAACCGCAGGCTGGACATCGCGCGAAGCCCAAGCACCAGATGTACTCCCGGCAGGGAATCCAGCAGTTCCGTGGTCCGCCGGATGACCTTTTCGGGATCACGCTTGGTCAGGCTCCACATCCCGTCGAGTTCGGCGTAAAGGTCCGGGTCAATCAGCACAAATCCGGTGGGCGGCTCGGGAAGAGGCCCGACCGGCAGAACCGTTATCGGAGTATTGGGAAGTCCCGGACATTCAACCCAGTAGACGTCGATAAAACGCCGGGCATCGTCGCGGCTGAATGCGACGGAGAGAAGGTTGGCCGCGGTGCCATCGGGACAGACCAGCCTCCTCATGTAGTCGTGTCCCTGACCGACGCGCTCAAACTCGTTGTAGACTTCGCCTTCATCGCCCCCCGCTTCAACGTCCGGCCTGGCGCCGGAACCCGTCACCGGCAGGGTCGTGGCGCAACCGGCGGCCAGAAATGCTGTTGAAAGCGCGACACAAAAGGCCTTGTGGACGTTGCTGAGATCAATGCTCATGACGCTCCCCGTTTCGATTGACCGGCTGACCCGTTTCGGCTACCTTAACCCCGCTATGAAGCTGACTTCAACAGTTAAAGGCAACTCATTCACGTTTCCGGACGTCAAGGCCGTCATGGCCAGGGCGAATGAACAGAAATCCGGGGATGAACTGGCCGGCGTGGCGGCGACATCCGACATGGAGCGGGTGGCGGCGAAACGCGTTCTTGCCGACCTGACGCTGAACGATATCCGTGAAAATCCGGCCGCGCCCTACGAACAGGACGAAGTCACGCGCCTGATCGAGGCCGACCTGGACAAGGAGACGTTCGGCCGCGTGCGCGACTGGACGGTTTCGCAGCTTCGCGAGCACATCCTGTCCGCGAACACGTCGGGCGAGGATCTGCTGGCACTGGGCCGCGGACTGACCAGCGAATGCATCGCGGCGGTCGCCAAGCTGATGACCAACCTGGACCTGGCGCTGGCCGCGTCGAAGATCCGCGTCATCACCCACGCGAACACCACACTGGGCCTGCGGGGCCGCTTTTCGGTCCGCCTGCAGCCCAATCACACGACCGACAGCCCGGACGGCATCCTGGCCTCAACCATGGAAGGCCTTTCCTGGGGCATGGGCGACGCCCTGATCGGCGTGAACCCGGTCACCGACACGTGGGACGCAACCTCGGCGATCCTGCACCGCCTGTACGAATTCACGCGCGCTTTCGGCGTGCCCGTCCAGATCTGCTGCCTGGCGCACATCACCACCCAGATGGAGGCCCTGCGTCACGGCACCCCGATGGACGTGATGTTCCAGAGCCTTGCCGGCAGCCAGATAAGCTGCAACGCGTTCGGCATCAACAACGCGATGCTGGCCGAGGGCGCGGCGATGATCGCCGAACTTGGCACCGCTCCGGGCCCGAACCTTATGTATTTCGAGACGGGACAGGGCTCCGAACTCAGCAGTGGCGGTCATCACGGCGCCGACCAGGTGACGATGGAAGCCCGCTGCTACGGACTGGCGCGTCATTACAAACCGTTCATGGTCAACACGGTGGTCGGATTCATCGGCCCCGAGTACCTGTACAACGGACGCCAGGTGACGCGCGCCGGCCTGGAAGACCACTTCATGGGCAAGTTCCACGGGCTGCCGATGGGTTGCGACGTTTGCTACACGAACCACATGGACGCGGACCAGAACGACAACGACAACCTGGCGATAATCCTGGCCGCGGCGGGCTGCAACTTCTTCATGGGCCTGCCGATGGGCGACGACATCATGCTTAACTACCAGTCCACCAGCTTTCACGACGACGCCGCCGTGCGAGAGCTGCTCGGACTGCGTCCCACGCCCGAGTTCGAGGCCTGGATGGAACGGATGGGTCTGATGAAGGCGGGCAGACTGACGTCTTCGGCCGGAAACATGGGCCTGTTTTTGTGAAACGGTGACTTGAATGGACGAAAAGCAGCTTCAAGACATGGTCACCGCCGCTGTTGTCGAGGCCCTTGCCCAGAAGGCCGCGCCGACCAGGTTTCAGCCCGGTGGCAACCGCCCTCCCGAGGATCTGAAACTGGCCAAGCGGATCGCCGAGTGGGCCGGGATGGGGATGCCACTGCCGCCGGCCCTGCAGAACTGGCTGCCGGATGGCAACCGCGCCGGATATCTGGCGTCGACGCCGGCACGGCTGGGCGTTGGCCGTTCCGGTGTCCGCCCGCGCACCGAGACGTATCTGCAACTCCGCGAGGATCACGCGGCGGCCAGGGACGCGGTTTCGTCGCGTCTGGACGAAAACATCCTGAAAAAATTCGATATCGTGCTGCTGAACTCGGCGGCGCGCGACAACGCGGAATTCCTGCGACGCCCTGACCTGGGTCGCCGGCTGAACGCGGAATCTGTCGAAAAGATTAAGAAAACCGCAATCAAGTCACCGCAGATCCAGATAGTGCTAGTCGATGGTCTGAGCGCCACGGCCCTGAATGTGAACATTCCGGCAATCCTGCCGCTGCTGCTTGACGGATTCAAGACGGCCGGCATCCGCGTGGGCACGGTGTTCGCCGTGTCCCGGGGTCGCGTGGTCGTGGCCGACGAGGTCGCGCGCGCCACTGGCGCCGAATGTTCACTGCTGCTGGTCGGCGAGCGCCCCGGGCTGAAAACCGCCGAGTCGATGGGCGGATACGTGACCTACATGAAAGTCCGCAACTTCAACGAGGCGATGCGCGACGTCACGTCGAACATCCACAGCGGCGGCCTGCCTTGTAACGAGGCGGCGCCCAAGCTTGTCGAGGGTTGTATCAAGGCGTTGCGCGAGCGCAGGACCGGCGTGGACGCCAACGGTTGATCGGACTGGCGCCCTTGAACCCCAGAGGTCAAGATGATCCTCGAACCAGTAAAACCGCGCGTTTTGGGCCTGCGGGTCATCCCGAACGTCGATCCGATGCTTGCGCGCGACCTGAAGCTGGCGCCCCACCACCGCGCCATCGGGCTGTTGACGTGCACCAGCGATGACGCCCTTTACACGGCGCTGGACGAGGGCACCAAGGCCGCTGACGTGGACGTCGTGTATGGCCGCAGCTTCTACGCCGGATCGAATCATGCGTCCGGGCCGCTTTCGGGCGAGGTGATCGGGATCTTCGCGGCCGCCGACGAGGAAAGCGTCACGTCGGCCTTGTCGGCCACGCTCAGGTACCTTGACGCCAAGGCGTGGTTCTACGCCGCGAACGACCAGGCGACGCTGATCTTCTTCCCGCACGTCATCCCCAGCGTCGGGCGCTACCTGGCCGGACTGGCCGGGGTCGAGCCCGGAACCCCGATGGCGTACCTGATCGCGCCGCCCATCGAGGCCGTCGTTGGCCTGGACGCCGCGCTGAAGGCGGCCAATGTCGAGATGAAACGCTTCTTCGAACCGCCGTCCGAGACGAACTTCGCGGGCGGACTGCTGGTCGGGGACGTGCCCGAGGTCGAGGCGGCGGCGGCTGCATTCCAGGCAAAGGTTCTGGAAATGGCGGCAAGTCCCCGTGAAATGACGCCGAAACAGGAACTTGAATGCCTGTCAGAGCGTTTCTGCCGCACACGCGCGGCCCTGGCGCCCAGGCCGACCAAACCCTACCGGATCCTGGAAAGCGGGCTGGAACTGGACAGCAAGCCGAACGGATTCACGCACCTGTTCGACAACCGGTCGCTTGTTCCCAAGAACCATCCGGCAATCAGGTTCCGTGGAAAGCTGGACCTGCTCCAGGCGTACGTCCTGGACGCCCAGCAGGCGGCGATCGGCGAGGGGCTTGGAGACATCGCGTCGGACCTGGGCGACATCCTCGACTGGCTGCGAAGACTGCTGGCGGCCGAGGTCACCGGTACCCCGGTTCCCGCCCTGGTGGTCGGCGGCCTTAGCGCCGATGAACTTCAGAAGTTATCACACAACACCAAGAAATTCTTGAATGTTGGCTGGATAATGCCGGATGCCTCGATGGGGCCGACGGTGGTAAAGTTGAACCTTCTGCGAGCCTTTTCCCGTGACGTGGAAATCGCCGCGGTGGACGCTCACGGCGACGACACCCACATGTCGCCGACCGATCGAGACGCGATGATCCACGGCCTGAACCGGATCAGTTCCGCGATACACGCCCTGGTCTGCAAGCGCCTGAACCGCACCTGATCAAGCCGCATGCACGCTTCGTTTTTCGTCGTTTTGCCGATGATTCGCGGGACTCAGCCTCGGCGACGCGGGGCTTTCGACGGCTTGCGGGACGCCGGCCGATCGGGACGGGGACGTCTGGGAGGCAGGTCACCGCTTCCACCGACCTTGGCGCGGGGATAGTCCCTGGGCCGTTCCCGCGTTTCGTAACTCTCCTGATGCGCCTGATGAATCAGCGACAGGGACAACGCCCGGTTCAGGATCTTCGCGCGTTTCAGAATCGCGTAGATATCGTCCGGCATCCCGGTAGGCAGGTCGACGGTGCTGTATTCATCGAATATCTCGATGTGGCCAATGTCCGAACCACGCAGGCCGGCCTCGTTCGCGATCGCGCCCACGATATTGCCGGGCATGACCCCGTGAACGTATCCGCACTCGACACGGTACCGATCCATGCCGTCCTCGGGACGTCTTGACGAACGAGGCTTTATGACCGGAGCCGACGAAGGCGCCCTGCCGGTGCTGCCGCGCCCGGAATCATCCCGCGAGCCATAACCATCGCCGGCCGCCGCGCGCCTGCCCGTGGCGCCGGAACGCTCGGGACGCTGGCCCCGCCCCGGTCTTGAAGCAGGCTCCGCACGCGAATAGCGGGTCGGAGTCCAGGAGCCTGGCATGCTGTCCAGAGTCAGGGGAGTCGACCCCTGAATGACTCTGGCCAGCGCGGCCGCAACATTCACCGCTGGCACGCCGGTTTCTTCAATGAATTCCGAAATCACCCCGGCGAACTGCCCACAGCCGTCATCCCGCAGCGCGCGGGCAATCCCGTCCTTGAACTTCTCGATCCGCTTGCGATTCATGTTCTCCAGGGTCGGCATCTCGTAAGGCAGAAGCGTCAACCCCGTCGAACGTTCTATCTCGGCCAGAAAGCGCCTTTCACGCGGCGTGGCGATGATGATCGTCGTCCCGCTGCGCCCCGCCCTTCCCGTTCGGCCGACACGGTGAACGTAACCCTCGGTGTCATGCGGGGGATCGTAGTTGATCACGTGACTGATACGGTCGACGTCAAGACCGCGTGCCGCCACGTCGGTCGCGACCAGGACGTCCATCTTGCCATCCTTGAACCGATCAACGGTGCGCTCACGCTCGACCTGTTTCATGTCGCCATTCAGGGACGCGGCCGGGATGCCGGCCTCGCACAGGCGTTCCGCGATCTCGATCGTCCCCGACTTAGTTCTTGAAAATATCAGCACGCCGTCGTGTTCCTCGGTCTCCAGGATACGCGCCAGAACCTCGAATTTGTTCGGGTTCTGAGTGATCCAATACCGATGGACGATGTTGTCGGCGGTCGTGTTTGCCGTCGAGATCATGATCTCTTCAGGGTCGTTCAGATGCTTACGCGCGATGCGCCTGATCTCGGGCGGCATGGTCGCGGAAAACAGCGCGATCTGCCGATCCGACGGAGTCTGTTCCAGAATCCACTCGACATCCTCGATGAATCCCATGTGCAGCATCTCGTCGGCCTCGTCCAGGACGAGCATCGACAGTGCGTCCAGCTTCAGCGTCTTGCGACGCATGTGATCCATCACGCGGCCCGGCGTTCCGACCACCACCTGCACCCCGTGCTTCAGGGCGACCAGTTGCTCGGCGAATCCCTGTCCGCCATACACCGCTAGCACCTTGAATCCCTTCATTCCGGCCGCCAGGTCGGTCAGGACCTGCGCCACCTGGATGCAGAGCTCGCGGGTCGGGGTCAGGATCAGCGCCTGCGTGTCGCGACTGGAGACGTCAATCCGCGACATGATGGGCAGCGCGAAGGCGGCGGTCTTGCCCGTGCCGGTCTGCGCCTGGCCGACGATGTCGCTCCCCGCGAGCATGCGCGGGATGGTCGCTGCCTGAATCGGTGTTGGGGTTTCCCAGCCAAGTTCGGTCAAAGCCTTCATGACCGGCTCGGGCAGTTCCATGTCGGCAAAACCGACTTCAGTACGTTCTTTTTCCATTAAAATTCGGTCCATTCGGGATCTTGAGAGGCAGGAACACAACTTCTGCAGGGGGACCGGGGAAGACAGGACAAACCACCTTCGAAGCCCACCAGGACCATCACGGCCTGCCCCAGATCCTTAACGTCACAAGGCCAGGAGGGTCAGAGATCCGGTCACCGGG
>JAGOFO010000095.1:0-6161 GCA_017997155.1 Myxococcota bacterium
GAATGGTTCTCGTTCCCGGTGGACACTTTCCTGGATCTGGGACAGTGGGTCTGCGGCGACGCGTGCTACGTCAACGGTGGTGAGGACTGCTGCGGCGATACGTTCGACAACGACTTTGACGGACAGCCGGATTGCCTGGACGATGACTGCGTGCTCGCTCCCGAATGCATCCCGGAAAACGAAACGGTGTGCGACGACGCGATCGACGAGGACATGGACGGATCAACCGACTGTGACGACGCCGACTGTGCCTCCGCCATCAACTGTGCCGACCCGGTGGACTGGTGTCAGACGATGGAAAACCAGATCGTCCTCGGTCAGTCCGGTGCGGTTTTCCGTCTGTACGGATTCGTCCGTGAGGCTGGAATGACCGACGTGACGGCGGGCAACGACAACCCAGTCGGTCTGACGGCCGAGTTCGGCTGGGGCCCGACCGGAAGCGATCCGGCAACGTGGACCTGGGCGCCAGCGCAGGTGGCTGCCGGCAACTTTGGTCCGGACCTCGAAAGTGACACCTACATGTACGATCTGACCGTTCCCGCCACCTCCCTGGGTGACTACGATTTCGCTTTCAGGTTCACCATCAGCGGCGGCACTCTGTGGCTGAACTGCGATCAGGACGGCTCGGACAACGGATTCGTACTGCCGGGCCTGATGACGGTGACGACGGCTCCGAACCTGTTCTTCACCGAATACGTTGAAGGCTCCAGCAACAACAAGGCGCTCGAAATCGTCAACATGTCCGGCCGCGACGTGCTTATGTCTCAGTGCAGAGTGAATGGCATGAACAACGGTGTGACCGACCCTAGCTACTCGATTCTCCTGGACGGTGGCATTCTGGCCAACGGGAACAAGTTCGTCCTCTGCAACAACAGCGCCGGCGATCTCCTGAAGACACACTGCAACCAGACGACCAGCGCGCTCGGGTTCAACGGTGACGACGCGATCGTCCTGGATTGCGAATCGTCGGTCCAGGACGTATTCGGCCAGGTCGGTTTCGACCCTGGAACGGCCTGGGTTTCCGGTGACGCATCCACCGTGAACATGACACTTCGACGCATGTGCGGTACGACTGCCGGGGACACTATCGGAAACGACGTGTTCGACCCCGCCGCCCAGTGGCACGCTTTCCCAATCGATTCATTCCTGGATCTCGGTTTCTGGGACTGCGACGACCCGTGTTATGTCGACGCGGCCGAAACCTGTTGTTCCGACGTCGGCGACAATGACCGCGACGGTTTGACGGACTGTCTCGATCCCGACTGCGCCGCGGAACCGGCTTGCATCCCGACCACCGAGACGAACTGCGCGGACACGATCGACGAGGATCAGGACGGCTCGACCGACTGCGACGACTCCGACTGCACGGGCACCGCCGCCTGCGCGCCGGCAAACGAGACCGCCTGCGACGACTCCGTGGACGAGGACATGGACGGTTCCACCGACTGCGACGACCCCGACTGCGCTGCCGACCCGGTCTGCATCCCGATGTCCGAGACTGCGTGCAACGACACGATCGACGAGGATTTGGACGGCGCCACGGACTGCGACGACACCGATTGCACCGCGGATCCGGTCTGCACAGGTTCCGCCGAGGCGAACTGCAACGACACGATTGATGACGACGGAGACTTGCTGACCGACTGCGACGATCCGGATTGCGATGACGACTTGATATGCCCGGTGAAGGTCATGTTCACCGAATACGGCGAGGGCAGCAGCAACAACAAGTGGATCGAGGTGTGGAACTACGGCACCGCGACCCGCGACCTGAGTGGCTGCATCATCCAGGTGTACGCGAACGGCGCGTCCACCAACCCGTCCCAGACGACGCTGACACAGACCGCCGCCACCGCGGGCGACATCTGGACCGTCTGTAACACTTCGATCACGGTGACCGGAACGACCTGTGACCAGAAGTCCGGTTCGATCTCGTTCACCGGAGACGACGCAGTCATCCTGAAATGTGGCGACGTCGTGCGGGACTCCATCGGAGTGCTTGGCTCGGATCCGGGAACTTTCTGGGGAACAGAACCGAACACCACGACCAATCACACGTTGTGCCGTTCGGACAGAGTGCCGGACGTCACCCCCGGTGATGCTTTCGACCCGGCTACCCAGTGGACCAGCTACGCCACCGACACGTTCTCAGGCATGGATATTCTGGCCTGCCCGTAAACTCTGACTCCAGATCGTATCAGTTCATTGGAACGATCGATTCAACCCTCCCTGGGAGGCGAAAATGGCCGTAGACATCCTTGCGGTGGGCCTGGCGGTTTTCATCGCCCACCTGTTCGTGGCCGTGTTCAAGAGAACCGGAGTTCCCGACGTCCTGCTGCTGATGCTGTGCGGAATCGTGGCTGGACCGATCCTTAAGATCGTTACACCAACGGATTTCGGTATCGTCGGCCCGGTCATCTCCAGCGTGGCACTGATTGTCATTCTTTTCGAAGGTGGCCTCAGCCTGAAGTTGCGGGCACTCTTTGGCGCGGCAGCCCAGACGACCGTGATCTCCTTGTTGTCGTGGATATTCACCGCCGCGCTTACCGCCGCAGTGATGTATGCGTTGACCCCGGTCGGACCGGGTCTCGCGCTGATGACGGGAGCGATTGTCGGCGGAACCTCATCCGCGGTCGTCATCCCGCTGCTCAGCATACTCAAACTGTCCGAAAAACCGACAACGGTCATGTTCCTGGAGTCGGCCATCACAGACGTGCTCTGCATCGTGGTTGCCATCGGAATCGCCCAGGGGATGAGTGAGGGCAACGCCGACCCCGGCCGAATCCTCGGACAGATTGGCCTGTCTTTCTCGATCGCGCTGATCCTCGGGGTGGCTGGCGCGCTGGCCTGGTCGGTAATCCTCGGCTGGATCAGACAGTTTCCAAACACGATCTTCGCGTCGGTAGCCTGGATCCTCGTTCTCTATGGCGTGGCGGAACTGGTCGGCGTCAGCGGGGCCATCGCATCCCTGGCCGCAGGCGTGACCATGGCAAACTCCGCGGGCAGCAAGATCAAAGTGCCTTTCAGGCGACAGAAGATCGTCCTCCAGGACGTCACGGAAACAGACAGGGCATTTTTCGGCGAGGTCGTGTTCCTTCTCAAGACCTTCTTCTTCTTTTTCCTTGGCATCTCGATTCGGTTCGACAGCGTCACGAATATCCTTGTGGCCCTGGTGATCGTCGCACTGGTCTTCATGATGCGGCTCCTTCTGATCAAGGGTCTGGCAAGCAGGACCTACACTCCCAGGGAATCGGCCATCATGTCGATAATGGTGCCCAAGGGACTGGCCGCCGCGGTTCTGGCGTCACTTCCCGTCCAGTATGGTCTGCCGGGCGCCGAGATCGTGCCTGCCATCGTGTATCCGGTCGTCCTCTCCAGCATCATTCTGACCTCGATCCTGACCGTCCTGATTGAAAAGACCGCGTTAAGCCGACTCTACGACAAGTTTTTCGCGGGCCGTGGCCCACGAAAAGAACTGCCTGAAGACGCCGGCGACATCGCGCCGATTGAAGACGGCCGGCAGCCGGAGTAAGATTTCCCACAGGAGGAAACAACCATGAAGATCAGCAAGATAATCCAGACATTACTGTTCGTGTCGACCATATGCCTCCTGCCGATCGCCTCCGGGTGCGATTGCAACGATCTGGACACCATGAAATCGGGTATCGCCGACAAGGCCGCCGAGGCACTGGGCACCGTCCGGGAATCGGTCGGCGGTGCGCTCTCCGAGGCACAGGTGGCGATGGACAAGGAGATGGCCAGACAGGAGGAGGCATTGCGCCAGGTCGCGGCCGCCCAGGGAAGCAACGAGACTTCGAACAGACGGACTATCGGTGGTCAGCCGCCAGCGATCACGGGGATGGAGGCCACCGATCTTGCACAGTTGCTGAACAGGCCGGCATTCCGTTCATCCTGGAACACTCTTTTCAGGCAGAGGATGCCCGACTGGGTCGCCGAGTTCACGCAAACCGGCAATGGAGTGGTCACGCCGGCGACCTCTTTGACGATCAACGGTTCCAGATACATCAAGGCCTGGGTGTGCCAGCCTCACAACTGCGGAGGCAACGAGGTTCGCGTGCTGTTCTCGACGGACGGGTCGACGGCGTGGGGACTGATGCTTGTCGAGGACGGATATATCTGGCTGAACAACCCGCCACCGCCCCTGAGACAGGAACTCGAGAACCCCTAGGTTCCATTCCGGCCCGGAATGATCAGGGGCGACCGATTCCGTAGTAGATGAATCCCATCGAACGCAGGCGCGCCGGGTCATAGATATTGCGGCCGTCGAAGATCACGGAATGCCGCATCCTGGACTTCATCTCCTCGAAATCGGGATTCCGGAATTCACCCCACTCGGTGACCAGTACCAGCGCGTCCGCATCGTCAAGTGCCTGCTCCGCCGAATCGGTCACGATGATCACCCGGGGATTCGAACCTATCACATCGACCGCGCGCGCGGTCGATGACGCGACAGGGTCGTACGCCACGACGTTCGCGCCAAGTTCGGTCAGGCCGCGAATGACCTCGATCGACGGCGCTTCCCGCATATCGTCGGTGTTCGGTTTGAACGCCAGGCCCCAGATCGCTATGGTCAGCCCTGACAGATCGGCGCCGAAGTGAGTCTTCACCATCTCGACAAGAAGGCGCTTCTGGGCCGCGTTGACCCCCTCGACCGCCGACAGAATTCTCATGGGCAGCCCGCTATCGCGACCGGTCGCCACAAGCGCCTTCACATCCTTCGGAAAACATGAGCCGCCATAGCCGACGCCGGCAAAAAGAAACTTCGTTCCGATGCGATGATCCGCTCCCATGCCGCGACGGACGGAATCTATGTCCGCCCCGACGGCCGCACACAGGGAGGCGATCTCGTTCATGAATGAAATTCGCGTCGCGAGCATCGCGTTGCTGGCGTACTTCGTCATCTCGCAGGATTTGATATCCAGGAAAAGGATTGGATTGCCGGTGCGCATGAAGGTCTCATAGACCTCCTCGAGAAGCGCCTGGGCACGCGGCGAATCCACTCCGCACACGATGCGGTCCGGCTTCATCATGTCCGAGACGGCGTCGCCTTCCTTCAGGAATTCGGGATTGGAGGCAACGTCGAAATCGTGCGATGTATTCGCGGCGACCACCTCACGAACTTTATCGCACGTCCCCACCGGCACCGTGGACTTGACCACGATCAATCTGTAACCGTCCATGGTGGAGGCGATGGTTCCGGCACAGGACAGCACATGCTGGAGATCCGCGCTGCCATCCTCCTGCGGCGGCGTGCCGACCGCGATGAAGATGACGGTGGAACTCCTTACCAGGAATTCGATGTCGGTGCTGAACCGAAGACGCCCTTTGTCTCGATTGCGCGCCACCATTGAATCGAGGCCAGGTTCCCAGATCGGAATGCGGCCGGAGTTGAGCAGATCAATCTTGGCCTTGTCGATATCTCCGCAGATGACTTGATTGCCAGTCTCGGCCAGTCCCGCCCCGAGGACGAGCCCTACATACCCGGTTCCGATTACCCCGACCTTCATGCTGCACCCCTGGTAGTGGAAATAACGACTAGTCGGAAACGCCTTCGTTGTCAGGCGAAGCGAGCCTGGAGACTGCAAGCGAGATAACACGGGTCCTGGTCCTTTCACGAACCTCAAAATCAAAACCGGCGTACTGGAAGTGTTCGCCGTTGGCCGGAACCTTTCCGGTGACCGCCATCACCAGCCCGCCAACCGTTTCGAATATGTCCTGCTCGGGAAGCTCCATGTCGGTAGCCTCCTGCAGTTCCTCGACCGCGGCGCGCGCCTTGACCATCCAGACGCCGTCCCTGATCTGCTTGATCGATTCTTCGGCCTTCTCGTGTTCGTCCCAGATCTCGCCGACGAGTTCCTCAACGATGTCCTCGATGCTGACAAGACCGGCGATGCCCCCGAACTCGTCCACGGCAAAAGCCATCTGGACGCGCTCGTGCTGCATCTCCTTGAGCACGGCGCCAATCTTGTTCGTCTCGGGGACGATAACCACCTTGTGCCGCCTTGCGAGCGCCCGCATGTCGAAGGCCTCGCGATCGCCAGCGGCCATGAAGTCCAGCAGGTCCTTCGTGGTCAGAATACCGATGATCTCCTCGGATTCCTCCTCGTACACCGGGTAGCGGGAGTACTTTTTGATGCCAA
>JAGOFO010000095.1:6261-8281 GCA_017997155.1 Myxococcota bacterium
GCCGTCAGCAGCCGGTTCGGGTCACGGTGCCACCAGGCGATCATCCTGGAAGGACGTCGTTCCTTGAGGCTGTCGTGGATATCGCCGGGACTGAGCGTCATCAGCGCGGTTTCCGTGGCGGACGCCAGCGCCGACAAGACAATCAGAAACAAAACAAAGAGAAGCTGTAAGGTTGTAGGGCCCACCTCTTGTGAGCATGCCCCCGCGTTCAGTCCAGACTAGGTTATCAAAGGCAGGTCAGATGGTCAAATGAGGGCGGACCGGGCGAAAACCGGGGCTCCATGATAATCTTGTGACAATCTCGCGCTGACATCCAGGTTGCGTCAAGGAGAGTCGGATGGCTGGCAGGTTCAAGGCGGCAATCAACAGGGCCATCCCATGGCTGCTGTTCGGATCGGTGATGATTCCGGCGGCCGGCTCCGCCACAGTGGGCCTGCTGGTGCTGGTCCACTGGCGCCAGGGTGGCGACATCGCGCTTGGCGTGCTCGCGATCTCGCTCGGCGTGGCTGTGCTGACCGGAACCATAATCAGTCTGACGCTTCTGCAAAGGCAGAACACGATGGTCAGGGCTCAGGCTGAACTGGTGGCCCACGTCGGTCACGAACTGAGAACCCCTCTCGCCTCCATCATGATGGGGATCGAGACACTGAAAGAGGACAGGTTCGATTCGGAAACGGAGAAGACGGCATTCCTCGACATGATGGAACGTGAATCCGGCAGACTGGCGCGGCTTGTGGAACAGGCAATCGGATATCAGGTGGCCGCGACGAAAGCCCAGCGCGCGCGAAGGCGGGATGCCCCGGTTGGCAAGGCGGGTCAGGCAGGAGAGGCTCAATGCAAGGTGATTTCCGCTGGAGCGGCGGTGGCCGAGATCATGTCCACATGGCTGACCAGAAACGATACGAAGGATTTCATCAGGTTTGAAAACCTGTCCTCGGATGACGATCTGCTGGCGGTCAATCCCGACGATCTGAACGGCGCGCTTGCCAATATGATCGACAACGCGATGACTCATGGCATGGGTTCGCCAGAACGGCCGGTAACGGTGACTGTGCGGACCCGGACAAACGGCTCGGTCTCGCGAACAACGGGATCGGACGCCTCGAAGACCAGGGATGGCTGGATCGAGATCGACACCGCGGACAACGGCCCCGGAGTTGCCGCCGATGACCGCAGACGCGTATTCAGAAAGTTTCAACGCGGCAAATCCGTATCGGGAAACGCGGTTCCCGGGCTCGGGCTCGGTCTGTCGATCGTCGAACGGTTCGCGACGACGGCAGGCGGACGCGTGGAGCTGATCGACAAGCCAGGCCCGGGCGCCACGTTCAGACTGACACTTCCGCGTCATACTGAAAAGAAGGAAGGGCGCGATGCCTGACGCACGGGAAAAAATTCTGGTCGTTGAAGACGACCCGTCGCTTGCCATGGGACTGCTTCACAACCTGAAGTTCGAGGGATTCGATGTGAGTCTGGCTCGCGACGGGGAGACTGGACTGCGCATGGCGTGCGACAATGGACCGGATCTGGTCATTCTGGATGTGATGCTGCCAGGAATCGACGGTTTCGAAGTGCTTTCAGAACTGCGCCGGGCGGGACTCGAGATGCAGATACTGATGCTGACCGCGCGTGCCTCCGACGAGGACAAGATTCAGGGTCTCGGGCTCGGGGCGGACGATTACATCACGAAGCCATTTTCATTGCGGGAGTTGATCGCCCGTGTCAACGCCGCATTGCGCCGCGTCCGTCTTGAAAGGGCCGAGGCCGCAGCCAGACCTGTCGTATTCGCCGACATCGTCATCGACCTGAAGACCCGAACTGTACAGAAGGCCGGAGAACCGCGCCGACTCTCCCAGAAGGAATTCGAGCTGCTGGTGTTCATGGCCCGCAACCCGGGCCGGGTGCTGACACGCGAGGAGATCCTGAAGGTCGTCTGGGGTTGGGACTACGACGGAACCGACCGCACGGTAGATAACTTCATCCGGGCCCTGCGCGCCGCACTCGAGGATGACCCGTCCAACCC
>JAGOFO010000003.1:0-23986 GCA_017997155.1 Myxococcota bacterium
CTCGTCACCGGTTCGGCCGTGCTTTTGAAGGATCGCCAGGAGCAGAACCAGCGCCTGGATCGCATCAGAAACATCCTGCAGGTCGCCGGGTACGTCGATGCCGACCGGAAGCTGTCCAGGGAACAGATGTTCAAGGTCTACGAACAGAACATCGAACCGCTTCTGGTCGATCTGAAGACGGGTGAAGTGGTCACCGGTCTGGATCCGGATTCCTGGGATCCCCGGGCTGCGGTAAATGATAAGGCTCTCAGCGTTTCCGCCCCGCCCAACAGGGCCGGAATCGTCAGGGTCCCAAAAACGGCGCTGGTCTTCGTGCTCAAATCCCGCGACGAACAGTCTGCTGGCGGCACCGATCAACCTGGAAAAAGCAGGGCCGGCATCTCGGGCCTGCTGCTGCCCATCGAGGGCAAGGGACTATGGTCGACCCTTTACGGATACATCGCGCTCGAAGCCGACCTGAACACCATTCGCGGCATCACCTATTATCAGCACGGCGAGACTCCCGGGCTGGGCGGCGAGGTGGAAAACCCGCGATGGAAAAACGGCTTCCATGGGAAGAAGCTGTTCAACCGTGCCGGCAGGATGGTCTTCAAGGTGGTCAAGGGGCAGGCCGGTAACGACCCGTTCAAGGTGGACGGCATCTCAGGCGCCACAATCACATCGAACGGCGTCACGCACATGATCGATTTCTGGATGGGCAAAAACGGTTTCGGCCCTTTCCTGAAGCGCATCGGGAAGCGGACGGGCCGCGCGGCGGACGGAGAATAAGGCATGGCAGGCAACACCACGAAGGTCCTGTTGACGCCGATATTCGCGAATAACCCGATATCGGTGCAGATACTGGGCATCTGCAGCGCGCTGGCCGTGACAACAAAGCTCGACACGGCGGTGGTCATGTCGCTGGCGGTCACACTGGTGACCGCGTTTTCGAGCATGTCGGTTTCGTTGATCCGCCGCTGGATTCCGCCGCAGGTCCGAATCATCATCCAGCTCGTGGTCATTGCGTCGCTGGTAATAGTGACCGACCAGATCATGAAGGCGTTCGTCTTTGACATCAGCAGGCAGCTTTCGGTCTTCGTGGGCCTGATCATCACCAACTGCATCGTCATGGGACGCGCCGAGGCGTTTGCCATGCAGAACGGCCCGATCGCCAGTTTCATCGACGGAATTGGCAACGGCGTGGGATACAGTCTGATTCTGATAATCGTCGCTTTCATCCGCGAACTGACCGGTTCCGGTCGGATCTTCGGTTTCCAGGTGCTTCCACTCGCCTCGGAAGGCGGCTGGTACGTTCCGAACGGCCTGATGGTCCTTTCCCCGGCCGCGTTCTTCATCATCGGGCTGCTGGTCTGGGCGCACAGGACCTGGAAGCCGGAACTGAGGGAGGACGACTGAACATGGAACACCTGCTGAGCATTCTGTTCAAGTCGATCTTCATCGAGAACATGGCGCTGGCCTTCTTCCTGGGGATGTGCAGCTTCCTGGCGGTTTCCCGCAAGGTCGAGACGGCCCTGGGGCTGGGCGCGGCCGTGATCATGGTGATGGCGGTGGCCACCCCGCTGAACGCGTTGCTTTACAGGGCGGTAATTGCACCGGGCGCCCTGGGATGGGCCCACAAGTCGCTTGAAACGGTCAACCTGAGTTTCCTGGCCTTCCTTACCTTCATAGCGACAATCGCCGCCCTCACCCAGATCACCGAGATGGTGATCGAAAAATATTCCCCTGCCCTCTACAACAGGCTGGGCGTGTTTCTGCCGCTGATCGCGGTCAACTGCGCGATCCTCGGGGCGTCGCTTTTCCTGGTCGAACGCAACCTGACGGTCGGCGAGAGCGCGGTGTTCGGAGCGGGTTCTGGAGTCGGATGGGCGCTGGCGATAGTGGCGCTGGCCGCCATCCGCGAAAAGATGCGTTACAGCGATGTTCCGAAAGGCCTGCGAGGTCTCGGAATCGCCTTCATCATCGCGGGTTTGATGGCTATCGGGTTCATGTCATTCTCGGGAGTTTCGCTGTAGGTTCGGCAAGTCCCTCCTTAATGGGGGCTGCCTGCCGGGGGCTGACTGATGGCGCAGGTAATCGTGCTAGGGGTCGCAGTCTTCGTGATCGTCATAGGGTCACTGGTCCTGGCCCTGTCCCTTATCCGCACCCGGCTCGTGCCGCAGCGCAAGGTGAACATCGACATCAACGGCGACCCCGAAAACCGGATCCAGGTCGATGCCGGTGGAACTCTTCTTTCCACCCTTGTACAGAACGGCATCTTTCTACCCTCGGCGTGCGGCGGCAAGGGGACATGTGGAACATGCAGATGCAGGGTCGTGTCTGGCGGCGGTTCGCTTCTGCCGACCGAGGCCAGCCTGATATCCAGAAAAGAGGCCCGTGAAGGAATGCGCCTCGGATGCCAGGTGAAGGTGCGCGACGACATCGCCATCGAGCTTCCGGCCGAGGTATTCGCTGTCAGACAATGGAAGTGCCGGGTCAGGTCGAACCGTAACGTCGCGACCTTCATCAAAGAACTTGTGCTGGAACTGCCGGAAGGAGAGGACGTGCCGTTCAAGGCCGGCGGCTACATCCAGATCGAATGTCCGCCGCATCAGGTCCGATATTCCGACTTCTCAATCGAGCCTGAGTTCAGGGCCGACTGGGACAGGCTCAACATGTGGCGGCATGTGTCGACGGTCACCGGGACGGTCACGCGCGGCTACTCGATGGCGAACTATCCGGGCGAGCGCGGCGTCATCATGCTCAACGTCAGGATCGCGACCCCGCCCCCGAACAAGCCGAAGGCGCCTCCCGGCATGATGTCGTCCTATGTCTTCAGTCTGAAGCCGGGCGACGACGTGCTCATCTCCGGACCATACGGCGAGTTCTTCGCAAAGGAGACCGGCGCCGAGATGTGTTTCGTTGGCGGTGGCGCGGGGATGGCGCCGATGCGGTCGCACATCTTCGACCAGTTCCTGAGAATCGGCACCGGCCGGAAGGTGACCTTCTGGTACGGGGCGCGAAGTCTTCGCGAGGCCTTCTACATGGAAGACTTCGACCGGATTCAAGCCGAATTCCCGAACTTCTCCTGGCATCTGGCCCTGTCCGAACCGATGCCCGAGGACAACTGGACCGGCTACCGGGGATTCATCCACAAGGTGCTGCTGGACGAATACCTTTCCAGGCACCCTGCCCCGGAGGACATCGAATACTATCTTTGCGGGCCGCCACAGATGCTTGCCGCCTGCACGAAGATGCTGGATTCCCTGGGCGTCGAGCCGGAAAACATCATGTTCGACGACTTCGGCTGACCGTGAACGGGTATGCGACATGACGATCGCGCTGACCATCATCCTTGCGCTTGTTCTGTTCGGTGTCGCGGCTCTGGCGCTGGCCTTGAAGCCGATCGCCGGCAACCGCACTCCGTTGAAGCGGCATGCCTGTGAAGTGATGTGCCGCCACGGACACGATCACCCCTGCACATGTTCGAACGACGGCACCTGTTCCGACCATCCTGAGCGCGCCCCCGCCTCCGAACGAGCGAATTGACATCCCCTGACACGCCGAAGCACCGGGCGAATTATCATTCGCCCCTACGCGAAGGCGGCCCTGACACGCCGTAGCACCGGGCGAATTGTGATTCGCCCCTACGCGAAGGCGGTTCGCCGTCCCAGGCCCCTCGTCCATCGAGGGGCCTTCCATCCAGAACCCACGGCGCAAGCCGTGGGACGGGGTGACCCCCAACCATAAAGGCCCGAGCACCACGAGGCCCGTCCATGCGAATCCCAGGGAGCAAACCCTGGGACCCGTGCCCAATACCATTGCAGATCCCCGGGCTGGCGCCCAGGGCGATACATGAACGGGCGGCCCTGCGGGCCGGCCTCAAGATGGTTGGGAAATTGGTGGGTGACGCCCGTGATCCCAGGGCCTCGGCGGCGCCGATGGCGCCGGCCTCGTGCCTGGGCTCTGTATGAACGACCGGCCCTGCCGGCCGGCCTGGGGAAGGCGGTTCGCCCCTACACCGGAACCCGTCCCTGTCCCCCGCCCCGAGCCTGTCGAGGGCCTGCATCTACATAATGCGGCAACCGTGGCATTTTCTGAAATGAAAAATCCTATAATGACCCGGTAAACATATGTCGGGGCCGCCCGCACAGGACTCACCATGAATATTACTGCACGATGGTTTCCGGTGTTTCTTGCCGGCCTGGTTGCCTGCTCCGCGAACGGCGTCGACGAGGACGTACACGATTCGACTGCGGGCGACGTGACCGGGACCGACGTTGAAACGGACGATTCCGCGACGACCGGACCGGTCTGCCTGGGCGGGTTGCCGACGCTTGAATTCGTGGACGTGGCGATCACGTCGGCGGTGGTGGACGAATGCGACGCCCCGGGGGTGTCGGGCATGCCCGTCCCGGTACCGTGGGAACAGGGCGGCTGGCTGATCCAGACATTCCCGAACACCGGCTGCACCGACATTGATACAGTCCGCCTTGTCTGGCTGAAACCGGACGGTTCCACGACCGTGCTGCTCAGGGAGACAGTATCCATGATGTCCTGGACGTCGACATATCCCCGACTGTTCACTGTGCTGGCCGACGGCTTCATCACGGTTCATTCGGACTGCACGGCGCAAGACTGTGAAGGGTTCCCGGATTACCCACCCGGCGAAGTCACGCTGACCAGGCGAGACACGGACGGGACGGTCCAGTGGGAGTTGTCGAACGAAGAACTGCTTCACGCGTCGCGTATCAAGCTGCTTTCTGTCACCGAAGATGGCGGAATCCTGGTGGCCACGAACCGTCCGGATGGCCTCGAGCCGCCGGTAAACAGGCTGGTCAAAATCAAACCAGACGGCGCGATTGATAGCGACTGGACCATTCCCGTCGCTGGAACGCTCAACGCGTTCCTTCCCGATGCAACCGGGTTCCTGATGGTTTTCACGGACGGCACGACCATGACCGCGATTCACATGACCGCCGATGGAACCGCCGGAACGCCGACGACGGTATTCACCCGTGGCGAGTACGGCTCCGACGAAACCAACTCGACATTCAAAAGCACCGCGCTCAAAACCGGCATCGTGACGGAGATGCGCGAAATGAAATCACAGACCGGCGAACGGCTTTCCTACGGGATCGCATTCGTCAATGCGGACGGCACCGTCAAATGGCGTGACCCGGAATTGTGGCCGGACCCGGCCGAAACTGGCGTCCATTTCCTGCATGAACGGGCCGACGGCGGCATCGAAATCGTGGACTACGACCTCACGATGTACGGCTTGATCAGCCCCGATTCAACGGCGTTCACCAGTTCCTTAATCCCGGCCGGAAATCCCCTGGGCGACGGCCGCGAATGGCTCTTCCAGGACAGCCGGTTCCTGGACGACGGAATCCTTTTCATGGCAGCCATCAACGCCGAACCCGGGTACTACGACGCGGTCGTGGCGATGTACGAACCAGGCTTTGAGGCGATACGCTGGGCGAAACGTTACCGTGAATCATGTTCAGACACGCCCCGTCTGGTCTCCAGCGGCCACGGCTGGATGGTTTACTGCGCGCGCAACGTCGAATGGCCCGCGGGCGACCAGATGTACGCCCCGATGTCCGGCCAGGCCGGCACGTACCTCTATTTCGACGACATATGCGACTGAAGCGCATTGAACTGATTCACTTCACCAGTAAGCCCGGGCCGCCTTACGTCTTTGCCATCGGGAACGTGTCGAGACGGCGACCATCGCCTTCAACGATTGACGTCCTCCGGCACCGCAAATCCACAAGATCCGTTTTGATGAATACCGACAAGGTGTTATCTTTGACCGGCATGGTCACTGCCGACCGGTCTCTTGCGACAGGAGGTCCCGTGTTTACTCGTAATCGTCCAGTTCTTCTGCTTGTCCTGGCGCTCGCGCTGGCATTCATCCCCGGCTGTACCAGAAAGTGCGACACCGACAGGGACTGTTCGACCACAAGGCGCTGCAATCATGGACACGAAAGGGCAATCTGTCAGGAGCCCTTTTCCGGCAGACCGGGCACGCCATGCTCGGACAACGCGTTCTGCGAAAGCCGCTTCTGCGATAACAGACAGTGTGCCGCGAAGTGTGACGGCGTGATGTGGCTCGACGGGACGGAATGCCTTCCCAGGGGCGAGGGCGGTGCGAAGTGCAAGACCGGCGAGGCCTGCAAAAACGGCAGATGCGAAGGCGGATACTGCTGGATGGAATGCAAGGAAGGATGGGATTTCGAGGACGGACGGTGCGTTGATCCGCGCTATGTCGACTGGGTACGTATCGTTGGCGGGCACTTCAGCATGGGTGCGAACGGCCTTGAGGCTTACCCGGACGAAAAGCCGGTTCATGACGTCATGGTGCCCTCATTCGAGATCGCGCGGGCCGAGGTCACTGTCGGCCAGTACAGAAAATGCGTCAGGGCCGGCGTCTGCACCGAGCCGGCGACGGATCCGCAGTGCAACTGGGGCGAGTCCGGACGTGACGACCACCCCGTCAATTGCGTTGACTTCGACCAGGCCAGCGCCTATGCGAAGTGGGTGGGCGGGCGGCTTCCCACCGAGGCCGAATGGGAGTTCGCGGCGCGGGGCGGGGCAAGCCAGAAATGGCCATGGGGAGACAAACCCGCGACCTGCAAGGAAGCGGTCATCTCGGATGGTGGCGACGGCTGCGGCAAGGCCAGAACCTGGCCGATCTGCTCGAAAAAGGACGGCAACACCCCCAGCGGCCTCTGCGACATGAGCGGCAACGTGATCGAATGGGTCCAGGACAACTACCACGACAGCTACGAGAAGGCCCCGTCCGACGGCTCCGCGTGGCTGGGCAAGGAGACCCACAGGATGAGTCGCGGCGGTTCCTGGTACTCGGAGTCACGCCTGACCAGGGCCACGGTCCGCTTCCACTATGATCCCCGCAGGCGCCTGAGCACCGTCGGTTTCCGGGTCGCGAAATCCGTCGACTGAATTGCACGCCTGTAGTTCCGGTGTGTTCGTTCAACCACGCATTCGCTTGACAAAGACATACTTGAAACCACAGTATTTGCGCCAGGAATTTCCGAGGCCCTTGAATGGCAGCGACCACTCCACCCCAGAAGAAGAAGGCCGTTGGTAAATCGATAGCGTTGGTGACTATTCTCCTTGCCGTCGCGATGGCCGTGGCGGCGTCCGGCTGGGTGGCGTACGTCTTGAAGCCGTGCAGGAAAGTCGGCGTGGTCGAGACCAGGGACACATCACGCGAGCTGATCAGTCCGCTGCTTGAGTGTGGCCTGGATGATCAGTTCGAGGGAAAAAAGCTGACAGAGCTGAAGAGTACTCTGAACCGGCTGGTTCAGACCAGGTCATCTTCAGGCCCGATAGACCGTGTGTCGGTATACTTCCGCGACTTGAACAACGGCCCATGGATCGGGATCGGCGAAAGCGAGACTTTCTCGCCTGCAAGTCTTCTCAAAGTGCCCGTGATGATGGGGATTCTTAGAAAGGCTGAGTTGGAGCCCGGGTTCCTGGAACAACGCGAGGTGTACCAGATATTTTCACCCGGTGCCGGCGAAGTCTTGCAGGATGTATACAAGCCTTTGCTGCTTGTCGAGGGAATGGAATATTCGATCCTGGAACTCGTGGAACAGATGATCGCGGAATCGGACAACAACGCCACTCGTATCCTTGCGACGATTCTCGGAGACGACGGAATGAAGGCGACCTATGCCGAACTCGGGCTGCCTGTGCCTGATTTCGACGGCGCCACTCCCTACGAGATGACAGCCAAGCAGTACGCGTCGTTCTTCAGAATCCTCTTCAACGCTTCCTGGCTCAACCGTGAGCACTCGGAACTGGCGCTTAATCTTCTTACCAGGACCAGATGGAGCCAGGGTCTGCGGGCAGGTGTGCCGTTGCCTACGAAGGTCGCGCACAAGTTCGGCCATCGCGCTTCCATGACCTCTACATCGATTCAGCTTCACGACTGCGGAATCGTGTACGCTCCGGAAAAGCCGTACCTTATCTGCGTGATGATCTCCGGCCGAAGCCTGAATGCCGAGGCCGATCTGCTGGCCGAGATATCCAGGGAGACGTGGCGGGTCGTCACCACTCCTGACTGATCCGTCTTGAGGCGTTCTTCAGGTCCGCGCTCCCCGCCCGAACGAAAGCACCATCCTGTCCATGGCACTTCTGGTTGATGGATTGTAGGCACGGGCAGAATCCCAGTCCAGCCAGGCGTCCGCGATGGCCACGGCGCCTTCGGGGCCGACCCGCGCTGCAAAAGCCGCGATCTCGGCGGCCAGGTCGACATTGCACAGCGAGCTGACCGGGGCTCCAGAAACGACAAGAAGCACGTCCTTCGCCACCGACTCAAGCAGCAGCCTGTACAGGTCCCCATCGTCACGCTCGGAAGGGACACTGTCTGAAAACTGCAGTCTTACCCTGGCCGGCTCCGTGGCCAGCGACAAAAATGTCGTTATGAAATCGCGGCGTTCCTGAAGAACGTCACTGTCGAGCAGACGCAGGGCCGCACCTGGGCACCCTGACGACAGGGCGGCGGCCGAAGCCGCCACATCGGGCGAGGTCCCCCGGGATGCAAGCCAGTCCGATATGGCGGCCACAGGAACCGGCCCGAACGGAATCTGCAGACAGCGGGACAGTACGGTGACGGGCAGAGTATCCGGGCTGGACGTGATCAGGACGAATATCGTCGACGATGGCGGTTCCTCAAGGGTCTTGAGCGCGGCATTCGCGGCCTCGATATTCATCGCGTGCGCGTCATCGATCACGAGGCATTTCACGGGGCCAATCACCGGCTGATAAAGCAGGCGCGGCATCGCATCGCGGATGGCGTCAATCTTGATGATGCCCTTCTCGGGACCGATGGTGACCAGATCGACGTAACCGCCGTCCGCCATCCTGCGACAGTTCGGACAGATCCCGCACGAATCCCCTTCCCGGCGGTCCCGGCAGATGAGGTATGTGATGAAGGCCAGGGCCATCTGCCGCTTGCCCACACCGTCCCTTCCGGCAAAAAGGAGGGTCGGCGGGACCGTGCCCGAATCAACTGCCCGCCGCAGGATCCCGGCTACATGCGCGTTACCGATAATCTCGGAAAACTTCATTCGCGAACCTAAATGAGGCCGAGGAAACGGTAATCCGTCAGGCTGGATCAGTCAACCGGTGCAAGAACGTGGACAGGCCCCTGAACGCGGTCACTTGTCGGTCTTTTTCCTGGGGGGCGACGACATGAACGTGAACAGAATCAGAAGGATGACACCGCCAGTGATTCCGATATCGGCGATGTTGTACCTGGGCCAGTGGTAGTCCTTCCAGTACATGTGAATGAAATCGACGACATACGTCAGTGTCGCGCGATCCAGGAAATTGCCGAGCGCGCCTCCAAGAACGACGCCGAGGGTGACGGTAAGGAACCAGCTGTCCGAAGGCGGCCGCCACAGCATGTAACCGAGCGCCAGCAGCGCGATCGCCCCGAACGTCAGGAAGATGCCGAGTCTCAGCTTTCCGTCTATCCAGTGGAGCATTGAGAACGCCCCTGCCGGATTCTCGACATAGGAATAATCCCAGAAGCCTTCCACAACGACGACGCGGCGCTCGGCAAGAAGATAGGTGGCGCCAACAGTGGCTGAAGCGCGCGGATCCAGCGGCTTCAAACCATCGTTCGGAACGACGAACAACCCGGATGTAATGGTTGAATCAACGGTTGACCTGGATTCGGAGGGAATTCTTTCGAGCAGAAAGTCCCGGACCGTGACATTGGCCAGCATTCCCGTGACTTTTTCCGCCACCTGGCCAGGATCGGTACCCGGCGCCGCCCTGCCGACCATCCGCTTCACGCTGGCCGCGTCGTCACGCTCCACGTTACGCAGGAACCTGCGATCCTTATCGTAGACAAGGAAGCTTCTAACGCCGGTCCCGATGGTAGATTCAAGCGAATGAACCTTGTCCGTCGGCTTGATCTCCCGCTTTTCGGGAAGCTGAAATACCACTCCGTCCAGATCGGAGTCGCTCATCTCGGCAAACCGCGATCTGACGACTTCCCCGACGGTCATGCCGTCAGCGGCGGCCGTAATCGGAAGGAGATGGTTCCAGTTGGCCAGGTTGGTCTCGGCCCAGCGCTTCGTGATTATGTCCGGCACGAAGAATGCCGCAGACACGGCCAGGATCACCACGGCCCGCAGGAGCTTGTTCGAATCGAACTTCATCAAACCGCTCCTTCGCCACCGGTGGCTGACAGGACTTCGGCGCAGCGGCTGCACAGATCCGGATGTCCGGGCACGGTCCCGACCGATTCGAAGTAATTCCAGCAGCGACCACACCTGGTCGCGTCGATCGGCGTCACCGCGACCACGGCCGGAACGTCGGAGCCCACGGATTCGGTGCGCTTGACGACGACCCGCGACACAACGAACAGCTCCGGCAGGATTGGCTCGAACCGGGTGACCACCCTGTCGAACTCCGAACCCTGCCTGACTTCGAGGGCGACCGAGGCTTGAAGAGGATGCCCGATCTCACGCGAGGTCCTGGACTGTTCGAGGGTCTTCAGGACGACCTCCCTGACCTGCCTGAACAACGACATGTCGTCAAGCAGCGCCTGATCGGTCGGGAAATCCTCCGGGTCCGGAAGACGTGTCAGCATGATGCTTTCCGGTGCGCCGGCCATCCTGTGATGATGAGACCAGGCTTCCTCCATGGTGAAGGAAAGCACGGGCGCCAGCAGGCGAAGGGTCGCGTCCAGAATCCGGTATACCGCGGTTTGAGCGGATCGTCTTTCAAGGCCGGCAGGAAGTCCGCAGTAAAGCCTGTCCTTCGTGATGTCCAGATAGAACTGCGACAGGTCCGAGACCATGTAGCCCAGGATCGTTCTGACAACCACATGGTACTCGTACGCGGCATAGGCCTCGCGCACCCGGGCGACAACCTCGCGGAAGCGGGCCAGCGCCCACCGATCCTGGACCAGAAGCTGCTCGTCCGGAACCATGTCAGTCGCGGGATCGAAATCCGAAACGACCCCGAGCTCGAATCTGACGGTATTGCGGATCTTCCTGTAGGCCTCGACCAGTCTGGTCAGGATCTCCTGTGAAAGCCTGATGTCGTCGCGGTAGTCCTCGGCCGCGGTCCACAGACGCAGGATGTCGGCGCCGTCACGGTCGATGATCTTACCGGGGTCGATGTAATTCCCTTCGGATTTCGAAAGCTTGCGGCCATTTCCGTCAACCACGAACCCGTGCGTCAGAACCGCTTTGAAAGGCGCCTGCTTCCTGGTGCCAACCGACGCCAGCAGCGAAGACTGGAACCATCCGCGGTGCTGATCGCTGCCTTCGATGTAGAGGTCGGTCCTGACACCCTCGCCGTATCGCTTTTCCATGACGGCGGCATATGAGGTGCCGGAGTCGAACCAGACGTCGAGGATGTCCCGAACCTTGCCGAGGTCGGTTGAGCCGCACGCAGAGCAGTGCCAGCCATCCGGGATCAGGTCCTTCAGTTCGCGATCGAACCAGGCGTCGGCGCCCTCGACCTCGAAGATATCCGCCACGTGATTGATGAACTCCTGTGTGGTGTCCACCTGGCCGCAACTGTTGCAGACGGTGCCGGCGATCGGCACGCCCCAGTGGCGCTGGCGCGAAACACACCAGTCCGGCCGGGACTTCAGCATGCCGGTAATGCGGTCACGCCCCCAGGAAGGGATGAACTCGACGGTTTCGAGAGATGCCAGCGCATCCTGCCGCAGACCGGAACGATCAACCGTGATAAACCACTGCGGGGTCGCCCGGAAGATAACGGGATTCTTCGAACGCCAGCAATGGGGATACTGGTGCGCGAACTTCGACTTGCCCAGCAGCATGCCCTTGGCATTCAGCAGTTCGATGATGTCGTCGTCGCATGAAAACACCATGCGGCCTTCGAACTCGGGTACTTCGGAAGTGAACTGGCCACGGGCATTCACCGGCGCATACGGTTCCAGACCGTACCGCGCGCCTACCACATAGTCGTCCTCGCCAAAACCGGGGGCGGTGTGGACGCAACCGGTACCGCTGTCCATGGTGACGTGTTCGCCGCAGATCAACAGGGATTCCCTGTCGATGAACGGATGCCTGCATGCAGCCCTTTCCAGCGCCGCGCCCTCGAACGTGGCGATGACCTCTCCCATCGGGTGTCCGGTCTTTGCATGGAAGTCCTCGCGCAGAGCCTCGGCGATTACCCAGACGTCTCCATTGACCTTCTCGGCAATGTAGGTAGCCGTCGGGTCAAGCGCGATGGCCAGGTTCGAGGGAAGCGTCCACGGGGTGGTCGTCCAGATCACGACGCCGCCCGCAACACCCTTGAGCGCCGGAATCCGCTCGCCCACATCGGGACCGAACGGAAACTTCACATAAATCGACATCGACGTCGATTCGCGATACTCGACCTCGGCGTCCGCAAGCGCGGTCTCGCACTCGTGACACCAGAAGACCGGCTTGTGACCCAGCACCACCGAACCCGAACCCACGAACTTGCCGAACTCGCGGAGCGTCCTGGCCTCGTAGTCGTGCGTCATCGTCAGGTAGGGGTTATCCCACTCGGCGAGCACTCCGAGGCGCTTGAACTCGTCCCTCTGGGTCGCTACCCATTCGCGCGCGTAGTCGCGGCAACGGTGGCGCAGCTCCGACGGGTTGGCGCGGGCCTTCTCCCGACCGACGACCTTCTCGACGGCATGCTCGATCGGCAGACCGTGACAGTCCCATCCAGGCCGGTTTTCGCAGCGGTGACCGGTCATGTTTTCGACCTTGACCACCATGTCCTTGAGAACCTTGTTAAGGATGTGACCATGATGAATATGACCGTTCGCGTATGGCGGTCCGTCGTGAAAAAGGAAGGCATCGCCCGTGGTCGCGCCTTCCATCATCTTTTCGTATATCCGGCTTTCTTCCCAGAACCTGATGAACTCCGGCTCCTTCTCGCGAAGATTCGCCTTCATCGGAAACGAGGTTCCCGGCAGACAAAGCGTGTTTTTGTAATCCTTTTCTTGGGACATCATGCCTCCGGCAAACGCTTGTGGGCGCGCCTGAAAAAACCGCGCAAAACTGTAGCAATATCGCAGGAAAAGTCAATTACGCGATCAGGAACGGGTAATTATCCCGGGGGCTGGAAACGCCGCGCAGAAGTCCCTGACCTCGACCGCGAGGGCGTCGAGTCCATCCGGGTCTTCCACCATCTCGGCCACCCGGTTGAAACAATCGGCCACGAACTTCATTTCGCCTTCCTTCATTCCGCGGGAGGTGATCGAGGCGGTGCCGAGCCTGAGTCCAGAAGGATCGAACGGCTTTCGCGGGTCGTCCGGAACCGTGTTGTAGTTGCACTCCAGTCCGGCCCTGTCCAGTGCGCGGGCGTAAGCCTTGCCCGTCATGCCGCGCGGAGTGACATCCATCAGAATCAGATGGTTGTCCGTGCCGCCGGTGATCAGCTTGAACCCGCTGGCTGACAGATGCCCGGCAAGCGCCCTGGCGTTTGCGACAACCTGGTGGGCGTAAGCCTTGAACTCGTCAGTGGCCGCCTCGCGCAGCGCGACGGCGATGCCTGCGGTGGTGTGGTTGTGCGGCCCACCCTGCAGACCGGGGAAAACCGCCTTGTCTATCGCCTTGGCCATGGCCTCGCGACACAGGATCATCGCGCCGCGCGGGCCGCGCAGCGTCTTGTGCGTCGTGGTCGTAACCACATCGGCGTAAGGAACCGGACTGGGATGCGCCCCGCCCGCGACCAGGCCGGCGATGTGCGCCATGTCCGCCAGAAGAATCGCTCCGACCTCGTCGGCTATCGAACGGAAGGCCGCGAAATCCAGAATCCTGGGATAGGCGGTGGCACCGCAAATCAGGAGCCGGGGCCGCTCCGCCCTGGCCAGCTCACGAACCTTGTCGTAATCGATCAGGCCCGTTTCTCCATCGACCGAGTACTGAACCGACCGGAAGAACGAACCGGTGATGGACACCTTCCAGCCGTGGGTAAGGTGACCGCCGGATGGAAGCGCCATCCCCATCACCGTGTCGCCCGGCTTGAGCGTCGCGAAATACACGGCCAGGTTGGCCGGAGATCCCGAGTAGGGCTGGACGTTTGCGTGATCCGCCGCGAAAAGGGAACACGCCCTTTCACAGGCAAGGGTTTCGAGAGGATCTACGCACTGCTGCCCTTCGTAATAGCGTTTTCCCGCATAACCCTCGGAGTATTTGTTCGTGAATACGCTGCCCGTGGCTTCCAGAACGGCACGCGACGTGTAGTTCTCGGAGGCGATGAGGCGAATCTTCTCGAACTGCCTCTTTTCCTCGGCGGCCACAAGGCCGGCTACTTCGGGATCTGCCTGAAGAAGTGTCCTGTTTTCCATGTCCGGGTTTTCCTCCATAGAAATCTATCCGCCCGCTAACGGTTCCGTCCCGTCGCGATCGCGGAGTTACGCATCGCACAGTACTTCTCGCCGCACATCGAACAGTACTCCGACTTCAGATGTTCGGGATCCGGCAGTGTGGCCGCGTGATATTCACGAGCCCGATCCGGATCCAGCGCCAGCGAGAACTGCTTTTCCCAGTTGAACGAACACCTGGCTCGCGACATCTCGTCGTCCCTGTCGCGCGCGCCCGGGTGCCCCTTCGCGATATCGGCGGCGTGCGCCGCAATCTTGAAGGCGATGAGGCCAACGCGGACGTCCTCGAGATCGGGAAGACCCAGGTGCTCTTTCGGAGTGACGTAGCAAAGGAAATCGGCGCCCGACACGGCGGCCATCGTGGCACCGATCGCGCCCGTTATGTGGTCGTAGCCCGGAGCGATATCGGTGACGAGGGGACCGAGCACATAGAATGGGGCGCCGGAACAAACCGATTTCTGTCTGGCCATGTTGTAAGCGATCTGGTCGAACGGCATGTGGCCGGGACCCTCGATCATCACCTGGACGCCACGTTCGCGCGCGCGCGCCGTGAGTTCTCCAAGCGTGTCCAGTTCCATGAACTGGGCATCGTCGGAAGCGTCGGCGAGACAACCAGGCCTGAGACCGTCGCCGAGTGACAGCGTCACATCGTGTTCCGCGGCAATTTCAAGGATCTCGTCGAAACGCTCGTAGTACGGATTCTGGGCCTTGTGGCAGGTCATCCACCTGGCCAGCAGAGCCCCTCCACGACTGACGATTCCAACCAGCCGGCGCGCCGCCAGCGGCACATGCGCGGACAGGATGCCCGCATGTATCGTCATGAAATCCACGCCCTGCACCGCCTGGTGCCGCACCACGTCGATGAGCTGATCCGATGTCAGATCCTCGAACCGATCGACCATCTCGGCGGCCTGATAAACCGGAACGGTACCGACCGGCGCCGAGCAGGAGTTGATTACCGCCTCGCGAACCACGTCGATGTCCGATCCGGTCGAAAGGTCCATCACGGCATCCGCGCCATACTTCAAAGCCGTCTGCACCTTTTCGACTTCGTCCGACAGGCAGGAGCTTGTCGGAGACCGTCCCAGGTTGACGTTGACCTTCACCGACATCCCGAGACCGATTCCGACAGGATCCAGGCCCTTGTGACCGGGATTGGCCGGTATGACGACCGTGCCCGCCGCGACGCGGTTCGAAAGAAGAACGGGGTCGAGGCCCTCGCGCTGCGCGACCCTTTCGACCTGTACGGTTATTTCACCATTTCGCGCCGATTGAACCTGAGTGTGAAAGGACGAACTTGAACCCATCTTGATTCCTGCCTTTAAGAACCAGCACAGGTGACCAAACTAACCCGGATTGCCATTAACGGCAAGGATTACGCCACAAATTCAACCCTGCCACCACGCTTTACGCTACAATCCGCGGCATGAAGGTCCTGGGCATAGAAAGTTCCTGTGACGAAACATCGGCCGCCGTCGTCGAGGACGGAAGGCGCGTCCTGTCAAACGTGGTCTGGTCACAGATCAAGGTGCATGAGCCGTACGGCGGCGTGGTGCCTGAACTGGCCTCCCGCAACCATCTCAGATACATCACGCCGGTCGTCGATTCCGCGCTGGAACAGGCGGGTATTCAAGCCTCGGAGCTGGATGGAATCGCCGTCACGATCGGACCGGGGCTGATGGGCTCGCTGCTTGTGGGCGTCCAGTTCGCCAAGGCTATGGCGCTTGCGACCGGCAAGCCACTGGTCGGGGTGAATCATCTTGAGGGACACCTGTCGGCATCCTTCATGATCGACGGGATCACTCCGCCTTCGTTTCCGTTCATCGGGCTGGCCGTGTCCGGCGGACACACCAGTATTTACCGCGTCAACGGCTGGGGCGACCTCACGCTTCTGGGTCGGACGCTGGACGACGCGGCCGGCGAGGCGTTCGACAAGGCCGCCGCCATGCTCGGCCTCTCCTATCCGGGTGGCGTCGTTATCGACCGGATCTCCCGGGGACGGGCCGTCGATGTCGTGACTCTGCCCAGGCCCATGCTGCGCGACGAGTCCCTGAATATGAGCTTCTCGGGTCTCAAGACCGCCCTGAAACGCCACATCGAGGGTCTCGATCATACTCCGGGGCCGGACGAGACCGCGGACATCGCTTCGTCGTTCCAGGAGGCGGTGGTGGATATTCTGGTGCACAAGGTCATGAGAGCCGCGAGAGTACCGGGAATCGGAGAGGTGGTCATCGCTGGTGGAGTGGCCGCGAACAGCCGCCTGCGGGCCAGGATGGAATCCGCCTGTAAAGGTGCGGGGAAGCGCCTGGTCGCGGTGCCTCTGTCGCTGTGCACCGACAACGCCGCGATGATTGCGGGGCTCGGATATCAGTATCTGTTCGGCGTGCTCAGGGACGCTCCCTGCCCACGCGGTCTTGACATGGATCCGTTCATGCGGCACGTCGGCGTCGGCTGACATATTCCCGTGGATGACAACCGATGAAACTGAACATTATCGCGCCGTTCACAGTTGTCCTGCTTGCGTGCGGACAGTCCGGACCAGTATTGAACCTGGACGCGAGCCAGGACACCACCGTTGACCCCGAAGACGTGGTCATGCTCACCGAGCTTCCCGACACTACCTCGGAATCTGACATCGAGACCGGCTCCGACGTCGCGTCGGACATCGTCGCCGACGTTCTGTCCGACTCCGGCGCAAACGAATGCAGGGCATCGCTGAAATCATGGATGTGCGAATCAGACGGGTGCGCCGCCGGCTCACGCTGTCTCGGTTACATCCCTTCATGCCAGACTCTGCCTTGCTGGGGCGCCTGGTGCGACTTCTTTCCGGGTTCCTGCGTGCCCGAGATCACCAACGACGTCTGTCGCAAAAACGACGAGTGTTCTCCCGGTTATGCCTGTTACCGCGGGCTGTTCTCGCTTTACGGACTCTGTGCCTGGATCGGAACTGACGGACGATGTCTGTCAAACTTCGACTGCTCGCATTCACAAGTCTGCGCGGGCGAGGTGATCTCGGACGTGGGCGAGCCGGGTCACAGTCCGCTCCTGCCCGGCATCTGTCTGCCCGCCTTGACCGTCGAGGGCGAGTGCTGGGAAGACGACGCGTGCGTTGCTGGCTGGTGCGACAACGCGGTCCTGTGCGATCCCGCGGACGAGACATGCGCGCCAACCCCGGGAATATGCGTGTCCGGTCCGATTCCAGAGTGCGAACCAGCCGATTCCAGCTCCGATGTCGAGTGCCAGGATTCCCCGTGGGGCAACTGGTGCGTGGGGTCTGAAGGAACGATCAACCGATGGTGCGCTCCGCCGCCGGCCGGAAAGGAGGCAGATGGTGAATGCTGGGAGGATCGCGACTGCGGGCCGGAAACTACAGGTCGGCTCTGCAGGTCTTCCGTGGCGTGTCCTCCCCGCGCCTGGTGCAGGCACGAAGGTTTTCACTCGGGGATATGCGGGCCGGCGCCAGCGGACGGAGAGGGTCTGACCCTGATGTTCGAGGACCAGACGACTTCGGGTGAGGTAGCCCTTTCAACGGCGTCGAGGGTTGTTCTGGTCAATCGCGGCCCGGTCTCGGTCTTTTTCCCGGCATGCCAGACGGTCATGGCCCAGATTCAAATCGACGGAGAGTGGCCGACACACGTGCTCGACTGGGGATTCGAGGCTCCTGAATGCTCGGCGGGCGTGGGCGGCAAAGTGTTGCTCCGCTTGCCTCCCGGGGCCGGCATGGTTCTGGGCATACCGATCGGAAGCGGCTTCAATCCGCGTGTGGATCGCAGAATCAGACTGATTCTGGATTACCGCCTTGGATGCGAGCCAGGCAAAGACCTGGACAGCAACATGACCTGCCTGCAGGAAGCGTCTGGCCTGTGGCGCAGGATGTACAGCCCCGATGTGTTGTGGGTCGACTGAAATCGGTCAAGATGAGAAACGAAACGGAACAGCGTATGTCGAGCGTTCCCGCCAGAAAGAAGTCGCTGGGCCAGCACTTCCTGAACAGCGGCAGAACGGTAATCCGTATGATCGACGCGCTCTGCCCGGAACCGGACATGACCGTAGTCGAGATAGGTCCTGGACGTGGGGCGCTGACGCGGGAACTGGCCTCCGTTTCCAACGATCTGGTGCTGGTCGAAATGGATTCCGACCTGATCCCGCTCCTTCGCCAGAACTTCCCCACCGCACGCATCGTGGAGGGAGACGCAGGCGCGCTGGACACCGGCGCCCTGGCGCCGCACGACCGTCGTGTCGTCTGCGCCGGGAACCTGCCCTACAACGCCGGGGGACGCATCCTTTTCAACTTCCTGACAGGCCCTCTGTTCCCGGTCCGGATGGTGTTCATGTTCCAGAAGGAAGTTGCGATTCGGCTGTGCGCCTCTCCGGGCGACAGGGAATTCGGCGCGGTGTCCCTTCTGGTTAACCTCATGGCGCGGACGAAATACCTGTTCGACGTGCCTCCATCGCGCTTTATCCCTCCACCGGCCGTGATGTCCGGAGTGGTCCTCTTCGATATGCTGCCGCGCCTGCCGGACACCGACTTTCTGCGAGGCGCGCCGTTCGCCACGTTCGCTCACGCGATTTTCGCGCAGCCCAGGAAGACCATCGTGAACTCGATGATGAAGGGCCTGTCAATGGAGCGGACGGGTGTCCTGGCCCTGCTCGAAGCGGGCGGGGTCGATCCGGCCGTGCGCCCGTGCCTTGTCAATGGTACTCAGGCGGTTGCGATGTTCGATGCGTGGTCGATGGGAAATCAGTCTTCGTCGACAGGCGTCTGATCCGAACGGTCTGAACCTTCGAAATCACCGCTGTCATCCTCGGGAACCGGCAGGGAATCGAACAGGGAAGGAGTAACCGGAGCCTTCCTTTCCGCAACGACCGGGACATCGTCCAGATCGCCGTCCTCCTCGTCATCATCGCTCTCCATCACCACGTCAATCGCGACCAGCTTGTCGTTCGGGCCGAGATCCATGATCTTGACGCCCTGCGTGACGCGGCCGATCAGCCTGATCGAATCGACCTTGGTGCGGATGATGGTGCCGGTATCCGTGGTCAGCAGGATTTCCTGATCGGGGCTGACGGCGCGCATGCCGATGACGAAACCGACCTTGTTGCTGGCGCGCATCGCGAGAACGCCCGCTCCACCGCGCCGCTGAAGTCTGTATTCCTCGACAGGAGTGCGCTTTCCGTAACCGCGTTCCGTGACCGCGAGGATCTCGCTGCCAGGCTGCAGGACCTCCATGCCGATCACCCTGTCCGGGGCCTTCACGGTCATTCCCCGCACGCCGCGGGTCGAACGCCCGATGCTTCGCAGGTCATCGATCTTGAAAAGGATCGATTTCCCCTCGCTGGAGAACAGGAGAACCTGATCTGTATCCCTGGCGAGCCTGACCTGGATCAGGTCATCGTCTTCGTCGAGCTTTATGGCGATCAGGCCGGTTTTGCGAATGTTGCGGAACAACGGAAGGTCGGTCCGCTTCACGAGGCCCTTCCTGGTTGCGAAAACGAACGATGACGGCGTCTCGAAGTCGTCGACCGGCAGGATCGCCGCAACGTGCTCGTCAGCCGCCAGATTCAGTAGATTGACCAGCGCCCGTCCCTTGGCCGACCTGGTTCCCGACGGGATCTGGAATACCCGGATCCTGAAAGCCCGGCCCTTGTCGGTGAAGAAGAACACCCACGTGTGGGTCGAAGCGACGAACATATCCTTGACGAAGTCCTCGTCACGCGTACCCATCCCGCGGCTGCCCTTGCCGCCGCGCCGCTGGCTGCGATACTGGACCACCGGTGTACGCTTGATGAAGCCCTGGGCGGACACGGTCACAACCATGTCCTCCTCGGCGATCAGATCCTCGATGTTGATCTCGCCGAAGTCCTCGGTGATCTCGCTGCGCCTGGGATCCGAGTACAGTTCACGAATCTCCTGAAGTTCCTCGACTATCACGTCCATCAGGACCGACTCGGAGCCGAGGATCTCACGCAGTCTTTCGATACGCTTGCGGATGTCCTCGAGCTCAAGCAGAATCTTGTCCCGCTCCATCCTGGTCAGACGTTCGAGCCTGAGGTCGAGCACCGCCCTGGCCTGGATCTCGGACAGGCCAAACTTGTCCATCAGGCTTGTGCGTGCCTCGTCGGGGTTCGATGACCGCCTGATCGTCTCGATCACAGCGTCCAGATTGTCGATGGCGATCTTATATCCAAGCAGGATGTGCTCGCGTTCCTGCGCCTTGCGCAGTTCGAACAGGCAGCGCCGCGTAACGACGTCCTTGCGGTGGTCGATGAACTCGTTGAGCGCGTCCTTGAGCGTGAGAAGCCGGGGCCGGCCATTCGAGATCGCGAGCATGATCACGCCGAACGTGCTCTGCATCGGAGTCATCGCGTAGAGCTGGTTGAGCACGACCTGGGGATCCGCATCCCTTTTCAGTTCAATGACGATTCGCATGCCCTCGCGGTCAGACTCGTCACGCAGATCGGAGATGCCCTCGACCCGCTTCTCCTTGTGGAGTTCGGCGATCCTTTCGATCAGTCGAGCCTTGTTGACCAGGTACGGGATCTCGGTGACAAGGATCATCGGCTTCTCGCCCTTCTTGTCGCCCTTGATCTCGACCCTCGCCTGCATCTTTACGGTGCCGCGGCCGGTCTCGTAAGCCTCGCGAACACCCCGCGTCCCAAGGATGAATCCACCTGTCGGGAAGTCCGGGGCGGGAATGTATTCCATCAGATCGGCGACCGTCATGTCCGGGTCGCGAATCAACGCAATCGTTCCGTCCACGACCTCGGTCAGATTGTGCGGCGGGATATTGGTCGACATGCCAACAGCGATACCCGAGGAACCGTTGATCAACAGGTTCGGGATCCTGGTCGGAAGTACGGCAGGCTCCTTGAGGGAACCGTCGTAGTTCGGGATCATGTCGACGGTTTCCTTCTCGATGTCGGAAAGCATCTCCTCGGCGATCCGCTGCATGCGGACCTCGGTGTACCTCATCGCGGCAGCCGAGTCGCCGTCAACGGAACCGAAGTTGCCCTGGCCGTCGACAAGCATGTAGCGCATCGAGAAGTCCTGGGCCATTCGGACCATCGTGTCGTAAATCGCCGCGTCGCCGTGCGGGTGGTACTTACCCATGACGTCGCCGACGATGCGCGCGCTTTTCTTGTAGGGTGCGTTGTGAAAGTTCTTCGTCTCATGCATCGTGAAAAGCACGCGACGATGAACCGGTTTGAAGCCGTCACGGGCATCTGGAAGCGCGCGTCCGATGATTACGCTCATGGCGTAATCGACGTAGGACGAACACATCTGATCTTCAATATTTACGGGAACTACGTTGGTTCCGACGTCTTCAGACATGGGGACCTCCTGAAAAGTCGCGCGATTGTACTACGGAAACGGTCGTTTTGCAACGATCCGCGGAGACGATCCGACAGATATTGTTATAATAAATACGGAAAGTTACAGACTCACTCGCCCTGGGTCGCGCACTTCTTCAGGACCTCGGCATCGAGGCTGTTCGACTGGCCAAGTTCCTTGACCTTGTTCAGCAGGCTGACTGCGGTCTTGCAGTCACCGCTTTTGTACGCCGTGCGGGCCTTGGCGCGCAGTGAGTTGGCCTCGACCTTCGGGTCCACGGGAGCCGGAGCGGGTTCCGGAGCGGGCGCCGGAGCCGGTTTGGTCACCGTGGGCTTGACCCTGGTCGGCGGCGTTGTCACAACCCTCTTCGGCCTGATCGGTTCGACGGCCACCGGTGATGCCGGCTTGATGGCGGGAACCGGAGAAAGATCCGCGCGCGGTTGTCTTTCCAGCTTCGTCATATCCACGGCCGGAGCAGCCTCGGGCGCGGGAGCCGGAGCGGGGGCGGGGGCCGGTTTGGCCATCTCGGCCTGTTTTGCCTCGACATCGGCCTGCAATCTGATAGCGGCCGGCAAACCGGCGTCCAGCAGAAGGGCCTGTTTCACGGCCGCGGCCGCGCCATCGACATCGCCGCGCGACAGCATCTCCCTGCCGCTTGTGACCAGATCAAAAGCCTTGGCACGCGCGACCTCGGCTGGATTCGGAGCGGGAGGAGTCTGCTCGGTCGCAACCGTTCCACTGCCTGGCGTGCCGGGTCCGGCAGCCCTGTTCTTCCACCAGAAGGCCGCCCCGATCGCAAGCAGGACCGCCAGCGCGAGAATCACCACGACCACGACCACCGAGCCTTTCTTTCCCTTGCCGGCCGGCTGGCGACGAACGGATTCGACCTGCTTTGCCGGTTTCTTGGCCGGAACCGGAGCCGGAGCCTGAACCGGAACCTGCTTTGTCTTCTTTTCCTTGCGTGGTTTCTCCGGCTTCGGCTGACGGGCCGGCTTCGCGGGTTCCGGTGCCGCCGCTTCGGCCACTGGAGCCTGGGCCGGCTGTTCGGCGACAGGAGCTTCCGGCTCAGCGGCAGCGACCTCGGAGACCTGCTCGGCTCCAGCCTTCAAATCGGCGATCGCCTGGCCGATATCGCCACCGGCGGCGGCCTGTTCAACCACGGACGCAATGAAAGAGGCGTCGAACGCCTCGGTTTTGGCGCCTTCGACTGCCGATTCATCAGAGGACTCGGCAGGAGCAGCGACTGACGCACCAGCCGGGGCCTCGGTCGAGACATCGGCCGACGCGGGCGCCTGGCTCTCGATCATCCTGGCCACTGCCTCGGAGAGTCCCTCGAAGGCCATCGTCTCGCCGGGCGCACCCGACACCTGAACCGGCTGCGGCAGGGCCTCGACAAAAGTGGAAACGATTCCTGGATAGTCCGGCCTTTCAGACTCGACCGCCAGGGATATGTCGAAGAACACCTCGTTCTGCAGCGCCTTGATCGCGTCGACCACATCAGAGGCGGAGGCGGGGCGTCCGGTCGGATCCTTGGCGAGGAGACTCATCACAAGTCCCTCGAAACGGTCCAGTTGCTGCAGACCCGGCTTCACCAGGTGCAGCGGAAGTGGTTTTTCGTATACCTGCCGCTTGATGGTGGTGGACGCGCCGGCCGACACGAACGGCGGCTTTCCGCTGACCATCTCGTACAGCAGGATGCCGAGCGAGTACAGATCGGACGACGGGGTGCCGGGGCGTCCCGAGCAGACCTCTGGCGCCATGTATTCCGCGTTCCCGAAATAAGGAGCGGTCTTTCTTGCGGGGTTGTACGACGGCAGAATGCCGGCAAGGCCGAAGCCCTCGATCTGGACTCGAAGCGGCCCGCCGTCCAGCACGTTCGTATAAATGGTCGAAGAAGACAAATCCTGATGATGAATGCTTGCCGAGGACGTCCTGGCCAGGGTTGCCGCGACCGCGTGAAGCACGTCGAGGGCCTGAGCCGGGGCGAGACCGCCCCTTTCACGGATGGCTGACTTCAGCGATGGCAGCGAGGGAGCCTCGAAGACCATGTAGACGTGGCCGTCGTCATCACGCCCGGCCTCGATGCACGGCAGAACCGACGCCAGCTTGAGCGACTTAAGCGCCCCGGCGGTCTGAACCGCCTTCTCTCCCTGCGCCTGCCCGACGCCGGCGGCTTCCTCAAAAACGAAGAGAATCACGTCGCGGCCATCGTCCAGTCGACGCCCCGAAATACGCCGCACAAGCGCATCGCTCGACGTTTCCCCGCTGAAATCATACCGTGTCGT
>JAGOFO010000003.1:24086-39088 GCA_017997155.1 Myxococcota bacterium
CGATGGTGCGCCCGGAGAGATTCGAACCCCCAACCGGCAGATCCGTAGTCTGCTGCTCTATCCAATTGAGCCACGGGCGCAAAAAAAGCGGTGCCAATAATAAGGCACCCGGTGCGGAATTACAATATCAATTCCGCATGGCGGAGAGAGTGGGATTTGAACCCACGGTAGGCTTTTGACCTACACTCGCTTAGCAGGCGAGCGCCTTCGGCCACTCGGCCATCTCTCCAGTGTTCAAAGCGCAGGGCCGGCAATACCGAACCGGCGGCGGAGGTAGGATTCGAACCCACGGAGGTTTCCCTCGACGGTTTTCAAAACCGCTGCCTTAGACCACTCGGCCACTCCGCCATTCAAAGAACCAGAAGGCGATCGAGTCTAGCATCCACCATGCACGAAATCAACCCTCGACCGGACCTCAGGGAGTGCATCCGCAATCGGATTCCCTGATGACCGAAGCCCCGAGTTGGCGCAGCGTCTCATCTATGCGTTCGTAACCGCGGTCGATCTGTCGAATGTTGTGGATCACCGAGCGCCCGCGCGCGCAAAGACTGGCGATCAACAGTGCCATGCCCGCCCTCACGTCCGGACTTTCGAGCGAGCCCCCGTAAAGCACCGAGGGACCCACGACGACCACCCTGTGCGGATCGCAAAGGATGATGGAGGCGCCCATCGCGATCAGGGAATCAACGAAGAACATCCTGCCCTCGAACATCTTCTCGAAGAACAGAAGCGTCCCCTTGCACTGGGTGGCGGTCACGATCGCGATACTCATCAAGTCCGTGGGAAAGGCGGGCCACGGCGCGTCGTCGATCTGCGGGATGGCGCCGTTGAGGTCCTTCGTGATCTCGGGTTCCTGACCGCCCGGCACGAAGACGGAACCTTCACCGAACTCCATCCGAATGCCCATCTTCTCGTAGACGCGCCGAATCATGCGCATATCGGGCATGTTTACGCCGTTGATCGTCAGACCGTCGCCCATTATCGCCCCAAGCCCGATCATGGAACCGACTACCAGGTAATCGGTGCCGATCCTGTGGCTGGTGCCATGAAGACGGTCGACCCCGTCGATGACCAGATGGTTCGTGCCAATCCCGGATATCCGCGCGCCCATCGAGTTCAGCATTCGACAGAGGCCTTGGACATGAGGCTCGCAGGCCGCATTCATTATCTCGGTATGTCCCGGAGCCAGACAGGCCGCCATGACCACGTTCTCGGTTCCCGTGACCGAAGCCTCGTCCAGGAACATCTCAGCGCCTTTCATCCCGGCCCCGTCGACCACGTAGTCCTCGCCGACTTCCACGACGGCTCCAAGACTTTCGAGTGCTCCGAACAACGTGTCGACCCTTCGACGTCCAATCACGTCGCCGCCCGGAGGAGGAAGCACGACTCGGCCACACCTGGCGGTCATTGGCCCGGAAAACAGCACCGATGCCCTGACCCTGCGACACATGGCCCTGTCGAGTCTGTGGGTGCGAACGTCCTTCATGCAGACCTCGACGGTGTTTCTGCCGGTCCAGGCAACCGAACCGCCAAGATCCTGGAGGATGTCCAGCATCACCTCGACGTCGGCCAGACGCGGAACGTTTTCCAGTTTGACCGTCTCATCGGTCAGCAGACACGCCGCGATGGCTGGAAGCGCCTCGTTCTTGTTGCCGGAAGGGGTCATGGTGCCGCTGATCCTGTGACCGCCCTCGATGATGAACCTGTCCATCTTCCTTCTCCCGATCAGGCGACCGAAAAGGTGCCGCCCGACGCCCTTATCACGGTCGCGTCGCGAAACACCGAGCCTTCGGCGGCCGCGCTCGTGATGAATGACTGTCCCCCGTAACCGCGCAGGAAAGACACGACGCCCTCCTGGCGCAAGGGATCGAGATCCGCGAGGGCGTCGTCCAGCACAAGGACCGGCTCCTCGCCCCTCACCGCGGATATCTCCGCCGCCTCCGCCGCCTTCCACGCAAGCATCAGCACCTTTTTCTGTCCGCGACTGGCATGGCCGCGCACCTTCAATTCCTGAAGCTGGACGTCAACGTCGTCCACCCCTGGACCGGCGGTGGTATATCCGAGTATAGCGTCCGAATCCCTGCGCAAGGCAAGTTCGGAACCCAGCGCGGCGGAGAGAAAAGACGCCCTTTCACTGCTGGCGGCCGGAAGCGCCGCGCCGCGAAGCCATCGCGACGACAGGCCGACCCTGGCGCGAAGGTCCGTATCGGTCATCGCGTTCATCATCGCCGGCAGCCTGGACGCGATCCGGTCGATAGTGTCGAGCCGAATCATCAGATACTCCGCCCCGACCGAAGACATGTTCTGCTCGACCGCGTCCAGCAAATCGTTGTCGCGACGATCGTTGCGCAGAAGCACGTTGCGCTCGCGCACAAGCCTGGACCACGTCGAAAACACGATGGTCCGCGAAGGCTCAAGTTGCGCCGCGAAACGATCGAGCAGCACCCGGCGCCCGTCGGGACCGCCCTCCAGCACGGCGGGGTCATCGGGGCTCAGACACGACACGGACAGAATCTGAATCGTGTCGCGTGACGAGCAGGCGGGTGAACCGTCGATTATCACCCGGCGCCATCCCCTGCCGATCTCGGCCCTGATCTCGTGTCTTCCCTTTGCCCCTTCAACCACCGCTGCCAGACCCGCGCTGGACACGCCCTGGGCGGCCCTCAGCAGATCGGCGGTCCTGGGGGACCTGAAGGACTTCAGCCATGAAAGAAAGGCTATCGCCTCGACCAGGTTGGTTTTGCCCTGGCCGTTGGAGCCGACGACGAGATTGACCCGAGGCCCGAAGGATACGACCTGGCACCCGATGTTCCTGAAATCATGAATTTCGATCGAGGCGACCTTCAAATCCTTGAAACTCCGCGGAACTGGCGTGGATCAGATACGAACCGGCATGATGACCTGCTTGAGCCCGTCGTCGCCGGTGCTGGTAAGCAGGGAGGCGCTTGCCTCACCCTTGATCGAAAGACGGACGCTCTTGTCGCCCATCGCGGACAGGGCGTCCAGCAGGTAACGGTTGTTGTAGGCGATCTCGAAGGACTCGCCCTCGTAGGCGACGTCCACCGACGTGCTCGCATCGCCGCGTTCGGGGTCCCGCGCCATCACGGTCACGCTTCCAGGCTCGAACTTCAGCCTGACTAGCGGCGTCTTCTCCTGGGCAATCGACGGCAGCGTCCAGCGGACCGCGGAGATGAGCTCGTCACGGTCGATATCCACGCTGAACCTGAAGCCGGAGGGCACAACCTTGCGGAACTCGGGGTATTCGAGTTCGATCTGCCGAACCATGAGATACCCGCTGTCGATTCTGAACACGACCGCGTTGCGAAGGAATCCGACCCGAACCATGCCTTCGTATCCCTCAAGGAAACGCTTCAGGTCCGCGACGCCCTTGCGATGCAGGATCGCGCTGACGCGTTCTGCGCCTTCGACGCCCTCAAGCGTGCGGCTCAGCCAGGACAGGCGGTGACCATCGGTCGCGACCGCGTCGACCTGAACCGACGTACCGTCCGGCACAACACTGATATTGATGCCGTTCAGATTGGGACGTCCCTCGTCCATCGACATCGCGAAACCCACCCGATCGACCATCTCGAGAAGGAGATCGCGAGGAACGGTCAGTTCTACATTCGGATTGGGCTCGGACACCTCGGGCATGTTGTCCGGAAGGGTCCCGGGGATCGTCGAGGACCTCTGCCCGACGCTGAGGGACGCCCAGAGGTTGTCCATCAGCTTCAGGTTGACCGGGGCCTCGGGGAGCATCCTGGCACGTTCGGTCAGGCTGCGGGCGGTCAGGGCCATCCTGCCTTCCTGGGCGACGTGCGCCGGGAATACCGTGACCAGGGTGACCTCGTACGACTGGGCGGTAAGCCTGACGGCTTCACTGCCCACCGACTCAAGCAGTATGTTGGCCATCACGCTGGAGAGATTCTTCTGTTCGGGAATCCCCTGTGCCTTTGCAAGCGCAAGCGCGAAGTCTTTTTTTGCAGCGGTAAAGTCCATGGCATGCACCGTTGGTTAGAATGAGCGTTGGTTATCGTAGCCACGATGACACGCGCACGTCAATCGGTATCAGCAGCTCGAACAATACCGCTTTCAATTTCCGACGCAATTGGTTTAGATTACACAAGGCTTGAACTCTCTTTCAGTTCTGGACCTGGTGGATCATGGGTGAACGACAGCGGTACAAGATCCTCGACAAGCTGGATTCCGGCGGAATGGCCGAAATCTACAGGGCCAAAGCCATCACCATCGACGGTTTCGAAAAGTCGGTGGCGATCAAACGAATCCTTCCCAACCTCTGCGCCAATCAGAAGTTCGTGAACATGTTCCTGGACGAAGCCAGGCTGGCGATGCACTTGAATCACGCCAACATCGTCCAGGTGTTCGACGTGGGACGGGCGCAGGGCACCTACTTCATCGTGATGGAACTGGTCGAGGGAAGGAATCTGCGCAGAATCTTCCAGCGCCTCTCGGAGGTGGGACAGCGGTTCCCGGTTCCGGTTGCCGTTTTCGTGGTGTCCGAGGCTCTGAAGGGACTCGCCCACGCCCATGAACGACGCGACTCCGAGGGCAACATCCTCGGGATCGTCCACCGCGACGTGTCGCCGCCGAACATCCTCATCTCGCACTCCGGCGAGGTCAAGATGACCGACTTCGGGCTGGCCAAGGCGCTCACCCAGGTCGAGATGACGGACCCCGGCGTGATCAAGGGGAAGTTCTCGTACCTGTCGCCCGAGGCGCTTGAGGGCAGACCGGTCGATTTCCGCGCCGACATCTTCTCGATCGGCATCATCCTCTGGGAACTTCTGGCGAACCGTCGCCTCTTCCTGGGTAAAAACGAAATCGAAACGGCGGAACTGGTCGAAAAGGCTGAAGTACCGTCCCTTTCGCTGCTTAACGATCAGGTGCCCGAGGAACTCGATCAGATGGTGCGCAAGGCCCTCTCACGCGACCCAAGGCGGCGCTACCACAGCGCACAGGAGATGGGTGACGACCTGATGCAGTTCCTCTTCTCGCGCGGACTGAAGGTCTCGTCCTACGACGTCTCCGAGTTCCTCCGCAGCATCTTCGCCGCCGAGGAAGTCGCCGAAGAGGCCATCTCTCATGACCGCATCAGTTCCCTGATCTCCGAAGAGATCCTCTCCCTGTCGATGATGCGCTTTTCGGGACGCAGCCTGCCGGTTGACGGCGCCGAGCCGATCAAGCTCGAGGAACTCACCCGCCTGGAAGAAGGACGCATCTCGTCCTCGGACCTGAAGGGACTGGCTCCCGAAGGCCTGGACGCCGCGCGGACCAGGACACAGGGGATCGCGCTCGTGGACATGCTTGAGGGCCGTGAAACGGTTCCCCTCGCGGCCATGGGCAAACCGGAAAAGGCCGGTCTGTCGGTCGGCGTGAAGGTTCTGATTGTCGCCGGAGTGCTCGGCGCCATCGGTGCCGCGGTGTTCTTCGCCCGTGACTGGCTCATGAATCTCCTGAAGCTTTAATCCATTGTCCAGACTGTTTAATCCCATCAAGGTTCCCGCCGTGTTCGGCGCGACAGGTTCGCTTGGCAGGTGCGTGTGCCGTCAAATCGCGCTCAACGGCCTGCGATGCGCTCACCTCGCCGCCATGACATCGCATGACGGACTGGCCGGCCTGATCGCTGAACTGAGACCGCGCTCAACTTCGTTCAAGGGCTCGCCTTCGACCGCGCTCAGCCTGGCAATGTCGAAGGCAGGCTGTATCCGCGAGCAGTCAATCGCCGGAGCGCTCGCGGGATGCGATGGAGCGATCGTGGTTTCGTCCGGTCTGGACGGCGTCGGGCCGATTGCCCAGGCGGCCCGTCTCGGCATTCCTGTAGCGGCCGGCAACAAGGAAGCGCTCGTCGCCTGCGGGAAATACCTTAAATCGCTGATCAGAAAGGATGATGACGGCTCAGCCATCAGACCGGTGGATTCGGAGCATTCGGCGGCAGCGGTGCTGATCAGACAGGCCGGCGGAATCGGGAACGTGAGCAGGCTCGTGCTGACAGGCACTGGAGGCGCTGTCCGCGCGGTGCCGCACGAGCTCAGATCGGGACTGACACCCGGGGAGGTCCTTCGACACCCCGTATGGAAGATGGGACCGAAGATCACGGTTGATTCAGCGACGCTGATGAACAAGGCATTCGAAATTGTCGAGGCGGCGGTTCTGTTCGACATGCCCGTCTCGCGGATTTCCGTCATGTTCGACCCCACCGCGAACGTTCACGCGGCCATCGAGACCTCTTCCGGTGTGCTGGCCTACCGCGCCCCGGCAGACATGGCCATTCCGGTAAGGATCGCGCTCGGAATGGACCACGGCGACGAAGATCATGTTCTGACGGATGATGAAGCCGGCGAGGCCCTCGATTCGCTGCTCGTGCCCGACCAGTTGGCAATGCGTCCGATCGCCCTTGGACGGACCGTCGTCGAGGCGGGCGGTTGCATGCCCATGGTTCTGGCCGTGGCGGATGAGGCGGCCGTGTCCGCCTTCCTGCGGGGCATGATCGGTTTCGGCGATATCGTTCCGCTGCTTGAGGACGCGCTCGAACGTTTCCACGCGTTCTCCTCGCTCGATCCACTCGATCCGGCAGTCCTTGAACATGTCCGCGCCGAAGTCGAGGACTTCTTTCAACCGGCCTGATCGCCACAACATTCAAACAGGGTCGGGACGCGCCTCCCGGGAGACGTCTTCTTGGCACCACGCGACACGCGCGGTTACGATCCCGGGCGGAGGTAACTGTGTGATGAAGCTACCGGTCGGAATGAAGGCGCCTGTGTCACGTTCGCTTTTTGTTGCCGCGCTGCTCGTGGCCGTGGCCACGATCTGCCTCGCAGTTCCCCTGTCGACACCGGCCACTGCTGGAAAACGTCCGCTCCGCATCGTCCTCGATCCGGGCCACGGCGGGGAAAACATGGGCGCGGTAGGGCCTTACGGAGTTCACGAAAAGCACATAACGATGATCCTGGCCAACAAAGTGGCCGATATGTTCAAGGATAACCCGGACGTCGTGATCTTCTTCACCCGGCGCGACGACTCCTTCGTCTCGCTCAGGGACCGGGCGGCGATGGCTAACGCGGTGGGAGCCGACATGCTCCTGTCGATTCACTGCAACGCTTCCACCAACCGTGGCGCCAACGGGATCGAAACCTTCTTCGTGGGTCCGGGTTCGGACGATTCAACACGCGAACTGGCAGGCAGGGAAAACGGAGAAGAGGCTCTTCCGGAAGCCGCCGATCGGGATCGTTCACTCAACCTGCTTCTGGCGGACATGGCTTTCAACGGGACCGTGAACGAATCGGCGCTGCTCGCCGAAGAGATTCAGAAATCCCTGATGGCATCGCTACCCGGAGCCCGGGACCGCAAAGTCAGACAGGCGCCGTTCACCGTTCTACAGGAGGCCAGGGTTCCCGCCATCGTCATTGAGACCGGCTTCATCACCCATGAAACAGAGGGGCGCCAGTTGCTGATGTCAGGCCATCAGGACACGATTGCCCGGGCCATACACGAAGGTGTTCTGAACTTCATTGCCAGTCTGGACGAGATGCCCGCTTTCGCACGCCAGTACGATCTGGAATAAACCGTCAACTCTCCCGGAACGTTCGCGCGATTATGTTCAGAAGCGGCCCGAGCGTGTCCTGATCCCGGGCGCAGATCGGAATGCCGCCAGTCTCCCTCGACAGCAGCCCCGCGGCTCCAGGCTCCAGCAGATCCGTTTTGTTCAGCGCCAGCACCGCGGGAATCGAGCCGTACCCGCGCTCGTCAAGGATTCTGCGCACCGACGAGACCTGCACAGCGCAGTTTGGGTCCGATGCGTCGGCGACCAGGATCACCAGGCCGGATTCCGCGATTTCCTCGAGTGTAGCGCCGAAGGCTCCTTCCAGTTCGGCAGGAAGATCTCTTATGAATCCAACGGTGTCCACCACCAGAACCCGCATTCCCGAATCACCGTTCGGCACCCAGACCGTCCGCACCGTCGGGTCCAGGGTCGCGAAAAGGTTGTCCCTTGCTGTGACGGAAGCGCCGGTCAGCGTGTTGAAAAGCGTCGACTTGCCGGCGTTCGTGTAGCCGGCGATGGCTACCATCGGAATCGAACCGAGGCGACGACGACGGCGAAGCAGGTGCCGTCTGGAGGCCTCGCGGGCTATGCGCGCCTCAAGAACCGCGATCCGGTCACGCGCGCGCCGACGTTCCATCTCGAGTTTTGTCTCGCCTGGCCCCAGCGCGCCGATCCCTCCCGTCAACCTGGACATCGAATCGTCACGCTCGGAAAGCCGCGGCAGGTTGTACCTGAGTTGCGCCAGTTCCACTTCCAGCCGCCCCTCGACCGAGGCCGCATGCTTGGCGAATATGTCCAGGATGAGCTGGTTGCGATCGATGACGCGCAGTCCGGCTACCTCGGCGATGTTTCGCTGCTGCGAAGGAGAGAGCGTCGATCCGAAGATGATCAGGTCGGCCGCCCTGTTCAGACACAGCATCGCCGTTTCGCGCAGTTTGCCTTCGCCGATGACGTAACGCGGATCCGCCGAGACACGCCGCTGAAGCACGGTGTCGACGACGGCAACTCCGGCCGTCTCGCACAGGGCGCGCATCTCGCGCTCCTCCCATTCCTCGTCCACGCCGCGTCCCAGCACCGGGATTACCAGCAACGCGGCGTCACGCGCCTTGACCGCTCCACGGAGGGAACGATTCGCCGCCGCACGCCGCATCTGGATCTCGATATCGCGGATGGTCTCGTTGAACTGATAGACGAACCTGCCGGGAAAGGCCGGTTCAACCGTCTCCCACAGTCCCGCGCCGGGAGGAAGCGGCCAGGCGGGCTGGACGAGCGGTGTGTTGCCGGGACGATCCGTCAGCACGGCCACCACGGCATCGAATGAGTACAGCCGCATGGTCTCGAGGTCGAACTGGCTCAAGCCATCGCCATCGGTCGTCACGATCAGGCGCAAGCCATTGAGTCGGCCCGGCTGGACCCGGCGCCTGAGGGCCTCCGGAACGGCGTACGACGTGGCGTCACCGACGATAACCCGGTCTATCGCGCCGCCGCGATCTGCCAGCACCGCCACCCTGCGACCGGAAAGCAGGGCAACGTCCTGCATCGCGATGGCGAGAGGCGCGTCCACGAAGTCCGAGACACCTGCACGCCGTTCGAAAAGCTTCTCGAACTGTCTGAGAACGGCCTGCTTCAGCCCCGTGACGTTTCCTGAGACCTTCAATCCGGTTTCCCCAGGCCGTATTCCTTCAACTTGTACAGCAGCGCCCTGTGGCTGAGTTCCAGAATACGGGCGGCGTGCGTCCTGTTGCCTCCGGTCGCCTCAAGCGCCCTGGTAATCAGCATTATCTCCAGTTCCCGCTGGTTGACCTTCAGGGAAAGGCCCTGGACGGGAAGAGTCAGCGATGGAGAACACCCCGAGGATCCGGGACGGATGCAGTCGGGAAGCGAGTCCACCGGAACCACCTCCGAGTCGCACATCACGGCCACCCGCTCGACCATGTTCTCAAGCTCGCGGACGTTGCCCGGCCAGTTGTATCCCATCATCACCCGCATCGCCTCCGGAGAGAACGATGCCGCGGCGCAGGACGTGCGTTCATGGATCCTGCGAAGGAAGTGTTCGGCCAGCGCGGGAATGTCCTCAAGCCTTACGCGCAGCGGTGGAATCCTGATCGGAACCACGTTGAACCGGTAGAAAAGATCCTCGCGGAAATTACCGAGTTCAATCTCATGTTCAAGATCGCGCGAGGTCGCAGCAACCACACGCACATCGACCTTGACCGGTCTGGTGTCTCCGACGCGCCGGATTTCGCTCTCCTGAAGGAAGCGAAGCATCTTGACCTGAAGAACAGGGGGAAGCTCTCCAACTTCATCGAGAAAAAGAGTGCCTCCTCCGGCGCTCTCGATCAGACCCTGTTTGTTGCCGACCGCGTCGGTGAACGCGCCCTTCATATGTCCGAAGAACTCGGACTCCATCAATCCCTCGGGTATCGCGCCGCAGTTGACGGCCACGAATGGACGCCTTGAACGGTCGGAAGCCTCGTGGATGATGCGGGCGACAACCTCTTTGCCGGTACCCGACTCACCGGTGATCAGCACGGTCGACTTGAAACTGGCGATCCTGTTTGCCACGGCAACCACGCGTTTCATCGCATCGGATCGCGCTATGACCTGCGCCTGGCCGACCTGGCGGGAAACCTTCGATCTGAGTTCCCGGTTCTCTCGACGAAGCTGCTCCCTTTCGACCGCCTTCCTGAGCGTCAGCAGGATCTCCTCGGATTGAAACGGCTTGTTGATGTAGTCATACGCGCCTGCCTTCATGGCCGCGATGGCGTCATCGCCCGATCCGTAAGCCGACATCACGATGACGGTGATCGACATGCCTGACGACTTCAAAGCCGCCAGAAAGCCCATACCGTCCATGCCGGGCATCCTGAGGTCGCACAGAACCAGGTCGAAGTGCTGCCTGCCAAGGAGCGACAGACCCTCCCTTGCGGAGGTGACCGTCGTGACACCGTAGCCGGCCCTGGACAGAACCACCTGCAACATCTGCAGAAGGCCGGGTTCGTCGTCGATAACAAGTACCTTCAGATCCATCTAAGCTCCCGCGAAGCGTTCAGATCATTATAGTCCAGAATGGCAACGGAACCAGCCGCGACCCTCGATGGAAAACGAGGCGCACTTCTGCTAATCTGGCGCCCTGACCCCAATCCCTCGGCAAAGGGGCCCGGCGATGAAGAACCCCGAAAGGATGGCGTCCTGGATACCCGGGATCCGGGGAAGACTGATCCTGTCAATGGCCGTGGCGGCCGGGCTGGCCATCGTCGGCCTCGGACCGTTCCTGCACTCGATGATCATGCCGGTTCTGGTCAACCACGAGGGAGACAGACTTCTGGCGACCGCGATGATTGCGGCCGCGTCGGTGCCCGACGAGCGCGAGGACATCTGGATGGCGCGCGTCAGGAAGGCCTGGCCCGGTGTTGACATCTTCGTCATCGACCTCGTGTCCGAAGGCGACGATGGCGCTGGTGTCGCCAGTCAATGTCGAAAGAGCGGCACGTCTCCGGACCGCGTCATCCGCACCAGTATCCTGGGAAACATGCTGACCATGATCGATCCGGACAACACACAGACTGCTTCGTCAGGCATCGCTGCCGGGTGGGAAGCCCTGGTCAGGGTGCCTGATCATTCCGGCGCCGGCAGGATACTCGGACTCAGGGTGCGTGACGCCGCGTCCACGGGCGTCGGCCTCTGGCGCATCATCCTTCTGTACGGCGCGCTGGTTACAATCCTGGCCTTCGCCGGCGGCCTGGCCTTCGCGCACATGACGATCACCCGTCCGATATCGCGAACCGCGGCCGCGGCCACGGTCCTCCTCGAAGAACGTCCAGGCATCAACAGGATGAACGACCTTGCAAGGATAGATTCGGCAATCGGCGAGGGTGCGACGATCCACCGCGACGACCGCCGCCGGATGGAACGGCAGGACTGGGAACTCCAGCGGATGAAAAACGATCTCAAGGGCGCCCAGACCCAGTTGATTCGTGCCGAGAAGCTGGCGTCGGTGGGACAGCTCGCGGCCGGAGTCGCACACGAAATCGGGAATCCCACGGGGATCATACTGGGCATGTCCGACATCCTTCGACAGGGAGGCTCAACCCCTGACGAAGTGATCGAGTACTCGGACGCGATCCACAAGGCCACGCTCAGAGTGGACGGGATTATCCGGGACATGCTTTCGTTCGCGCGTCCCGCCCGCGACGAAAAGGCGTCCGCGCCGGCGGTAAGGACGATCGAATCGACCGTCAAACTTCTCGAGGCCCACAAGTCCTTCCGTAATGTCATGGTCGAGACGACCGGGCCGGATCTTGATCCACAGGTCGAGATCAGGCCGTCGCAGCTTCAGCAGGTGCTGTTCAACCTGCTGCTCAACGCGGCGCACGCGATGGACGGAGAAGGACTGATCAGCATCGACGTGCGGCGGGCCGACCGCAGGGTGCTCATCTCGGTCAAGGACAGAGGGCGCGGAATCCCGCCAAAGGATCTGGAACGCATTTTCGATCCGTTCTACACGACGAAGGCCCCCGGCGAGGGTACCGGACTCGGCCTGGCGCTGAGCTCGCAGATCGTCGGGGTTTACGGCGGCGATATTACCGTCGAAAGCGCCGAAGGCGTGGGAAGCTCCTTCGTGGTCAGGCTCTGGGAGTCGGAAACATGAATGGAAGCTGCCCGCGCTGTCGAATTCTTTGTTGACATTCCCATAATCCCTTGTAGAATTTGCGTCCCGTTCGTTTGGATGGTAGAGGTCCAACATGTATGCAGTGATAATGACAGGCGGAAAGCAGTACCGCGTCAACGAAGGCGACACGATCGATGTTGAACGCCTCGCCGTCGACGTCGGCAGCGAAATCGAATTCGACCAGGTGCTCCTGGTGGGCGCGGAGGAATCCATCCGTGTCGGCAAGCCCTACGTGGCTGGCGCCAGGGTTACCTGCAAGGTGCTTCTCGAGGATCGCGGACCGAAAGTGCTCGCGTTCAAGAAGCGTCGTCGCCAGAACTCCAAAAGGATTCGCGGCCACCGTCAGGAATTTACCCGGCTGCTCGTTTCCGGAATCAAGGTGGGGTAAACGATGGGCAGAAAAAAAGGACAAAGCGGTCGCAACGGTCGTGACAGCAACGGACAGAGGCGCGGCGTAAAGAAATTCGGCGGTGAAGTCGTCATTCCCGGCAACATCATCGTTCGGCAGCTTGGCAACAAGTTCTGGCCGGGCGTCAATGTGGGCCAGGGCAAGGACTACACCCTCTTCGCCACCGGCGGCGGTCGCGTGACCTTCAGGGAAGGCCGCAACCGGCAGTTCGTGGACGTCATTCCCGAATAGCGCCGCCAACAGGCGGTCAGCTCCATGCGTTTCATCGACGAGGCTAGAATCTGGGTTTGTGGAGGCCGTGGCGGCAACGGCATGGTCTGTTTCCGACGTGAGAAGTTCGTCCCGAAGGGCGGACCGGACGGCGGTGACGGCGGTCGTGGCGGCAACGTCGTGCTGGAAGGCGACGAGGGCCTCAAGACCCTGCTCGACTTTCATTTCAATCAGAAATTCAAGGCCGAAGACGGTGCGCCCGGCGGGAGCACGAACAAGACGGGGCGCAACGGCGATGACCTTGTCCTGAAGGTTCCGGTCGGCACCATGGTCTTCGACGAGAACGGCGAGCTTCTGGCCGATATCGACCAGGCGGGCGCCAGATTCGTCGCGGCGAGGGGCGGGCGTTACGGCCTGGGGAACGCGCGGTTCGCACTGCCGTGGAGACGAGCGCCGTACATAGCCACCGAAGGCGGCCCTGGCGACGAACTGAATCTGCGCCTGGAACTCAAGCTGCTGGCGGATGTCGGACTGGTCGGGCTGCCCAACGCGGGCAAGTCAACGCTGATCAACCATCTGTCCCGCGCCCAGGCCAGGGTGGCGGATTACCCGTTCACCACACTCGTTCCCAACCTCGGCGTGGTAAAGATCGGCGACCGTTCGTTCGTTGTGGCGGACATGCCTGGGCTGATCTCGGGCGCATCGGACGGCGCCGGACTCGGGCACCAGTTCCTGAAGCACTGCGAGCGGACCAGCATCCTTGTCCACATGGTCGACGTCTCTTCGACCGCGGACCCGATCGCGGATTTCAGAACCGTCAGATCCGAGCTTGAGGCCTACGGCACCGATCTTCAGAACAAACCGTTTCTGATGGTGGCGTCGAAGATCGATGTCCCCGGTTGCGAGGCCGCTGCCCTGGCTCTCAGCGAAGAGGCTGCCAGACTGGGAGTCGACTTCCATTCCATCTCGGCGATGTCTGGAGAGGGCGTCAAGGAGCTCGTGGTGGCGATGTCCCGTGGCGTCTTCGGGCCGGGAAGGCCGGAATGGTGAAGGAACGTGGGGTCAATCAGGCGTTGACCTTTTGAATTCGTGTTGACATCAGAGGTTCTTTCGTATATAAACTTCCGGCGTTTTTGTCCGGATATTTTTTGGAGGTCGTTGTGGCCAATCACAAGCAGGCGCTTAAGAGACATCGTCAGAGCCTTAAGGCTCGTTCCCGTAACAGGCATTTCAGGACCATTCTGAAGAACGTGGTCAAGAAGGCAACCTCGGCCGAGGGCGAAGACGCCGTGACGGCGCTCCGAACGACCGAATCGATGATCATGCACATAGCTTCGAAGGGGATCATCCCGAAGAAGCGCGCCTCCCGCAAGGTCTCCAGGCTTGCCCGGCAGATTCTGTCAGGCGCCAGGGCCTGAGCGGTACGCCAGCGCGGTTCCCTGACTGCCCGCACTCCGTCATCATTGCTGCATAATAATAAGTATTATTCTCTTGAGCTATGCGTTCTGATATCATCCGTCCCATCTTGACTGCGGCGGAATGCCACTAAATCACGAGGGCAGGATGAGAGAATTGATGGAAACGATTGTGCGGGCGATCGTCGACAACGAGGACGCCATCAAGTTGTCGGTGATCGAGAGCGGCTCGACGATTATTATCGAGTTGCGGGTTGCCAAGGAAGACATGGGGAAGGTCATCGGACGCGATGGCTCCATGGCGTGGGCCTTGCGGACCCTTGTTATCAACGCGGCCGCGAAGTATCGGAAGCGTGCCGTGTTGCAGATCCTCGACTGACCTGCCTGACGGCGCCAGCCACGATACCAGGCACTCAGCACAATAGCCTTCGTTCCCGCGTTTCGATTTGCCCTTGCGCGGATAACACGCGCGCGTTTACTTCGCGACGTTTGCAGAGTAGAATTCCGTCGCATTTCTGGACTGGTAATCGGAGGTTCGATTATGAACAAACTGATGGTAATCGCGTTTGCAGGCATTCTGGCACTGGCCGCCGGGTGTACCGACAAGGCGGGCGAATCACCGAAGACCGAGGCTGCCACGGTTGAGGCGCTTCCGGATTATGTCGCCATCGTCAACGGAGTGAAGATCTCCCGTTCGGTCTTTGATTCCGAAGTGAACAAGGTCACCCAGAACGG
>JAGOFO010000096.1 GCA_017997155.1 Myxococcota bacterium
GTCCCGGCCGCCAGGGCAAGGGCTGCCAAAGCAAGTGTCATCATCGCGAATCTGCTGGTACGGAAACTCATTGGAAGCCCCCTCGGGTTCACAAGAAATACGGCATACAGTTTCGTTTTCGTGGAACCGATTGTCAACCGGATTGGTCAGGAGCGGCACATCAGATGAGAGCTGGGGATGGAGGACTTACTGGATCTGTCTACTACTTGCAGGCGTCGAATTCTTCGACGGTCGTCGCGGCGATCTGGCAGTTGACCTTCACTTCGGTGAAGCGGCCGTTCACGCACTCTTCGGCGCAGGCGGTCTTGTCAGCTTCGAGCTGCTCGGCGGCCTTCTTGTCGGCTTCGGCCTTGGCCTTGGCGGCGGCGTCCATCGCAGCGGCCTTCTTGGCAGCCAGCTCTTCCTTGCGGGGAGCCAGTTCGGTGGCCTTGGCAGCCTTGTCGGCGTCGCACTTGGCAACGGCGGCGGCCTTCTCTTCTTCCTTGGTCAGGTTGGCGGCGGCGGTGTCGCAGGCAGCCTGGATTTCGGCCATGGCGTTGCCTTCTTCGGCGGCCATAGCGTCTTCTTCGGCCTTGAATGCGGCGGCGACTTTGTCAACCGGGTTCTCAACGACGGGCTTCGGCGCAAGCTCGACCTTCTTCGCACAGGCCTGAGCGCAGAGCTCCGGGGTAGCCTTCTTGGCACAGGAAACCGCGAAAACCATTGCGAACGCGCACACGAGAACGAGAGATACCTTCTTCATTTTTATCCTCCTTCGGTCCCACCATGGGAACGAAGCCTTAAGCAAAGTGCGCCCATTATCTCCGAATTTTGTGAATTGTCAACGGGTTAACAAAAAAGCAGGCCGAGTGTATTGAATTTGTCGCATTTAGGTTAAGATTTTCCGTGTCTTTGAAGGTGTGGTCATGGCAGCAGGAAAAGGGAAGATTTTCGTTGTTGGTTACCATCAGAGCGCATTTGGCAAGCTCGGTCCGATGTCCATTCAGGAAATGGTCGCGAACGCGGCGCAGGGCGCGGCGGCGGATGCGGGCATTCCGCTGGCGGCTGTCGACGTCGGTTCGATCGGTGGTCTGCTTGTGCCTGTTCTGAATGGTCAGACGCTGATGGCCGGCATGCTCGCGATGGTTCCCGGGATGGCCGGCAAGTCGATCGAAACGGTCGAGAATGCGTGTGCAAGCGGCGGTCAGGCCATCCTGTCTGTCGTGTACAAGCTGCTTCTTGGGATGGGCGACGTCGGAATCGCCATCGGGGTCGAGAAGATGCGCAACGACGAGGGCAAGATGGACGGCGTCTTGATCGGCAAGGCGCTCGGAACCGCCTCGCACCCCGAGAATCGTGAAGGCAAGGTGTTCGTTTTTCCGCACCTGTTTGCCGAGGTCATGGATCGTTACATGAAGGAATGGGGCGTCACTGAGGAAGAGTTCGCGCACGTGCCTGTTAATATGTACAGGCACGCGAACATGAATCCGCTGGCGCAGATGAATAAGGTTCAGATGTCTGTCGAGAAGGTGATGACCCTCGAAGGGCCGAACCGCTACGTGGTGGAAGGGTTGCCGCTGAAAACCTACGAGGCCTCCCAGATTTCGGACGGTTACGCTGGATTGATCCTTGCGACGCAGGCCGGTATCGACAAACTGGGCATCCCGCGTTCAAAGGCAGTCGAACTCGCGGGCTTCGGCGTCGCAACCGATCCGTTGTCCGTAACCGGGCGCGACACGATCCGGCCTGCCGGTGCGTACAAGGCGATGAACGCCGCCTACGACATGGCGGGCATCCATCCCGAGAACGTCTCCGTGGCCGAGGTTCACGACTGTTTCGGTGTCATGGGCGCGCTGTCGGTCGAGATACTTGGGCTTGCGGATCCCGGCAAGGGCGTCGCTTATTTCGTCGACGGCAAGGCCCGCGTCGATGGCGGCGTTGTCCCGATCAACACTTCCGGCGGACTGATCGCAAAGGGACACCCGGTCGGTGCCACAGGTGTCGCGATGGTTGGCTGGAATTACCGTCAGTTGACTGGTGCCGTGCCGGCAGGCCTGCAGGTCGCGAATCCCCGGTGTGCCGCATCCTTTAACATCGGTGGCCCGATTTGTTCGTCGGTCGCGGTGGTTCTGAAGGCTCTTTAATCCTTTCTGCTTATCCAGGTCAGTTCGACGCCGCGAAGTCCTCCCGGACCTTACGCCCCTGGTGGCATCTGAAACAGGCCGACCTCTTGTTCTCGAATGCGTTGGCGCTGACAAAGTCATTGATGCAAGCGGCCATGTCGACCTCGCGTCGTCTCGCGCGGCAGTAGAAACAGGCATTGGCGGTGTTCTTTCGGAAGGTCTTCAACGTCTCGGTCTGTGTGCCACGCATTCGCAGGCCTCCTTTGATTTCATCAGAACCATGTCGCGCTGTTCTGAATAGAACAACTAAGATAAATTTAGTCCTGTTAATCGGGATGTCAAGACAAAAAAGATTAATTTTATCTTAATAATCGTAATAGCGGTCGGTGAGCAGGATGTTCATACATAAATCTGGCTAGTTGGCTGTCGGATTCAGGTGAAATAATTATGGGCGCTGCCAGCCGGAAGCCGGAAAAAATTACTCGACCGTCGCCGTTCCGCGCCTGCGAACCAGTTCCTGGGCGATGAACCCCGCGACGTGGTTCGGTTTTGTTCCAGACCCGAATCCCGCGTCGTATCCGAGTTCCAGCGCTACTTCGTGAGAAATCCTCGGCCCCCCGCAGATCATCAGTATGTCCTGCCGGATGCCTTCAGCCTCAACCATGTCCACGAGCTCGGCCAGGTTCGACAGATGGACATCCTTCTGGGTCACAACCTGGCTGACAAGAACGGCGTCGGCCTTGAATTCGCGGATCATTGAAAGCAGCACTTCGTTAGAGACCTGGCTTCCCATGTTCATGGTCTCGAACGTCGAGTACCGTTCAAGTCCGTACTCGCCGTTGTATCCCTTCATATCCATGATCGCGTCGATGCCGACCGTGTGCGCGTCGTTGCCGGTGCATGCGCCGACGACCCGGATTCGGCGATCGAAGTGCTTCTCCATATAGTGCTCAACGTCGTGGAACCCCATTATCTCGACATCGAGCTTCGGGACGACGATGGCGGTGTAATCGATGGAATGCTGGCACTTGCCGTACAGGATGAAGTAGCAGAAACCATGGCCGAGGTCGGCCTCGTGGTAGATCTGCGGTTCCTTGAGCCCCATCTTCACGGCAAGGCGTCTGGCTGCCTCGCGCGCCTCGGGACCCATCGGCACGGGCAGGCTGAACGAAACCTGAACCTGTCCGTCGTTCATCGTGTCGCCGTAAGCGCGGACTTTCCTGGGGTCTACACCATTAGGCAATCCGTTGTCAGTCATCTCGCCACCTCGTTATCGTGGTCGACGCCGGCCATCCGGGCAAGCATGTCCTCAACCGGGTTGCAGTAGTCGTCCGCCTTCATCGCGACTCCGTCCAGGCCTCTTCCCGACTCCATTCCACGTTTCACGTCAGCGAATACGCCGCGGGAAATGGCGGAGAACAGACCTTCGGAACCGACCTGGGTAAGCAGTTCATCGGCTTCGCGCAGCACCCGTCCGGCCCACTGCTGCACCAGTCCGCCCTTGCGGAACTCGATTTCGTCACTCATGTGGCGAGCCGCGGTCCTGATCATCCCGGCAGATTCCAGGGCGAGCCAGCGGTCATGGATGTGAGGCGTATGCATTGCCTCGGTCATCATCCCGAGCAGGTGGATTCCCTGATCGGTCATCACCGCGGTCATATTGAACATCGCGTCCTGCACGTGTCCCCGGAATATGTTTCCGGTCATGTACTTGGTTGGAGGCATGTATTTGATCGGGCAACCGGGGAAAACCTCGCGGACCAGTTGTGCCATCGCGATTTCGTTGACGAACATGTCCTCGGACCACGGGTTCATCTGCATCGCGTGACCCAGTCCAAGCTGTTCCGGCTTCAGGCCGCACCTGAGCGCGATCTGTTCGTTAATGAGATCGGAAGCCAGCACGGTGTGTCCGGCGCGGCTGGCGTCGGCTGTCGTGAGGTAGTTGTCCTCGCCGGTGTTGATAATAAATCCGCCGGCGGCCGCGGCCAGCCTGGCGAAACGCTGGTCGGTGAGCGTTCGCTGCATGTTGATGTTGCGGAACAGGATGCCGTAAAGGGCATCGTTAAGCATCACATCCAGACGCTCAAGCGCTCCGAGGCAGGACATCTCGGGCATGCACAGACCGCTCGCGTAGTTGCAGAGCCGGATGTAGCGCCCCTCGCGTTCGGAGACCTCGTCGAGAGCGTCGCGCATGATCTTGAAATTCGCCTGCGTCGCGAATGTTCCGCCGAATCCCTCGGTCGTCGGCCCCTCCGGGATGTAGTCCAGCAGACTCTGGGCCGTTGACCTGATCACCGCGATGATCTGCGCGCCGGCCCTGGCGGCGACCTTCGCCTGATCCACATCCTCGTAAATGTTTCCGGTTGCCACGATCACGTAGAGCAGCGGCCGTTCTCCCTCGCCGATCTGTTCAAGTCTCGCGCGTCTGAAGTCGCGCTGCTTTTCGATCTTTGCCCCGCTGCGCGAAGCGAGGGACTCTGCCATCGTAAGCGCGGCGATACGCTGATCGCCGTCAGGCAGGCGCAGTTCCACTTCGCCCGAGGCGATTGCGGAAGCGGTCGCGGAAGGGGAAAGCGACGTCCGTATCATCGCGTCGGCAAAAGGCAGTGCCAGTCCGTGCGGTATCATGGCCCGACCGGATTCCGAGTCGACGACACGGTTCGAGAGGTGAACGCCGTCCGCGTCCGCGCCCTCGACGCCAAGAAGCCGGAGTGTCGCGCGCTCGACGGACGTCGTGGTTCGCACCGCGGCGAACTCCATCACCGAGCCGGCGATCCGCGACGCGGTCTCCCGCGCGTGCGCCACCAGGTCGGTGTCAAGGTTCAGTTTTGAACGGTACATGGGGTTCTCCTGTCAGAAATTCCGGGACTCTCAGTCCAGTGTCTTCATTAACCGGCGGCCGCGACGAAATCAAGTACCGGTATATCGTCGACGTGCGCCGCGACAGCCTTGATGAGATCCGCGGAGGGGATCGATGGGCCTGCGACGTTGACCGGATTCACCGCGATCGCAAGCAGTCTGATGGCGCGGCCGACCTCGATCGAGTGTCCTCGCCTGGCCAGCCAGCCCAGTTCGGAAGCGCGGAGAAACACCCTGGTGGGATCTTGAACCAGTATGACCAGACCATCCAACGACCCGCCCCGAGCGGCCCGGGAAGACGCTTTCTCAAGCGATTCCGTGAATCCTTCGGGAACCGCGCCCGGCAGCGCCAGACATCGGACGCCCTCCGGATTGGATGCAAGCAGCTCGATAGCGCCGCCCGGCCCGGGTATGTCCGAGGTCAGCACGTCGCCGTTTTCGAGAAGAGCCGACGCCGCGCCCAGTTCGAGCGCCTTTTCGAGCGCGCGGCGCCGCATCTGGTCGCCGCAGGCTGGAATCCTTATCCGGTGGACGAATTCCATGGTGCGCATGGCGACTTCTTCCGGGGTGCCGCCCAGCACCGCGCCGGTCGCAAGGATCATTCCATCGGAGATTCCCGGATCCGCAGACATCTGGCGCTGATAGGATCCGTCGATCACAATCCTTGAGACGCCGCGCTTGAGCATCCGCGACTTTACTTCCCTGACGTCCGCTTTGTGCCTGATCCCGGCGAGAAGAACGAAACCGGACGTTTCCGCCTCCGCCAGCACGATTTCGCCGAGCGGAGTAGGGATCCCCGTGCGTTCGACGACACGATTGGCGGCCGTTGCGGCGGGCAGTGTCCTGTCGGCTGTCGCGAAGATGACTCCCGGTGACACAGCGATCCTTGGCTTGGGAATGCCCAGCCAGAAGTCGGCGTCTTCGCCGTCGATTCCGATGGACATCATTCCGTGGCCACGCCAGTCGACGGTCAGGACGTTCATCGCCGTGGTCTTGCCCGCGTTTTTCGAGCATCCGGAAAAAGAGATCGACTGCGCGTCAATCCTGCGCAGGTTCGCCAGCATTTCGACAAACGAGGACGTCATTTGAAGGATTCCCGGACAAGCCAGCCTGGATAAACCAACGCCCGCCTCCCGAAATCAGGAGGAGGGCATCGGTCGATGGCAACAGGCGGTTGTACTACAGCACGCTCTTGAGCTTCGGGGCCGGCTTGAATCCAACGGTCTTCGAAGCCTTGATCTTGATTTCGGCGCCATTCTGGGGGTTCCGGCCCTTGCGTTCCTTGCGGGCGCGAACGGCGAAGGTGCCGAAGCCCGGGAACGAGAACCGCTTGTCCTTTTTGATCGCCTGAGTCATGGCCTCGAACACCGCGTTCAGCATCACTTCGGTCTGCTTCTTCGTGAGTTCAACGCCCTTCGCCTTGCGGACTGCCTCGATCAGTTCGGCCTTGGTCATCTCTGTTCCTCCTTATGGAAACAATATACCCTTGGGTGCAACAACACCTCAATCAACCAATCAGGCCAGGAGCGCCTGATCGTCGCTCAACCGTGAGCATGCCTAGATTTCCCATCGGATTGAACACCTTGTCAAGAGGTTTTTTCTTCAAACCGTGAAAATCCGCGGGATTAGCAATTAATCCCTTCGTAACGCACTGAATTTATTAAGATCGTAAAATCACGGTTCGACGCCGAGAACAGAAGCCATTTTGAAAATCTCGTCCTTCAACGCGAGTTTTTTCTTCTTTAATTGGGCTACTTCCATCTGTTCTTCTGCCGTCAGATACGACACCGAGGTCAATTCCTTGATCATAGAGTCGAGTTTCCGATGTTCATCCCGGAGGACTTCCAGGCGCTCGGTTGTGTTCTGGACTTCGGTGCAGCAGTTGTCAGCCGACATGTGGCCCTCCAATCAAAAAGACCCGGATCTTCGAATGTAGTTCAGCACGGGCGGTTGGTCAAGCACGGCGCGGAGCTGCCGTTGGAGCGGATTCGCTGGACTCACTGGCGACAGTCGCAGGTAGCCGTCCGCTGTCATGCCCGGTCGGGGTACTTTTCTTTTGAATATCCCGGGGTCAGGTGATATTGAATAGTGCTTGCCGGATATTCCAGGGGTCTGCCAGTGGGCCGCACATATCTCGACAGATACGAAATCGATCACGAGATTGGACGTGGCGGCATGGCTGTAGTTTATCGCGGAGTGGATCTGACGCTGAATCGACCGGTGGCGGTCAAGGTCATGCATCCTCACCTGCTCAGGCGTGCCGACGCCCGTGAGAGGTTCTGCCGCGAGGCCCGCGTTATCGCAAAACTCAAACACGAGAACATAGTAGAGGTCTACGATTTTTCCGGCAGTGAAAGCGGAAACGATCCTGCTGGCGACAGCCCGGATGACGCCCTGATCGTAACCGAACTCGTGGACGGGATGTCTTTGTCGGAGTTTCTGGCCATGCACGGGCCGCTTCTGCCCGAGATGGCCGCCGTGGTGACCGCGATCGTGGCCGGAGCTCTTCAGCACGCCCACGAAAACGGTGTCGTTCATCGCGACGTGAAGCCGGAAAACATCATGGTTCGCGCCGACGGCGTCCTGAAACTGATGGACTTCGGTATCGCGCATGTCGTCGATATGGAACACCTGACCGTGACCGGCGCCATCGTTGGTTCTCCTGCCCACATGTCCCCCGAGCAGGTCGACGGCAGGGCGCTGGATGCCAGAACCGACGTATTTTCGTTGGGAACGCTCTTCTTTCTGCTTGCCAGCGGCACGCTGCCATTCGTTTCGGATACTCCTTCAGGCCTGCTCCGCGCCATCTCCGAGGCCAGGGTGCCGGACGTTCGCGCGCGCGTACGTTCCTTCCCGGATGACCTGCATGCGATTCTGATGAAAATGATGGCGCGTGACCCCGAGCACCGCTATCAGCACGCCGCCGAGATCCAGTCCGACATCGCCGAGGTCCTCGCCGGCGTGGGAATGATCGACTTCAAGGCGGAGATGCGCCAGTTCTTCGCGTCGCCGACCGTCGAACAGGCGAACCTCTCGCATCGGCTGTGCCAGGCCCGCGTCAGGCTGGCCAGGCAGCATCTGGCCTCCGGGCGCAGGGCCGGCGCGATCCGCGAGGCCGACACCGCGTGCCAGACAGATCCATCTTGTGAGGAGGCCGCCAGGCTCCTGGCGCAGATTCGGCGAAGCGTGAAGTCTGGCCGGGCGGTCAGAATTACCCTGATTTCACTCGCTGTGGCGGCCGCACTGGTCGGGGCATGGATTCTCTGGTACCCCCGTCCCACTTGGCAGTGGC
>JAGOFO010000004.1:0-19036 GCA_017997155.1 Myxococcota bacterium
AAGCCGGATCCGGACGTTTCGACCACACCGCCGAACTGCTACCGCGTCGGGGTTCACTACTTCGATGACCACCTGTTCGGAAAGTCCTACCCGACCATCAGGATCTTCGTGAACGACTCGGTGCCGGTCTATGAAAAAACCATCACGGAAGGCATGAACATGCTGGACATGTGGGATGTCGGCCGTCTCTGCTGTTCGAATGCCGAGGCACCCTTCGTGGAAAGAACGAACCAGGATGGTTCCGCGCACATCGCGACCGGTTACCCGGACGAGACTCTGTACTAGTAGTTTTTGGGGGCTCGGTTTTTCGACCCCGAGGTGAGAGATGAAAACGACACGTTACGCGGCATTCATATTCGCGACAATGACTGCGGTCATCGTCGCGTGCAGCGGTGGCAGCCAGGCTGACACCCCCCAGATCGACCTCGACCCGGCTGGCATCGACGTCCAGATGACCACCGTCTACAAGGTCAAGGTGATCAATTCCGGCGACGCGGACCTTGTCCTGACCACGGCTCCGGTGCTGGGCGGCGCGCTCTGTCCCGACAGCAACGCGACCGCGTTCTCGCTCGAGGTTCAGGCCGGAGCGGCCTTCCCGTATTCGATCGCCCCGACCGACTCGGTTGGCGAGGGTGAAAACGGATTCCTTGAACTGACCGTCAGGTTCAACGACCCGACCGATCTGTGCCCGAAGACCGCCACGCTGACTATCGCCAGCAACGACCTGGACAGCGATCCGCTGATCATCAACATCACCAAGGCCGTCATCGAACCGAACATCAGTGTCGATCCGAACCCGCTCGACCTCGGTTTCGTCGCCGTCGACGGCTCGACGATCCAGGACGTCATGTACATCCAGAACACCGGTCTGGCCGCGCTCGAAATCAACCGGGTGGATGCAATCAAACATTCCGACGGTTTCGGCTTCCAGTGGCCTTGTGAACGCAGGACGGACGCGACCGGCACCGAACAGTGGGTCGCCGACGCCGATGCGATCATCCCGATCACCTACGAAGACCCGGCGACCAGACTGACCATAGACGACACCATCTGCGCCGCGCCGGTCGTGATTCAGCCGATGGAGTCCCTCGAACTGCCCGTCTTCTACACGGCCATGACCGCCACCCCGGCCAAGGCAACGTTCCGCTTCTTCAGCAACGACCCCGATTTCGATACATCACTGGGCGAGGCTTACGAGGCATCCGTTCAAGCCAACATCGGTGGTCCCTGCCTGGTCGTGACGCCTGAGCTCGTTGACTTCGGATCGGTCGTTGTCGGAACCGGCGTCAAGGGAGTCGGGGTGACACTTTACAACTGCAGCCCGGACACGGACCTCGAGCTTTTCGACATCTACCGCGCCGAAGGCACCAGCGACGAGTTCTCGTTCGACCTGACGACGGTCGGGACTTTCGACCGGGACCATCCACTGGTCATTCCGCAGAAAGAGTCCAGGAACATCGTGGTCAAATACACGCCCGTGGACATCAACAAGGACAACACCGGCAAACTGATCCCCGATGAAGGATTCATGGTGATCGAGAACAACACGCCGCGTCAGGCGATGCAGGTGCCGTTAAAGGGTCTCGGTACCGAGGCGGAGTGCGCGGTCTGCCAGTTCACGATGGAGTCTCTCGGCGCGGAACTGCCTGACAACGCATCGATCAACCCGCAGGATCTGATCTCGTTCTCCAGCAGCAGCTACGATCCGACCCCGGGCGGCGGCATCGACAAGTACGAATGGAGCGTGGATGGCCCGAAGGATTCGGTGTCGGTTTTCATGCCGACCTCGACCTTCAGGGATCCCAGTTTCGAGCCAAACGTCGTCGGAACCTACGAGTTCTGTCTCGAGGTCTTCAACAAGGACGGCTGCTCTGACAAGTGCTGCCAGACCGTCAACGTTGTTCCTCCTCAGGGTTGCCACATCGAACTCAGCTGGAACACACCCGCGGACAAGGATCAGACCGACGAATGCAGCATCAAGAACCCGGACTGCGGTTCCGACATGGATCTTCACCTGGTTCACCCGAACGCGACGGGCAAAACGCGCGACCCCGCGGATGGCAAGCCCTACGGTTACTTCGATCTGGACTGGGATTGCTACTGGATGGTGAAGAATCCCACCTGGGACGATGTAAACTGGGATGATCCTCTTCACCAGCCCAAACTGGACCGTGACGACACGAGCGGCGGCGGGCCGGAAAACTGGACATACACCATCCCGGACCCCGCCTTCTCCACGACTCCGCCGGACTGCTACCGGGTAGGCGTCCATTACTACGACGACCACGGCTGGGGCAAGTCGTATCCGACGATCCGAGTGTTCATAAACAGTTCGGAAGCGGTCTACGAGAAGACCCTGACCACCGGCATGTCCACGCTGGACATGTGGGATGTCGGCCGTGTATGCTGTTCCAATGTCGATACACCTTTCGTCGAACGCACGAATGGCGACGGGACTGCCCACGTCGTCCACAGCTACCAGGATGAGAGTATCCAGTGACCGATGCTGGCGACTTCATCCGCACGGGAAAGGGAACAGATGAAACGTACATGCATCATCCTCACTTCGCTCCTGGCGACACTTGCCGCATGCTCGGATGGACCGGCCAGACTGCCTGACATCGCCATCGATTACGGATTCCTGCCCGATTATGGGCAGGTTGACACCGCCGTGCCCGACCAGGTGACGTCCGATCTCCATCCGGCCGACATCGGGCGTGATGCGCCCGTCGATTCCACGACCGTCCTCGACGTGGCCAGGGACACCGGTCCCTGCACGCTGGTCTGCCCGGCGACCTGGCTTTGCGGGCCGAAACCCTGTGGCGACGGCGAGTGCAAACCCGGCTGCAAGGCTCCCAAACCGATCTGCAACCTGGAAACCAGACAGTGCGAGCCCGAGGTGTGCGTGCCTGACTGCGCGGGCAAGGTCTGCGGATACGACGGTTGCGGCGGCAAGTGCGGCGACAACGACGGAAAATGCACTGGCGGCCTCTTCTGCAACTACACGTCCGGACAATGCGAGGACAATTGCCACCCGGACTGCGCCGGCAAGGCATGCGGACCGGACGGGTGCGGAAAGACGTGTCCACCCGGCTGCCAGAATGGCGTCGAATGCCACGCCGACGGTTACTGCCTGGCCGAAGGCAAATGCGAGGCATCCGCCACCGAGCTTATGTGCGCGGCAGGCGACAATTCGGTCAGTGGCGAGACCTCATGGAGCATCGGAACATCAACATCGGCGCTGTTCAACTATTCTTCCGAATGCTCGCCGAACTACAACCCGGGTCGCGAAAAGGCGTTCCTCCTCAAGGTTCCCGCCGGCCCCGGCGGCCTGCTTGAAGTGGATTTCTCGCAGTCGCTGCCCGTACTTGCCTCATTCCTCAGCGTATTTCTGATCCAGGACAATGGCGACGGTTGCCTTGCGGCCAACTGCGTGGCTTCCGGCAGCAAGGACAGCAACCTGATCTACCAGGTTCCGGCCTCGGCCACGGAAACGACTTACTACCTCGTGGCAGACGCCAGCGTCGTCAATAACGGAACCTTCACGATCACGATCAAGAAATGTGGATGGAACGGCTTCGACGCTGATGCGGTCGAGGCTTCCGATCCGTAACGGCGCGCCGTTTCGCGTCAATTTCAGCCACAACCTTCCATATTTCGATGTAACGACCTATAGTTACAGAGTCACAAAAATCGCGGGGTGCGTCATGAGGATGTCATCTCTTCTGCTGGCAGCGCTTCTGGCGGGTGCGTCCGGCCTGGTAGCATGCCATGGCGCCCAGGTCGAAAGGAATGCCGGGCAGCCTGCTCCGGAGCCGGTGAAGGTCTCGGATCCGATGGCCGGTCTCAAGGCGCGGTTCGAGACGGCTTACTTCCAGATAGGCTGCCAGGCGAACCACGGTCGTGATCCGATCAACAGCATCGTGCCGATGCAGATGCCGGCACAGTACCTCGAAGCGATTCAGGGAACTGAAAGCGGCAAGCGCGACAAGGCGGAACGGACTGTCAGGGAGAACGGATTCGTCAGCATCCCGGAGTTCCTGAACATCATCATCAGGATGAAATCCGACGGCGAATACTGGCAGACGATTCAGGACCGCTACATCGACGAACTGATCAAGTGCGCTCAATGACCGCGCGCGCGACGGCGTCCGGCGTGAATCCGTACTTGACGGCGAGGACGTCGGCCGGCGCAGAACTGCCGAAGTGATCCAGCCCGATCGCGAAGCCGCGTCCACACAGGATGCCGGCCCAGGTGTCGGTGGCGCCGGCCTCGACGCACACTATCCGCCCGGAATCGCCCAGCACATCGGCGCGATACTGCGCGGACTGACGATTGAACAGCGAAAGCGACGGCATCGAAACCACGCGGACCCTGCGACCGGTCGCCTCGATCGCCGGCAGTGCCTCAAGGCAGAGCTGGAGTTCGGAACCGCTGGCGACAAGAACCACGTCCGGTCGGCCGTCCGCGCAATCACGGAACACGTAGCCACCCTGCCTGACGCATTCGGGACCGACACCGGCCGGCCGCGCAAACTTCGGAATGGCCTGTCGGGTTGTTGCCAGGGCCACCGGTCCGCGATCTCGTTCAAGAATGATTGACCAGCATCCAGCCATCTCGACCGGATCCGCCGGGCGAAGAACGGTGAAACCGGGAATCGCGCGCAGCATCGACAGCTGTTCCACCGGCTGGTGCGTCGGGCCGTCCTCGCCGACGCGGAAACTGTCGTGCGAGAAGATGAATGTCGCGGGCAGACGCATCAGGGCCGCCATTCTGGCGGACGGCTTCAGATAGTCCGCGAAGATCAGGAAGGTCGCGCAGAACGGACGGAACGCGCCGTGCAGCACGATGCCGTTGCAGACCGCGGCCATCGAGTGTTCCCGGATGCCGAAATGCAGATTCGCGCCGGAAAAGTCGCGGGGTCGCACGTCGACGGCGTCCTTGATGGCCGTGTTGTTCGACGGCGCCAGGTCGGCGGATCCGCCAATAAGATTGGGCACACCCTTGAACGCCGCCTGAAGCGACGCCCCGAAGACCGCTCTGGTGGCCTTGCCGTCGGCCGACATCGCCGCGTCCAGGATCGAACGTATTACTTCGCCGGACACCTGTGAGTCGTCAAAACACGCGTCCCAGACGGCCGCCTTGTCGGGATTCGCCCGCCGGTAGTCCTTGAAGGCGTCTTCCCAGGCGCGATGAAGAGCGGCGCCGCGCAGGCCCATCCCGCGATAGAACTCCGCCACTTCCGCCGGGATATGGAACCGAGGTTCAACGGGCCAGCCGATTGCCTCTTTCGTGGCCCGGACTTCCTTCTCGCCGAGCGGCGCGCCGTGTGTTCCGGCGGATCCCTCCATCGTTGCCGCGCCCTTTCCAATACGGGTGCGACAGATGATCAGGTGGGGACGACCTCCGGCGGCGGTGGCGGAGCCAAGCGCCTCGCGGATTTCACGGTGACAGTGTCCGTCAATCGTTTGCACGTCCCACCCGGCCGCCGTGAACCTGCCGGCCACGTCCTCGCCGAACGCCAGATCGGTGGAACCCTCGATCGTGATCCGGTTCGAGTCGTACAGGCAGACGAGGTTGTCCAGTCCGAGGTGTCCGGCCAGCGAGGCTGCCTCATAACTGATCCCCTCCATCATGTCGCCGTCGCCGGCGAGGACGAACACTCTGGCCCCGACCGGCCCGCCATCTTCCAGATTCACGCGCGCCGCAAGCATCTTCGACGCGAGAGCCATCCCGACGCCGTTGGCGAAGCCCTGCCCCAGAGGTCCGGTCGTGACCTCGACGCCCTTCAGCATCTCGTGTTCAGGATGGCCGGCCGCGCGGCTTCCCCACTGACGAAAATTTCTGATCTCGTCCAGGGTCAGGTCGTATCCCGTCAGGTGCATCAGCGAATACTGCAGCATTGATGCGTGCCCGATCGACATGATGAAGCGGTCCCGATCCTTCCAGTCCGGATCCGACGGATCGAACCGCAGGAACTCGGACCAGAGCACGAATGCCACGTCGGCCGCGCCCATGCACGCTCCCGGATGGCCCGATCTGGCGGCCTCAACCGCGTCCACCGACAACATCCTGAGAGTGTTCACGCACGTCTGCGCCAGCGCATCGTCAATCTGAACCGGTACGACCTTGTTCACGGGAAACATTATGAACTCCTTGAGTTACAGCGCACGACCTGAAGTCACCCCACCCGAACCAGATGATTGTCAATCAGGCGGGTGTATCCGAAGCGAACCGCCGTCACCAGAAGCACCTCGCCGCTCGAACCGATCTCGTCGATGTCGTCGAGTGTTGTCGGATCACATATATTGAAGTACTCGACGTCGCCTCCCCAGGCCACGATGGCGGCGACCGCGCTCTGAATCAGCCTGCGTGCGTCCCGCGCCCCGCCCAGAATATCCCTTTCGGCGGCATCCAGCGCGCGGTTGATGCTTAACGCCCCTGCCCTCTGCTGCGGGGTCAGATAGACGTTACGCGAAGACAGCGCCAGCCCGCCGTCTTCACGCACGATCGGGTGCCTCACAATCTTCACGTCCAGATTCAGGTCGCAGACCATCTGCTCGATTATCCTGACCTGCTGAAAGTCCTTCTGACCGAACACCGCCACATCAGGCATGCAGATGTTGAAAAGCTTCAAAACGACCTGCGCCACTCCGGCGAAGTGCCCGGTTCTGGTCAGACCGCAAAGGTGACCGGGAAGACGACTCAACTCGACCCCGGTCTGAAAACCTTCCGGATACATCTCCCTGGTGGACGGCGAAAACACCGCGTGCGCGCCGGCCTCCTTCAGTTTCTGCAGATCGCCGTCGAGATCCCTCGGGTACCGGTTGAAATCCTCGGTCGGACCGAACTGGGTCGGATTGACGAAGACGCTAGTAACGACGCGGTCACAGTGTTTCAACGCGAGATCGACCAGCGACAGATGGCCTTCGTGAAGCGCTCCCATGGTGGGAACCAGGCCTACCGTCAGCCCCTGAGCATGCCATTCGCGGGTCAGCGCCTTCATTGCGCCGACCTCGCTGATCACGGACCAGTTTTCAGACATTCGAACCCCCGTCGGTCGTGCCACCCGAATAGAGCGCCGACCCGCCGAAGCTGTGTTGCGGACCAGGGAAGTCGCCATCCCTGACCTCGGAACCGAAGGTATCCACAGCGGTCACGATCCGCTCGGCCAGATTTTCATATTTCTTAAGAAATCTGGGATTAAACCCCGGGTCCATCCCAAGCATGTCGTAAATCACAAGAACCTGACCATCGCAGTTGGCGGAGGCGCCAATCCCGATCGTTGGCACCGGAACCGAAGCCGTTATCCTGGCAGCCAGTTCAGCGGGCATTCCCTCCAACACGATGGAATATGCCCCGGCCGCAGCCACGGCTTTCGCGTCATTGACGATTGCGTCCGCCGCCGCCGAATCACGCCCCTGAATCTTGAACCCACCGAATTCATTGACTGACTGCGGCGTCAACCCGACATGACCCATGACCGGAATCCCGGCGGCGGTCATCCGCTCGACCGCTTCGGCCACCCGAACGCCGCCCTCCAGCTTCACCGCGTTGGCACGGCCTTCGGCAATGAGCCTTCCCGCGTTACGCAGCGCCTCGTCGGAATTCACCTGAAAAGTCATGAACGGCATGTCGGCAACGATGTGCATAGCATTGCCCGCGCCACGCCTGACACATCTCGTGTGATAGATGACGTCTTCCAGTGTGACTGCCAGGGTGTCCGACCTTCCCTGAATGACATTCCCCAGGGAGTCGCCGACCAGCAGCATGTCGACCGACGTACCGGCCATCAACCTGGCAAACGTAGCGTCGTAGCAGGTCACCACGACCAGCTTCTGCCTGCCTTTCATCGTCCTGATGGACGCCGCCGTCAAATTTCTCATGGACAATCCTGCTCTGCCCGGGTTCAGCCCCGAACCGTCGCGGGCATCCGAGTTCGCCGCAAGGTTACCCCACCGGGGGAATCCGGGCAATAGCTACACAGGCAGGATCAGGGACAGGGACTGGATCAGGGACAGGATCGGGGTCAGGGTCGGGATCGGGTTCCGGCGTAGGGGCGAATTACATTCGCCCTTCTGCGACAGGGGCAGGTTGACTTGAGGCGGGGTTTATCGGATTATTGCACCGCGATTGCGAACCATCTCATCCGGTTCGTTTTCCCGGCGCCACTTGATGGCGATTCTCGACCACTGGAGGATTCCAATGAATCTGCGCAGAACGTTGACACTCGGCACATTCGCAGCACTGATGCTGGTTTCGCTTCCGGTCGCGGCACAGACCAAGTTCGGTTTTGTTGACCTGCAGAAAGCGGTCACCGAATCGAGGGAAGGCAAGGCCGCGCTCAAGAAGCTCCAGGACATGACCGAACGCAAGCAGAAGGAACTTAACAGCAAACAGGATGAACTGAAGCGCCTTGAGGACGAAATCCGCAGCCAGGGCTCGATGTGGAACGACGAAATGAAGCGCCAGAAGCTGGGCGAATACCAGAAGAAGGGCCTTGAGCTTCAGGAGTACTACACCGAGAACGCGCGTGAATTGGCCGAACGCGAGCAGGAACTGACCGCTCCGCTGCTCGAACGCTTCATGAAGATCATCAACAAGCTCGGCAAGGATCGCGGCTACACGGCCATCTTCCACTCCGGCAGCGCCATCTACGTATCCGGCGCCGTCGACCTTACCGCGGAGGTCATCCGCCTGTTCGACGCCGGCGGCGGCAAGTAGCCACCACCCGCCCCTTTCAAACGAGGCCTTATGCGACGCTTCACAAGCGGACTGCGTCGATGGTTTCCCCCGACGACACCGTTCGTCAAGGCAATCCTCATCGCCTGTGTCGCCATTCATGCAGCGGTGCTGCTGATCGGTTTCATCAGTCCCGAACTTCAGCGAATCGTCCTCGGCATCGGCACGCTGACACCGCGCTACCTGTTCCTTAAACCGTGGTCCATCGTCACGATGGCGTTCCTGCATGCCCCGAACTCGCTGATCCACATCCTGTTCAACATGGTGGCGCTCGCCAGCATCGGACCGTGGCTTGAACGCGCCCTGGGAACCGCAAGATTCGCGCAGCTCTACATCATCGCGATGCTGACCGGATCAGTCGTGTTCATCATCCACACGCTTCTCTTCTCGTTCTCGGCCACGCCCCCGGTGTCGGCGCTGGGCGCGTCCGGCGCCATCATGGGGGTCATCGTAGGTTTCGGATTCGTCTTTCCCGAGGCCGAACTGCGCCTTTTCGGAATAGCTCCCTTCAAGGCGAAGAACATCGTGTGGCTGGCGATCGGCATGGACACCCTCGCGGTCGTCGCCGGCGCCAACATCGCGGTCACCGTGCACGCTGGCGGCATGCTCGGCGCCTGGCTCTTCCTGCGCCGCCCGTGGAACCGGCGTTACTGGAACTGGATTCGCGTCCGCACGACCGCGAAGGTGAACTGGTTGAAGATGAAATACCGCTTCTGGAAGATGAGAAACCGATGAACCAGCGCGCTCGCATCGCCATCTGTCTGGCATTGATCGCGGCGGCAGCCACCGCGGCCTATCTGCCCGTCTTCTCGAACACATTCGCATGGGACGACGAGTACCTGGTTCTGAAGAATCCGGCCATCACGCGCCTTTCCAGCATTCCCGGGTTCTTTTCCGGATCCTGGGCGGAAGGGGTCGACTACAAGCTCGGACAGGAACAGAACCGTCCATACTTCAGACCGATGGCCCTGACTTCCATGACGGTGGACTGGGCGATCGCGGGCCCTGATCGCGTCGTATTCCACACGACCAACCTGCTGATACACATAGCCGCGGCCTTCTTCCTTTTCCTCTGGCTGCGTTCGGTCTTTTCGCGGACGCCATCCGGCGAGGGCACCGACCGTTCCGCCCTGATTGCCGCCTTCATCGGCGCCCTGCTCTGGGCGGTCCATCCGGTCTCCACCGAGGCGGTGAACCTGGTTTCGTACCGCACCAGCCTCATCTCCGGCATGACGGTTTTCGCGTCTCTATGGCTGCTCACGCCTGCCGGTTCAGACGCCCGATCGCCCCGCTGGACCTCGATCCTGGGCGGCACGTTCATGTTCGCGGTCGGCATGCTTTCAAAAGAAACGACGCTCGTCATGCCCGGACTGCTCTTCCTGATGGACCTGGCGGCCAGGCGCCTGAACCTGCGTCGCATCATGACGGTCTATCTGCCGCTCGGCCTCGTCGGACTCATCTGGCTGGCCGCCCGGACGCAGTTCACCGGACAGGGCGTCTACACCTGGTTCGAGGGACTCACCCTTGCCCAGTCAGTGCTCATGTTCGGCCGCATCTTCTATCTGTATGTGCGACTCGTTCTGCTTCCGTGGCCCCTCTGCCCGTTCTACGACTGGGGCATCATGGGCGTGCCACGCTCGTTCTTCGAGCCCGACATCGCGGCCGGCTTCTTCCTGTTCGCGATTATCCTTCTCTCGGCGATCTTCCTGTTCAGGCGCCGTCCGATCACGGCATCGGGCCTTGCCTTCTTCCTTCTGGGTCTCCTGCCGGTTTCGCACATCATCCCGTTCTTCGACGCGGCGGGCGAACGCTTCCTTTACGTCCCGCTTGCCGGAGCCATCATCGCAGCCGCGGGCGCGTTCATCGAATCCCCGCGTCGTGAGCGCCTTGCCAGTCCCGCGGTTATTGCCGCCGGCGTCATCGTCCTGGCGTTCGGCGCGTTGACCTTCGTCAGGTCCACGCAGTGGGAATCAAGCGAGACCATGCTGCGCGTCACCACGCGGGACTTCCCCTCTTCGGTGTCGGCGCAACTCGGACTGGCGCGTCTGCTGCTGGAGAAACACCGACCCGCCGAGGCGCTTGCCCCGCTGTCCGAGGTCACGGAACTGGCCCCGAACCTCGCCATCGGACACGCGCTCACAGCCGTCGCCCAGGCTCGCACCGGCGATATCCACGCGGCCCGATCCACCCTGCGCCGCTCGCCGTTCCCCGAGGCCAGACAGCCATCCGCGGTCGAACTGACCCGCATGGAGCTTCTGAAAGCGGGTGAACTTGAACTGGCGGAACGAATCGGCCTGATGAGTCCCTGACCGGGATTCTGTCCTTTCAACAGGCATAGCTGCTACAATTCCCGCTCGGGACCAGCCCTTTTCATCAGCGCGGGGGAATCGATGAGAATTCTGGGCATCAATTTCAGCAACGACTCGGCCGCATCCATGATCGTTGACGACCGTGTCACGATGGCCGTCCAGGAAGAACGTTTCCGTCGGGAGAAGCACTTTTCCGGGTTCCCGGACCAGGCAGTCGCCGCGTGCCTCAAATCTGCCGTTCCGGCCGGCCTGAACGCACCCGGCCTGGCCGATCTCGACGCCGTCGCGTTCTTCTGGAACCCGGCCATCCATGCGGCCACGCCGAACTGGCGCATGTCCACGACCCCCAGGCACCACATGGAATTCATGTACGACGTGCCAAACCACCTGCTGCCCCGTGTCGGTCCTGTCCCGGAAGTCATGGAACAGGTCTTTCACCTGGATGGCGGCAGGCGCTTCCGGGTCTACTATGTCACACACCATCTGGCGCACGCCGCCGGCGCCCTTTTCGCATCACCACACACACGGGCCGCCATCCTCACCGTGGACGGCTACGGCGAGCGCGACGCGACCGTCATCTGGTCGGGCAGCGGCACCACGCTCAAGCGCCTGTGGACCCGCGAGTTTCCACACTCGCTCGGCTCGATGTACGCGGCGGTGACGCAGTTCCTCGGGTTCAAGGCCAATTCGGGCGAAGGCAAGGTGATGGGACTGGCTTCCTACGGCCAGCCGGTCTACCTGGACACCTTCAGGAAGATGTGTCGCCTCACGGACGACGGATACGAGCTGGATCTGTCCTGGTTCTCGTTCTTTACTGAACGCCCTGTCCGGTACAGCGACAGGTTCATCAACGAGTTCGGCCAGCCGCGCAAGCCGGAATCGCAGATAACGAAACGCGACGAGGACATCGCCGCCAGCCTCCAGGCCATGCTCGAGGAAGCCATCCTGCACCTGGCCCGCCTGGCGAAGAGACTCACCCGAGAAACGGTTCTGTGCATGGCCGGCGGCGTCACTCTGAACTGCAGCGCGAACGGCCGCCTGCTGCGCGATGGACCTTTCGAACAGTACTTCTTCCAGCCTGCGTCGGGCGACGCCGGAACCAGTCTGGGCGCCGCGCTTTATGTGAACCACTGCGTCCAGGGCCGTCCGCGTGAGCGCGCGGACATGCTGCTTGAATACCTCGGACCGCGTCATACGATGGATGAGGTCCTCGACACGCTGGACAAGGGCGGCATCGAATATCTGACCCCGTCGGACCCCTGGGAGGTCGCCGGCAGGTTGCTGGCGGAAGGTCGCATCGGCAGCGTCTTTCAAGGGGCCGCCGAATTCGGTCCGCGCGCGCTCGGCAACCGCAGCACCTTGTCAGATCCGCGTCCGGCCGTCATGAAGGATCGCCTGAACGCCAGCGTGAAATTCCGCGAGGCTTTCCGTCCCTTCGCCCCCTCCATCCATCAGCATCGCGCCTCCGAATACTTCGAGGGCTGCGACTTTTCACCCTTCATGCTTCGCGTGTTCCAGACACGCCCGGAGATGCTTGACCAGGCCCGCGCGGTGACCCACGTCGACGGTGGCGCACGGGTACAGACTGTCACCCGGGAACAGAACCCGAACTATTTCAGGTTGATCGAGTCGTTCGAGCGACACACCGGCACGCCGATGGTGCTGAACACATCATTCAACATACGCGGCGAACCGATCGTCAACAGTCCATCGGACGCGGTGAAATGCTATCTGACCACCGGAATGGACTTCCTGGTCCTTGAAGACGCCCTTCTGGTCAAGAACAGATCAATCCTCTAGCCTGTCCCCGTAGCGGCGAATTACATTCGCCGTCCAGAAAGGGCGAATTGTCATTCGCCCCTACGCCGGAATCCGTTCCCTGTCCTCGTAGCGGCGAATCACATTCGCCGTCCAGGAAGGGCGAATTTTCATTCGCCCCTACGCCGGAATCCGTCACCGTTCCCTGTCCTCGTAGCGGCGAATCACATTCGCCGTCCAGGAAGGGCGAATTTTCATTCGCCCCTACGCCGGAATCCGTCACCGATCCTGTCCTCGTAGCGGCGAATTACATTCGCCGTCCAGCGCAGACGGTTCGCCCCTACGGGTCCATGTCCGGCAATCCGGACGTCTCGACCAGGGCCAACAGGACCGAGCCGACCCCGTATCCCAGGTCGTCCTCAAGTTCCAGCCCCGCGTAGTACTCGAACGTTCCCGCCTCGGTCGGACCCGAAACGTTCGACACCACGGGCCTGCCCTGTCCGTCCGTGGTCAAGGTCGCCTTGATGCCCCGCATCGCGTCGGCGATGACCGGCAGGTATTCGTCACCCAGGAACCCGTAACGCCATCCTCTAGCCATCCCATAGGCAAACAAAGCGGTGGTCGATGTCTCCAGATACGCCTCGCCCGGGCGATTCAGGACGATCCACCACAGCCCGCTGTCCGCGTCCTGCGCGGCCACCGCCGCCTCAGCCTGCGCCACCAGCGCGTCCAGCGCGAATTGATCGGTCTCACCGCGGATCTTTCTGGCCCGCAGGTAATCGAAGCCGGCCGCGCTGACCCATCCGTTGCCGCGCCCCCAGTAGATGTCGTCGTCCACCGGCCTGTTGTAGTTGAAGGCATGGACATAAAGGCCGTCCGAAGACTGCAGCCTGTCGGAGAAAACCTTGATCTGAAGGGCCATCTCATCCAGCGGCTCGCCGTCGTCGATGAACTCGCCCCATCTGGTCAGCATCGTTCCCACCATGAACAGCGTATCCAGCCACAAGGTCGCGCCCCCGTTGAACTCGGTGGCACCCCAGTGATTGATCCCGCCGTCTTCGGTTCTTATGACGGTCTCGCTGATATACGTGAAAGCGTCGTCCACGACCGCGCGATACTTTTCATCGCCGGTCTCCATGTACAGGAAGGCGGCGATCAGCGCCGGAGACATGAAGTCGGAACAGAACATGTAGTATCCAAGCTCCAGCCTGCTGTCCATCCAGGTCTTCATGTACTCGAGGTAGCGTTGTTCACCTGTGACGCGGTACAGTTCGTAGACCCCGGTCATCAGCACCGTCGGTTCCCAGGTCCAGCCCAGGTAATTCCCCGGATACACATCGATATAGCGATCCAGAATCGCCCGTGCCAACTCGATGTTCTCGCTCTCCGGGGCACGCGTCGCCGAATAGCAGGCGGCGTCCGGGGCCGTGCCACCACACCAGTCGAAGGGTTCATCGGTGCCCTGCGCGCCACACCCGACCATCACAATTGCCACCATCAAGGCCGCAAACCGGCCTTTCACACTCATCGATCCCGGCATCGCCATCTTCATCAAGTCACCTTCAACAAACACCATTGCATAAAACCCCGCAGTCCAGCCTGCGTCCGGCTCATGGCGAGCGATATTATCACCGAATCCGCGCATGTGACTCCCATCCAAAATCGATGCCCCAAACAGGTGCGTTTTGGGGTATCCTTCGCGGCATGGCTGGCGCTCCCACACCTTCCATGCAGCAATACCTGAAGGCAAAGGCGGAACACCCGGACTGTATGGTTCTTTTCCGCATGGGAGACTTCTATGAAACCTTCTACGACGACGCGATCGAGGCGGCCCGCATCCTCGACATAGCGCTGACTTCACGGAACAAGGAAGCTTCGGATCCGGTGCCGATGGCCGGCGTTCCCTGGCACTCGGTGTCCGCGTACATCCAGCGATTGATCGACGCCGGCAAGCGAATCGCCATCTGCGAACAGATGGAGGATCCGAAGCAGGCCAAAGGTCTCGTCAAACGTGACGTGGTCCGGGTGATCACCCCTGGAGTCCTGCTGGACAGCGAGTTGAGCGACCCTTCCGAGTCCAACCATCTGGCCTGCCTTCTTCGCGACCCCCGTGGTTGGGCCGCGGTCGCGCTCGACGCTTCAACAGGCGACTTCTCGGGCACGTTCGCGACGACGAAAAACGACCTGCGACTGTTCATCGATCGGCTGGTTCCCCGCGAGATCCTCCTGTTCGAACCGGACGACGAGGTTCTCGCCATGGTCCCGGCGGCCGTCGTGCTGCGAACCATGCTCACGCCGGCTGACCTTGACCCGTCAAAACTGACCGCGGATCAGTGCCGTCTATTCCACCAGGTCGACGCCGGCATCGTCCCGGCCGCGGCCGCGGTGCTGAATTATGTCGGTCGCACGCACCCCGCCCTGCTGCCGACGGTTCGACCGCTTGTTCGCGCCGTTGCATCCGAGACGATGGCGCTGCCGACCACCACCATCAGAAACCTCGAACTTCTCTCGACCACGTCCGGCGACAGGCAGCGCGGCTGCCTCTTCGCATTTCTGAACCGCACCCGCACCGGAATGGGCGCCCGCCTGCTGCGACAGTGGATGCTCGCGCCGCTGGCATCCACACAGGCAATCGACACGCGTCAGGCATTGATTGCCGGGCTGGTCGACGCTCCGACCGAACGCGGCGCCATCAGGACCGCGCTGGCCGGGATTCCCGACATGGAGAGGCTCCTGACACGACTGGCCGGGGGCAATTCATCCGCCCGTGACCTGAAATCCCTCGCCTCCGGTGTCCGTGGCATGTCCGAGGCGGCGGCGGTCATCCGCGGATCGGGGCTCGACGCGCTGGCCGTTCTGGCGCACGAGTCCAGCGACCTTGGCGAGGTCGCGGATCAGATTGACCGGATCTTTCTGCAGGACGCTCCTTCCACGGTCAAAGACGGTGGAATGGTCGGGCGCGGAGTCTCGGCGGAACTGGATCTCGCGCTGGACATGGCGGAAAACGGCAGAAGATACATCGCCGAATACGAGGCATCGGAAAGGGTCCGTTCTGGAATCTCCAAACTGCGTGTCAAATACAACCGCGTGTTCGGGTACACGATCGAAATTCCCAACTCCGCGGCGGTCAACGTCCCCGACGACTTCATCCGACGCCAGACACTGGCGAACGCCGAGCGCTTCACGACCCACCGCCTGTCCGAACTGGAACGTCAGGTCTCGACCGCCGAGGAAACGTCGAAGGACCTGCAGTTCCAGATATTCGAGAAATGGCGTCTGGCCATAATGGACAGACACGACGCGGTTCAGGAACTGGCCTCGAACATCGCCGTGCTGGACGTGGTCTCCACCCTGGCCGAGATCGCCCACTCGAACGGCTGGTCACGCCCCGAGGTGAACGACGGCAAGGCGATCGAGATCATCGACGGACGCCATCCGATAGTCGAGGCATCGATCCCGGGCGGCACGTTCGTTCCGAACGACTTCATCCTGGACGGAACCGAAACGAACCTGACGATCATCACCGGCCCGAACATGTCCGGTAAATCGACCATCATGCGTCAGGTCGCCATCATCGTTCTCCTGGCGCACATGGGGTCGTGGGTTCCGGCGCGCGAGGCCCGCATCGGCATCACCGACGCGATTCACACCCGGGTGGGTGCCATGGACGACATCGCGGCCGGCCGCTCGACCTTCATGGTCGAGATGTCCGAGGCCGCCGAAATGCTCTCGCGGGCAACCGAGCGAAGCCTTCTGATTCTCGACGAGATAGGCCGTGGAACCTCGACCTTCGACGGAGTCGCGATTGCATGGGCCATCGCCGAACATATACAGGACAAGATTCGCTGCCGCACCCTGTTCGCCACGCACTACCATGAACTGACGGACCTCATTCGCAGCATTCCCGCCGCGCGCAACCAGAGCGTGGCGGTCAAGGAATGGGGGCATGAGGTACTTTTCCTGCGTAAACTTGTCGACGGCCCGGCCAGCAGATCGTATGGTATCCAGGTTGCCAGGCTTGCCGGCCTGCCGGACGAAGTGATTGCCCGGGCCCGCGAAGTCCTCGCGAACCTCGAAAACTCCGAGTTGGACGCGGTCGGCAGGCCAGTGCTCGCGCGTTCGCGACGTCGGGCGCCTGTACAGGTGATTCCACAGCTCGATCTGTTCGGGACGTGCGACCCGGGGCCGGATCCGCTGGTGGTGGAACTGGCCGGACTCGATCCCGAAAGAATGACGCCCATTGACGCGCTTTCCACGCTGGCCGCCCTGGTCGCCAGGGCCAGACAGAGGAAAGACGCTTGATCACACGCGGCTGTCGGACACGAACCGACTCCGCCGATTACAGGAAGTGAAATGCCGCTCTCAACGATTGAACACGCAGTCGAGGTTCTCAAGTCCGGTGGAATGGTGATCCTGGTTGACGACGAGGATCGGGAAAACGAAGGCGATCTCGTGGCCGCCGCCGACCTGGTTACCCCGGACCATTTGGCCTTCATGGCCAAGAAGGCGCGCGGCCTGGTCTGCCTCGCCATGGACGGCCCGATGTGCGACAGGATTGGCCTGGACATGATGGTCAGGCACAACACGGCGCCCCTCGGCACCGCCTTCACCGTCTCGATCGACGCCCGCGAAGGGGTCAGGACCGGTATCTCCGCCCAGGATCGCGCGGTCACGATCAGGAAGGCCGTGGACGAAGGCTCGACGGCTCAGGATTTCGTCTGTCCAGGCTCGGTATTCCCTCTGCGCGCGGTTCGTGGAGGCGTCCTCTCGCGAACCGGACAGACCGAGGGTTCGGTCGACCTCGCCAGGCTTGCCGGGCTGCGACCTGCCGGCGTCATCTGCGAGATCATGGACGAAGACGGCACCATGATGCGTCTGCCCGCCCTGCTCAAGTTCGGTGAGAAATACGGTTTGCCGGTGTGTACCGTTGCGGACATCATCGCCTACCGACTGAAGGTCGAACAGCAGGTCAAGATGGAGAGTCACGCCGACCTGCCGACCGACTTCGGCGCCTTCACGGTTCATTCGTTTTCGACCGTGCTCGACGACCGCACGCACCTGGCGCTGGTGATGGGCGACGTCACGGGGCCCGAGCCGGTTCTCGTCAGGGTGCACAGGGCGAACTTCCCGGGCGACATATTCAACTTCGTTGACGGCATGGGCCGTGATGAAGTCGCGCGGGCGCTGTCCATGATCGCCGCTTCGGGACGCGGGGTGTTTCTATACCTGAATCGCGAGGAAACCGGCTCGGAACTTCTGGCCACCCTTAAACGCCTGGAAGGCGAAAAGGAAGGAGAGTTCACGCTGCGGAAAGCAGTCGGACTGGAGTCCGAGATGACCTTCCGCGACTTCGGGATCGGCGCCCAGATCCTGCGTGCCCTTGGAGTGCAGGCGATAAACCTCATCACAAGGAATCCCGGACGCTACTCCGGGCTGACAGGTTTCGGGCTGAAGCTGGCTGGCTTCATGGACTTCCATTTCGACGAAAACGGAACCGGTATCAATGCTCGGGAGGATCGGATATGAGTACTGAACGCGAGTGCCCGGGATGGTTGTCAGGATGGATTGACGTTTCCGTCAAACGTTCCGGCACGATCATCATCGTCTCCCTGGCACTCCTGCTCCTCGGCGGCTTCTTTGCCAGCCAGATCGGACTCAGGACCGACCTCGTCGAACTGCTCCCGACAGACGCGCCTTCGGTCGTGAACCTGGAAACGATGAAGAAGCGCGTTGCTACGTATTCCAACCTTGCGATCGCCATCGAAAGCCCCGATCTGGCCGCCTCACAAAAATTCGCCGACGACATCGCCGCCGAAGTCGCCAGATTTCCCAAGGAAGAAGTCCTGGCCGTCGACCATAACATCTCGGACGTAAAAGATTTCTTCACACGTTACAAGTACTTGTTCGCTGACCTGGCGGATCTGCGCGACGTTCACGACAAGATAGCCCTTCGAATCCGTGAGGAAACCGAATCGGCTGTATTCGAATCGCTCGACGAACCGGCGCCCCGCACCGAACTGGACTTCGACGCGCTGCGCGAGAAATACGAAAAAAAGATTCGCCAGCAGGACAAGTATCCGGGCGGCTACTACACCACCCCCGACAAGGGGCTCATCGCCGTGTTCGTCTATCCGCCGTCATCGGCCGGCAGCTACGAGGACAACGTCAAGCTGGTCGACGACGTTCAGGACGTGATCGCCCGTCTCGACCCGTCGAAGTACCACCC
>JAGOFO010000004.1:19136-38958 GCA_017997155.1 Myxococcota bacterium
GTCGTGGCCGATCGCGCCGAGGACGTCCCCGGCATGAAGCGCGCCATCATGGGTGCCGAGGGCTCCGACAAGATCGTGGGCGACGTCAAGACGCTTCAGGACGTCCTGCCATCCGACCAGGAAGAAAAGCTGAAGGTCCTCGCCGACATCCGCACCATGATCGACCAGAAGCTGGATTTCCTGTCCGAGTCCGACCGCGAGAAGGTCCTTGAATACCGACCGGCCTGCGTCTGCGGTGACGGATGCGATGAACCGGCGTGCCTGAAGGTTCTGGGGCTGAACGACATTCCAGACACGCTTGCCAGACCATTCCAGGAGGCGGACGGCAACCGCGGCAGGCTGCTCTATGTGTACGCGAAGAAAGGCGAATCGCTGCTCGACGGGAAGTATCTCCTGAAGTTCGCCGGGTTCATCAGGGGCGTCGACTACGGCCAGGGCGTCTCGGCCATCCCGGTCGGTCAGCCAATGGTCTTCGCGGACATGATCGCCTCCATCCTGAAGGACGGATTCAAGGTCACGGTCGCCGCCCTGATCGGCGTGTTGATCCTGATGATCGTGGCATTCAGATCCGCCAGGGGCGTGTTCACCGTGCTTCTGTCGGTCGTGGTCGGCACCATCTGGATGCTCGGCTTCGCCGCGATGACCGGGTCCAAGCTGAACTTCCTCAACTTCGTCGTCATCCCGATCACCCTGGGCATCAGCCTGGATTACGGCGCGAACATCTTCAGCCGATACAGACTCGAGGGTCCCGGCAGCATCGGCCATGTGATCTCGAACGTGGGCGGCGCGGTCATGCTCTGCGCGCTTACCACGATCATCGGCTACGCGACGCTTCTGACCTCGAACAACCTCGCGCTGCGGAGTTTCGGCCTGCTCGCTGACGCCGGCGAGGTCGCCTGCATCATCGCCGCCGAGATCGTGATGACAGCCGCGATCATCCTCCTTGAGAGACGGCGCGTCAGGCCCTCGACCGCCACCCCCCCCACAAAGGAATGATCCTTTCCTCACATTTTCGGTTATATTTGCTGCAAGGACATCCTTGCAGGTGTGCCGTGGGCGAAGACCGACAGACCAGGGTTACCAGGGTCAACAAGCTCTTCACCAGCGGGGTACTGGGAACCGTCTGTCTTGTCGAGGTCTACGGCGCCAATCTCGGACGCAAATACGACCTGCTCTCCGAGGTGGTGACCCTCGGACGTGATCCCGAAAACGCCATCGTCCTCGAATCCGATTCAGTCTCCCGCAGACACGCTCGAATCGAAAAGGCGAACGAGGACTGGTACATCGTGGATCTGGGCAGTACGAACGGGACCTACGTCAACGACACGCTGATCCAGCCAAGGGCAAAACTGGTTTCAGGGCAGTTCATCAAAATCGGGGACTCGATCTTCAAGTACCTCAACGGCGACAACATCGAATCCGCGTACCACGAGGAAATCTACCGGACGGTGGTCACGGACGGCCTGACCCAGGTCGCGAACAAGCGAGCGCTCGGTGAATTTCTCGAACGCGAGGTCGCCCGTTCCCGCCGGCACAATCGAACGTTGACCGTCCTGATGATGGATCTGGACCACTTCAAGCTGATCAACGACACACATGGTCACCTGACGGGCGATGTGGTTCTGAAGGAAGTCGCCGCCGTGGTCAAGGCGCGCATCCGCAAGGATGAACTGTTCGCGCGCTACGGAGGCGAGGAATTCGTTTGCGTCCTGCCCGAGACCGATCTTGCGGCGGCGAAGACCCTCGCCGAGGAGATTCGCGAATCCATCCAGCAGCACATCATCGTCTTCGAAGGTCAGGAACTGAACGTGACCGTCAGCATCGGCGCGGTGGAATTCGATGCCCGCAGGCACCAGACCACCGCCGACCTGTTGATGGAGGCGGACAGGAACCTTTACGTGGCAAAGAACAACGGCAGGAATTGCGTACATGGCTGATGACCAGATAGATACCAGTTCGGTTATGGAAATCCACGTTGCCTCGTTTTTCGAGGCAATCGATCACATCGCTGGCCTGAAGGCGGAGGCTTTGCTTCCGTCAGGCCGGAATGACCCGCTGCTGGCCAGACGGATCAAGGAACTCGAGGCATACCGGGACGCCTTCCTTCAGCAGGTGTCGCGGCGCCGCCCGAACTTCCACATCCAGGAACAGAGCAAGGATCCGGGCGCGCCCGTGGTCGCGACCCTGTCCTATTCGAGTGGCCTTGAACTTTACGAAGGCCTGAACCTCAGTCTCAACCGCGGCGGACTGTTCATCAAGACCGAGGTTCTTCTGCCGATCGACACCGTGCTGGACCTGACGGTGGTCATCGAGGACATCAAAATATCGTTCCACGTCAGCGGAAAGGTAATCTGGATCAATCCGCGCGAGTCCGCCGGCAGGCCGATCGGAATCGGTATCAAGTTCCCCAAGTTCAGCAACGATCAGCGTGCCCTCCTCGAGGAATTCATGCAGGGCGCGGCGCCGACCGCCACCCTCGCCGACCTCAACGAACCCTCGTAAGCAAATGCGGATTTTGGGTCCCCGTTCCCACGGCTGACGCCGTGGGCTCTGGATGGACGTGCCTCGCTGCGCTCGGGCCTGGATCAGGTTCCGGCGTAGGGGCGAATCACATTCGCCCTCCTGCGACAGGGTCGGGGTCAGGGACAGTTGTAGGGGCGAATCACATTCGCCCTCCTGCGACAGGCTCGGAGTCGGGGTCGGGGTCGGGGTCAGGGTCAGGTGTAGGGGCGAATCACATTCGCCCTCCTGCGACAGGCTCGGGGACAGGGACAGGGACGGGATCCGGTTTCACGGCCCTGGGATCTCGGGAATTTGTAGAGATTGGCAGACGGGATCAGAACCTGGCCATGACCATGATATTGAAGCCGAACTTGTTGGGATCCAGGAACTGACGGCCGACAACGCGCTGGCCGCTCGAATCGTATTCGAGCCTGGTCTGGTTCTCATCGCGGGCGTACTGGAATGCTCCGATAAGACTGAAGAAATCGGACATCTCCCACTGGACGCCGGCACGAAGCTGACCGATCGGCAGGGCCTCGTAGCCCTCGGGCAGACGGTCGCGTCTGGTCTCGTCGCGAACGACCTGAACCGTGTACGGCGAGTCGGTCACGAACGTCGCGGGCATCTGGACGCCGCCGGTGATGAACGGGGTCAGGTGCAGCGAATCAAACCGGTAATCCAGCGTGGCCGCCAGGAAATACTCGGGCGTGGTCGAAACGCCGTTTTCCGGAATCGCGACGAACGGCGTCAGGCTGGGGACGTTCAAAAGGATGAACTCCAGATTCCTGATCAAGCCTATGACCTGGAACCTCATGTAGTCGTACTTGAAATTCACCTGCACAGCGCCCGCCCAGGCCGGCTGAAGCGACGTCTCGGCGTACTGTTCGATGCTCTCGAGCTGCTGCCACGCGTAGCTGAATTCGCCTGACACGCTCCACGAGAACTTCTTGGGCGTGTATTGTTCCTTCCACCAGTCGACCACGTTGATATCCGGGTGGTTACGGTACAACTTGAAATCGACGGAAGACTGGATCGGCAGACCCTGCCTGACCGTGACTCGCGCCGAGAGACCGGCGGACCAGACCGGCTGGCCGACCATCAACGAAGTCCGCTCGAACGTGCCCTGCTGGAAGTAACCCGCGCCAAGATCAAGCCGCACCCAGTCGTAGATGTCCACGCCGATGCCGCCCAGAACGCCGTAGTTGGTCTCCTTGACGGAAATCTGTTCGACTTCCTGGGAACCTTCCTGGACGACCTGCTTCACCTTGGCCGTCTTGAAGCCGGCGAACGCGTCGATGGTGACGTTGTCCATCTTGGAATGCACGTCCAGACGCAATCCCGGCGCCAGGCCCGAACCGTTGTTGGTGAAGATGTTTCCGCCGCCCCACGAGATGTCGTACAGATATCCCAGGCGGAACCGCTCGGTGCTGAACGGAAACAACGTCAACGCCAGATACTTGTCCTGAGGATTCGCGCTGTCCCAGGTGTATGCCGCGCGCAGGTATGAGCCGTCGTCCTGAAGAACGTCGTCCACGCCGGGGTTGTTGCCCTCTGTCAGCGCTCCCATGTCGAGCCGCATGACCAGGGCCGCCTCCGTCGTCAACCCCTTCAAAAAGCCCGGCATCTCCTTGTAGAGCACCAGGTGGGTCAGATTCTCACGCCCGGACGTGCGAGAGTTCAGGTTGTCCATGAACATCTCGTATCCAGGCCGATCTCCGATACCGGTGATCGGGCTGTCGGGAATGACCTGGCCAGCGTTCGCCATCAGGTCGTCGTCGCCGAACGACCATGTCAGGCGCGTGTCCATGAAATCCCCCGCGAGCGCGGCGGAGCCAGGGAGGGAGACGGCAGCCATCACCGCCAGCGCCCCGGCAAGGATAATCCCCCGGAATCTTGGTGCAAAGTTAGACATTCTATTCTCCCATCCTCGGGTTCACGCACGCCTCGGACGACGGCAGAGGTTCCCCGGTCCGCACAAGGTCATCCACGCACCTGGGCTCGATGATCCACGGGAACGGATCCAGGAAGCTCAGGTTCCTCAATGTCCCGACAATCGCCGAATAGTGCTCGGGGGCGTCGGCCGCAAACGGGTCGAACTCCGGCACCGACTCCCGGCTGCTGATCCAGACTTTGACGCCGGCCGCGCCGCCAAGACGCACCGGCCACTGGCCATATTCGTTGTACTGCGTGATTTCGACGCATAGCGGGTCGTCCAGGCAATCCTCACGGCACAGACACTCGTTCGAACATTCCAGGGTGTCGTAATCCCTGAAATCGACCGCGCCGTCGTCGTTGAAGTCACAATCCACGATGTTTTTCGCGGTTGCCGCCTCAACGTCACGAAGCATCACAAGCCCGGCCTCGTGTCCTTCCATCGGAACGGTGCCGTTGCCTCGGAAGTCGCTGGCGTTCAAAGCTGCAGGCGCCGGAACCTCGCAGTCCCCGTCATTGGGGTCCCAGAGGATGGTGTTCCAGACCGGAAAAGACACCTCGGTGAAACCGTAGAACTCACTGACGGCCCCGCCGACACTGGTCAGCCGGTCGCACACACGCAGCGGGATCGGCCGATCATTCTGATTTATGCAGCTTGTTGAATCGTACTCGTCGGTCTCGCAGATCGGACGCGTGGTGGGCGAGTTATAGGTGAACACGAACAGATGGTTGAAGCCTGATCCATCGTCGGCGGTGTCCGTGACGTACATGCCGTCGGTGGTCACCCGTGTCACCACCAGATTACCCTTGCTGACCGTGACGCCCTCGCCAGAATACGGAGACGCCGCGACGGTCGTGGAGGTGTCACCGCCCTCGAAGTATCCTTGAAGCTGCGCCGCGGTCGGGGAATCGAAGGTGATGGGCTCGCTGACGCCGGCGGCCCCCGAACCCGCCTCCTCGGAATCATCTGTCTGGCCCAGACATCCCGAGTCGTCCGGATAATCGATGAAACCATCGCTGTCGTTGTCCTGACCGTCGGAGCATCTGGCCGGACGATTCAGATCCGCAATCGTTCTGGATCGGAACCCGGCGTCCTCGACCCAGATCCGAACCGGACCGAACACGTCCCAGATCTTGACCCGGACGCCGTGAGCCTCACCGCCCGCCAGCAGGATGTCGTTGCCGGCGTACTGCGCGGCCTCGAGCACCTGCAGCTTGCCGGGCCTGGTCGAGACGCGCACCCACAGATCCTGCCCCGGCCCCGCCAGTTCGGGCCCGGCGCCAAGCACGGCCGCGTCAAAGACGACCTCGACACCGTTGCGCGCGCCGGCACGGGGCAGATCAAGCACCTCTCCCGGTTCCGGCACGGGCTGGCCACCAACCGAAACGAGGTCAACAACAAGGCCGGTAGTGGTGGCCTCCCAGTCGACATCGTTTTCGACGGCGCACCCGGTCAGCATCGCCAACAAGACAGGCGCCATCAGATAATTCGCCTTCATCGAGCCCCCCGTACCGTCACGGCGCCAGCAGAAGCAGGCGACCGTCCTCCTTGAAGCCGTTGCCGCGATCCACGCAGGCAGTGGTCGTGCACTCGGCGTTCGCACGCGCGCGCTGCAGGCACATGCAGCGATCAAGTTCGTCACCGTCGCCGAACGCGGAACAATACTCGTCGGCAAACAGATTGAGCACATCGGACACGCAGTTCGACGGAACGCACCGGCCGGAGTCGTCCGAACAGTCGTCGCCCGTCACGCATGCCGCGCCGGCATCGTCCCAGACCGATCTCTGCTGACACGCGCACTGGTATCCGGCGGCGCAATCGTCCTGGGTGGTGCACACGGCCAGGCTGCCCAATTGATCCTGCCATCCACACGCGCGACCCTTTCTGATGTAGTCCGTCAAGGCCTCGCGCAGGGAAATTCCCGTATTCACCTTGGTCGTGTTCCGTTTCAACACCGTGAAACCGGAGCCGCCCGCCGCGATGTAATCGTTTGCGGCAAGCTGATACTGACCATCCAGCTTCACCGTCTGCCCGCCTATCTTGATGTCCACGGCGCAACCACGGTCTGCTTCCGCCTCGGGGAAACCGTTGCCGGTCCTGCGCGCGTTGTCACACCAGCCGCACTGCAGAACCGCATCGACACCCGCGACCTGAGCCTGGGAACTGCAACCACGGTCAGACGAGCGACGGGCGATGAAATCGAACATCTCGATCACCTCGCGCCCGGACAGGTACATCGTGGTGATCGTGTTCTCGAACGGAAAAACGTTGTACATCCACTCGACCGTGATCGGACCGGGATACAGATCGGACCGGATTCCCAGCGAGTTCGTCACCGCGAAATCGGTCTCGGCGCCGCGCCTTGCCATCATCGACTCGGCGACCGCGTTTCCGATCGCCGAATCGCCGCCGGTCGAGCCAAAACGGCTTACCGTGGCCGGCGCGTAGCCCAGAATCTGATTCAACGGCACGCGCTGCTTCAACTCGTCGACATAAGGCTCAATCATCCTGGCCATTTCCGGGTCTTCCGGAACAGTCGAATCGACCGGGATCACCCGGAATCTGAACGAAGACAGGTCCCAGTCCGTTGAAACCTGTCGTCCATCGACTGCCTCGGAGTTGTCGTCACCGGAAACGCATCCCGGATCCTCGTCGTCCTTCAGCCCGTCGCCGTCGTTATCAACCCCGTCCGCGCAGACGAACTGCTGTTCGAACACGGCGTCAAGCTCGCCGACGTACTTGGCAAAGACTCCGGAGTGGGCCAGTGGCACCAGCCTGCGGGCCGGCGACGTCCACCCCATGTGCCGGGGCAGGTCATGACACTTGAACGAGACCCACGAGTCCAGAAAACTGGAGATGGCGGCGTCGTCACCGACCATCGGCGCGGGTATATCGACTCCATCGGCCATCCGCTGCATGCACTGCTGACGCGATTCCTCGCGTCCCAGCGCGGGAGCCGCCCTGCCCGGCTCTTCCCGCCAGGAGTCGAACAGCTTGAATGTCTGTTCGGTGATGCGGTCGCACGCAACCGCAAGCCTGCCCTGATCAACCTGTCCATCAAGTCCGACGGTTCCCCTGTATTCGTCCTCGCAGTACTTCCGGACGAAGTCGGTGTTCTGTTCATAGAAACACTCGCCCGAATCAAGTATCTGCTTGGGAGGATTCAGGACCACATGGTGGTGGCCACCCACGACCAGATCCGCGCCGCTGATACAGGGGATCAATTCCTCGTCCGAGGTCAGGCCCAGGTGCGATGCAATCACGATCACGTCGACCGACGGCCGCAGCATGTCGATGTAGAACTGAGCGGTCTCGGCCGCCTCAAGCGGATTGATGCCCATCGAGTTACCCGCTTCGTACAGCGAGTTCATCGTCGATGTGTTGGCAAGCCCGACCACGCCGACCCGAAGCCCCTTCAGGTTGAAAATCTGGTACGGGTAGACCATCCCGCGAAGCGGGGGCACCGTCGATCCTCCAACCGGTTCAATAAGGTAATTGGCCGCCAGAATCGGGAAAACCGCAAAGCGCGAGACCTTGTCGGCCACGTTCGGCTCGCCCGAGTCGAATTCGTGATTGCCAAGGACGCTGACATCCACGCCCATGTATGACAAGGCGAGCATCTCGACCTCGCCCTGGAACAGGTTGAAGATCGGCGCACCCTGGAACACGTCGCCTGTGTCGATATGAAGCGACCGGTCGACCTTCGAGCGCTCGGACTTCGCGATCCACGCCAACCTGGAGATCCCCCCGAAAGGCCCGTTGTCGGGGTTCAAACCAAGCGTCTCGTCCGTGCGGGTGACCTCCATCCGATATGGCACAAGCCTGGAATGAATGTCGGTCGTATGTATGAACCTGACGGACACGCTTCGACCATCGAGGTCGGGCTGGTTCGTGGTGACCGAACATGAGGTGAGAAGGAACGCCATTAGAAGAGGCAGCAACAATCGGCGCATATGCTTACCAGCAGTAGGGATCCACTCCAGGATGACATTAGAGGCCGACAACCGGCTTGTCAACGGATAATCGTCACGGAATACTCGCTGTTGGCTACCGGCGCGGGATGCCCCTATAATGACCCCGTCATCCGTCGCGCTGTTTAATGGTGAACTTCACGCGGATTGCGAACGCTTTTGCAGTTCAATCGAACTCTCGGACAGGTAACACCGGATGAAGACAATCGAGTTCTCAAACGCCCGCGGCCGGCTGGGCACGCTGATCCTGGAACCAGGCAAGCCGCCATCATACTACTGGAGCGGGCGCGGAGAATGCCCGGAGGAACTGCGAAAGGCACTGACCGAAGGGCTGCGTGATCCCGAAACCGGGGCTCGCGTCGCCGGGGATAAGCCGGACGTGTTCTTCGAAGTCGTGGAATACGAGTTTGCCAAAACACGGCATATGATCGGGCGCAGGGGAAGACCGGTCACGGAGCTTCCGCGGGACGCGAGACCAATCAGGTACACGCCTGGAGTCAGCGGACTGTTCGACTGAAAACACAGGGGGTCAACCGATGAAAACCCAACGAATTTCCTGCATTGTCGCACTGATTGTGGCCACCCTGCCGTTCGCGGCCCTGGCTCAGGACCCGGCTGCCGATTACTTCAGGGTCGGCGCCCAGGAAATGGCTGCCGGTTTCCCGGATCGCGCCATCGCATCGCTCGAAAAAGGCGTGCAGTTGAAGCCGGACAGCAAGGAAGGCTGGTACAACCTCGGGGTCGCCTATGGCGCGGTCAGGCAGCATCAGAAAGAGGTCGCCGCCTACCAGAAGGCGCTTGAGCTGGATCCCAACTACGCCAACGCACTGCACAATCTGGGGCTTGCATATCTGGATCTCGGAAAGAAGGACGAGGCGATCGACGCCCTTTCCAAGGTCGTGAAGATCGATCCCGGAGCCACCGACGCATGGAACAATCTGACCGTAGCGTACATGGCGGCGGGAAAATGGGACGAGGCCATCGAGACCGCCGGCAAGGCCGTCGAGTCCGCGCCGGCGTCCGCCGAGATTCGCTTCAACCTCAGTCTGGCTCTGATGAAGAAAGGCGAGTCGATGGATTCGTCCGAGCGTCGCCAGCCCTATCTGGATCAGGCGCTGGCCGCTCTGGAAAAGGTGATTGAGCTCGACCCGGCGTTTTACCGAGCGCACTACAACAAGGCGGTCATAAACCACATGATGGGACAGTCGCTCAGCGAGATTACCGCCTACCGCGCCGCCATCGCGGTCAAGCCCGACTACACCCCCGCCCTTTACAACCTGGCCGCGGCGCTCTCGGCGACCGAGGACTACGACGCGGCAATCGAGGCGTGGGAAAAGTACGTCGCCGCCGCCCGCAACAAGACCGACGAGCGCCCGTTCGTCGAGAACGCCCGCAAGGAAATCGCCCGGCTGAAAGGTCTGTGAAGGTCTTGTCATAAGAGCCGCGATTTGACATGATTCCCCCGTTCATAGTTTCGAGGAGCAACCACTTGGCGCAGGGCACCTATGCCGAAGATGTTGAACTCGTCAGGCGCTGCCTGGAAAACGACTCGGCGGCGATCTCGACGCTCCACGTCACCTATTACCGTCGTATGGTCGAAAAACTTCTGTACATGAGGATCCCCGAACCGCAGGCCGAGGACGTCGTGGCGGACGTATGGAGTGATCTCTTCACGGGCCGCGGCGATGATGGCGAGCCGCTCCTTGCCCGCTACGCCGGCAAATCCTCCCTGTCGCACTGGCTCGGGCGGGTGGTCCGGAACCGCCTTCTCGACATCAGGCGACGCCAGAGCCACCAGGTAAACATCGAGCCGTCCAATGAACGCACCTTCCGCGTTGACGTCGAACACCGTGACTTCCAGCTCAAGGCCACCATCATCAAGGCTTTGAAAATGGCCTTCGACACCTGCGAGCCGACGGCCGTCGTGATGCTCCGTCTCGTTTACATTCACGGCGTCAACCAGCGCGAGGTGGCGCGCGTCTGGGGCTGGCACGAAAGCAAGATGAGCCGGTACCTCAGCCGCAGCATGGCGTTTATCCGCGACGAAACGATGCGTCGCGTGCAAGAGGTCGATCCGGGGCTGAAGGTCGGATGGGACGACATCCTGTCGGTATGCCTGCACGACGACGTGAACCGCATGCTCGACGAAGGCACTCCGGAATCGATCGAAGCCTCCCGCCCAAGACTTTCCATGGGCGTCGCGCAAGAATCGCGGCGTGGATCGTCTGGCGGCCCGGAGGAATCATGAAAAGACAAGAAATCAAATCCATTTTGAACGCAGTCTTCCCGATCGCCGACGACGCGGTCATGGCCTACTCGCTTCACTCCGGTCGACCTCGACCGGGCGGCGCTGCCACCGATCCCGATCTGGCCGACCTGGTCGACCGGCTCGTGAAGGGCGGGATGTCTGACGTTGAACGCGAGCAGGCGTGTGTCAGACTCCTGCGCGACGAGCACGCGATGGAACTCCTCGCCGACAGGATTCGCGACGGCGGGACAAGCGTCGAGTAACGTCACAGTCCACAGGCCGGCTGACCGCTATCGGGCGCCTGCGGTTCGATTGCCACAGGCCCCCGGGTGTTGTATTCATTGTCCGGATCAGGAAAACGACACTCCGACGCACGGGGGATGGATGCGAACCGCATCTCTGATGACCGCCCTGTTAATCTCCGCCACCGCTCTGGCGTGCACCGGCCGTATTGAGACGACCGCCCCTTCCGGCGATGGCGACCCGTTCGTTCTTCTCACCGGGCGGTTCGGGTTCGAGGATGCCGGCCGAATCCTTCAGGATGATGCCGGGGCGGCCCTGACCGGCGCCGGCCAACCGGGCTGGCTGGAAGTGAAAAACGACCTCGCGTCCGGTTCAAACCAGATGTACGACCAGCTCGTTCACCTCTTCTCCGGCATCTTTCGCGTGGACAGCGCCGCCGACGGTGGTGGTGAACTGGCCGGAATCTTCAGCAAAACCGGGGGCTGGGGAACGATCCAGGACGAGTTTGACGCCGCGGTTGTAAAAGCCTCGTGGATTCCGGAGTTCGTTGCCGCCGGATGGCTGGCCTCCATCGGTTCGGGAAATCCCGACACGGAGCTCGGTTCGGCCCTGCGGGGGGCGGAAGTCTCTCCAATAATGGTGGACGGGCAGGTATTCGGCGTTCCCCTGACCAGGAATCCCGAGGTCGTGCTCCTTCGAAACGACTGTCTCAAGGCAGCCCGCGAGTCCGACCAGACCGTCACGCCCGACGTTTTATGGACAAGGACCATCAGCGCCTGGCTCGACGACCCCGCATCGGTTCCCGACAGGTGGATTGTCTGCGACGGCCAGGACATCCACAGACTTTTCCTGGCGATCGTCCGGACCAGGGAGCCCCTCTGGCCGATCGATTCGAACGGAAAGCTCCTGGTCGACACGGAAACCGCTCGCGCCGCGATCGAGATGCTGAAGAAGGCTGATGGTCCATTCAGGGACGATGACGACTTCCTTTCCGGAAGCCAGAACCGCCAGATGTCCAGAAGACTCGTCCAGGGATTTCTCGCCGACGCGCCCGAAACGCCCGGTTCCTGCTGGTTTTACTCCAACGAGGTTCCCAGGCTCCTTTTCGGGCCCAGGTCGATATCCACCACATGCGGCGGGCTTGATCGGGTTTCGTTCGCGCGGCTTCTGGAAGGCTCCGAATCATCCGGATGCGAGGATGGCGACGGACTCGCTCTGGTGATTCCATACTCGCTCGAGGTTACGGGGAAAACAGGCCCGACAAAACATGCCCGGGCAGTCCGACTTGCCGTGGACATGCTCTCAGGCACGGTCCAGAAAGCCATATTCATCGAGCAGTTTCAGTTGCCGGCAAGAACGGGCGTCCTGAACGAATGCAGCGATACGGACATCATCAACCAGATCAACATCGTGGCACCCGGATTGATCCCCAGGGGTCAAAACACGCCGGGGACGTGTTCTCCCGAATCGCTTCTGGATGCGATTCGCCGTCTCTCGGCCCTGACTGGCGCACCCGGGCAGACCTGCGACGTATCCTCGGATGTCTTCAGACATTCCTGCTTCAGGCTGGACGAGGCGACCCGAAGGACGGTCGAAGTCTTCCTGGTCGACATTCTGACGGGCCGGAAGACGACCGATCAATCACTGTCCGGGTTGCAGACCGCGCTGGGACGAAGTTGCGTTGCCAGGGCTCGTGATGGAACGGAGGCCCCGCGATGAAAAATCACGCGAACCTGCCGTCGCCCCCGGATCTCAACAGGCGCCTTCTTGGTTCGTTCGGCATGTTCCTGGGAATGATCGTGACCCTGATCGTTTCTGCCTTCCTGATCGTGGCCTTCGTCTTCTTCGGAAAGATGGAAAGGCTCAAGGGTGAGGAACAGGCTCTGCACCGCGAGGCGATACACTCGGCCGGCTCCATCTATACCGCGGTGTCCAGTTTCAAGCTGGATGAACTGTTTCGCGCATCCTCGAAGGAAAAGAATCGGCTCGAGAAGGTTTTGCGGAAGAACGGCGGCGTGGCCTATCTCCGGGTGCTGACGACGCCCCCGCGGGAAGCGCACGTCGCCTCGGCGTACCGGGAAGGCTTCGACCCGGCAAGAGCGCCGGAACCACCTTCCCTGGAAGGGCTGGGCCCGGCCAGATCATCCCTGCGCGTCAGGCCGGCGCCATTTTCGTCCTGTGAGCACTCATCGGGCATCACCGAACTGCGCGTGGTGCTCTATTCCGGTTACGGGCTGTCGCTTCGGCCGACGGGCGTGCTCCTCATCGGCGTCTCGACAGGCGACGACTGCACGTCCCCCACGCACAGGAACCTCGCGGAAAACAGGATGGTCAGGGAAGTCTTGACCGCCTATCTGGGAGACAAACCCGAGTTTGAAACGGAAAACGGGGCCTCTCCTTCTCAGGAGAGGCCTTTCGGAGTCAAGCTTCCCAATCAATCCACGATCGCCAGCCATTCGGATCTTCTGCGGGAATCCTCCAGGTACTACTCAAGGCTCGCCCGGGGCGCCGATTCCGTGGAATGCTTCAAGCTCTTCGATCAGGAACTCCTTCCCCTCGCAGGATCATCCGATCGGGACGATCCCTGCCAGATCGATCGGCTCGATATCCTGGCGCTGTCGGACGACGGTCGACCGCCGAATAAGACGGTCGTGAAACAGTCTCCGAATGGTCCGAAATCCGCCGAACCGGGATTGAGGAAGTCATCTCAGTACCTGATGATGACGCCGGTCTTCGTCGATGGGGAACTCCGGGGAACGCTGGCATTCAAGCTTCGTGGCCAGACTTCGATCTACTCGAACCTTCGGTCGCTGTTCGACACCTTTGTCTGGACAATGCTTGGAATCGTGGCCGTCCTGACCATTTTCATGATCGCGATCAGCGCGTTCTACGTGCTCGCCCTGCGACGAAGAGTGGCTGGGCCGCTTGATGAACTGGTGCGCATCGGCGAGAAATTCGCGACCGGGGACAAAACGGATCCGGTGCACCACGAAAACGCGACCGGGTTGATGAACACGGACTTCTATGCGTCGGAGCTTCAGGACCTGGCCGGCACCTACGCCAGGATGGTCGACCAGATCCAGCAGAACCTGAAGGAACGCGATTCTGCATACGACGACTTGAAAGCCACTCAGAAGAAGCTGATTTCGTCCGAGCGGCAGGCGGTTCTGGGGACGGTATCCGGTGGCGTGGCACACGAGATCAAGAACGCCCTGAACCCGGTCCGGCTCCGATCGGAACTGCTGCTCGAAGGCGTCAGGACGGGACGCCAGGTGGACATCCAGGAGGGCCTTGAACTGATCATCAGGAACGTGAAGCGCTGCACCGAGTTGTCCAACAGGCTGAGCTCGTTCGCGAAGCCATCTGACATCGCGTCCAGGCATGACTACGACATCAACACGGTGATTCGTGACGCTCTGATGATCTCGAAGGACCTGCTGGGCAACGAAAAGATCGAGGCGGTCGCGGATCTCGGCGATGTTCCGGCATTGAAGGGTCTTCCAAAAGAGATCCAGCAGGCGGTAATCAACTTCATCCTGAACGCCCGCGACGCCATCGTGGACGCCAGGAAGGCCGATGGCGGACTTGGAGGCCGTATCACGATCTCGACACGTCACTCGGGCGACATCGTTGAGATGAAGATATCCGACGACGGGTGCGGCATGGACGAGGAGACGCGCGCCAGGGTCTTCGAGCCCTTCTTCACGACGAAGGAGACGGGCCGCGGCACTGGTCTCGGAATGAGCATCAGTCTTAGTATACTTGCTGCCCACCGGGCCGATGTGGCTGTCGAGTCCACCCCGGGAGTCGGCACGACTCTGACGGTAAGGTTCAGATGCGGGGAGGCTGGCGATGTCTGACAGGACAAGGGTGCTGATCGTTGACGACCAGCCCGACAACCTGGTCGAATACGAACTCATACTCAAGAGCATGACCGATTACGACGTGGTATCCCTGGAAAGCCCGATTCAAGCGATTGAGTTGTGCCGCAGGGAATCGTTCGACGTCCTGATCACCGACGTCCGCATGCCGGGCAAGAACGGCGACGAGATGTTCTCGGAGATCAAGAAGCTGCTGCCCGGAATCAGATGCATCGTGATCACCGGCTTCCCCAGCCAGGAGGCGCCGGTCAACTTTCTGAAGCTTGGGGCGCACGACTTCCTGTACAAGGCCGAATTCGACCCCCGGACACTGGTGGAATCGGTCAAGGGGCAGGCAGAACTGGTCGAGTTGCAGAGGCACGCGGAAAGGCTGCAACGAAGGCTGTCACTGTTTCACGAGTCGATTCAAGAGATTATGAACACCGTGCAGTCGGTGGCCCAGCTTTCCCGCGTGCCGGAATTGAAGGCTTCGCTGCGGCAGTTCGCCGAACTTGCCACGAAACTGACCGGGGCGCCCGCGGCGGTGATCTTCGTGTTCGAACGCGAGACCGGCCTGCTGACACCCACATGCGCCGCCGGAATGGATCCGGTCTCGACACCGATTCCCGCCGGAAAGGGTTTCGCCGGTCGCGCCGCCGCCTCGGGACGACTCAGCGCCTATGTCAAATCCGGTAACGACGCCTGGCCGGGCGACGAGGTACCCGGGTCGGTGGAGGCCGGTCGGCGTTCGGTCCTGGTCGCGCCGCTGATCGCGGACGACACGTCGATCGGCGTGCTGGAGTTGCTGGACAAGGAACGGTTCGAGCAGCGTGACATTGAGCTTATATCGATGCTCGGTTCCGTGTGCGCGGCGACGCTCGCCCTGTTCAACGCGAACCAGATGGCGGATTCGCTGCTGCTGCGGGCGCTGAAACTGGCCACCGAGGCTGCCGGGGACGACGCATCCAGCCGCGGCGATCTGGCGAGGGTCGCATTCGACGACATCGCCGGAACTATCGGCGACATCGATCTGACGGGCAAGGGGCGCAGGACCTCCGAACTGGTCGGGGCGCTCAGGGCAATCTCCGAGTTCGGGCCGGAGGCCGAAGAGTCGCTCGGGCAGATCCTCGACGGCGTTTTGAGGATGCTTAAGGCCGGGCGGCCCGAAAACGGCGATTTCGATTTCTGAGGTCAATTCCGGAATGAAGAACGGAATTCTGGGACATGTCGATGCTGCCGGATGGCTGGCCGGTTCGACCGGACGCGGCGTCAAGGTGGCCGTGGTCGACAGCGGCGTTGACAGCACCCATCCCGACCTGAGCGGCCACGTCGCGGGCGGCGTGGTTCTCGAGGAGCGGGACGGTCAAATCGTCGCCGCGCCACATGACGGAATCGACGTTGCCGGACACGGAACCGCCTGCGCCGGCATAATCGCGGGACTGGCTCCCGAGGCCGAAATCTACAGCGTGCGGGTCCTGAAATGCACGGGAACCGAATCCGACGGCACGCCTCGCGCCGGAGGCAAGGCCAGAGTGCTGCTTGCCGGCATCGACTGGGCCATCGAGCACTGTGACGTGATCAATGTCAGCAGCGGCCTTCTGGTCAGCCGTGGCGCGGCCCACTTCGAATCGTTCCATCGGATGGTAGAAAAGGCGTACTACCGCGACAGGATCATGGTCGCGGCCGGGGAAAACTACGAGATGCCGAGCTTTCCCTCGGTCTTCTCGAACCTGATAAAGGTCTACTGGACCGAGGTGGACGATCCGCTGAAGTTCTTCTTCAAACTGAAACCACGCTGCTTCACGGAGTTCCTTGCCAGCGGATACTATGTCCGCGTTCCCCAGCCTGGTGGAGGCCACATCCTGGAGATCGGCAGCAGCTTCGCGGCCCCCCATCTTTCGGCCGTGGCGGCGCTGATCCTCTCGAAGAATCCCGGTCTGAAGCCCTTCGAGATGAAAAGCCTCCTGTACGCAATGGCCTCGGAGCCTCCGCCGTGAATGATGCAGTCCAGCATGGCTTGAAATGGTTTTCCGGGAAGTATCGTCAACATAAGCCATATGTGGTCACGTTGCGTTCCGTGGAAATCCGGTTCACATCAGCATTTCGCCGAGCCTGAAGGCGTCGTACATGTCGTCGTCGAAACCGCTTTTCCGACTATCCCCTGACAATCCATTGCCAGGCCGGTTCGGCGGTGATGGCAGGGGGCAGGGACGACGGGAATCCGGTCTGGGTCGCCGTCAACAGGCGGGGCGTGGCGCCCGGGAAAACGCGGGCGGCTTCGTCCAGCGCCCGGATTTCGCGGGTTGCGGTCTGAGGGTCAAGGGCATCGGCGCACACCTGGATCAGTTCGGACGAACCATCGGTGTGACGCGCCAGGAAATCGACTTCATAACCTTCAGGCGTCCTGACGTACGTGATTTCGGCCCCGCGACGCTCCAGTTCAAGCAGGACGACCGTTTCAAGAGCATGACCGAGGTTCGAGCGGCCCGACCGGTCGTACAAAGGTATCAGCCCCGGATCGATCGGATAGACCTTGCGCGGGTTGACCATGCGCTGGCGTTCGGAAGCCGATTCCATCCATACGGTCCGCACCAGGAAGCAGTCCTGCACATGGGCGACGTATTCATGCAGCGTGTCCCTGCCGACCGAAATGCCCGATGACTTCAGCGCGGCGTGGAATTTTTCGACGCTGAACAGGCCTCCGGCGTTGCCGAGCAGATGACGCACCAACCACCGAAGCCCGGCCACGTTGGTGACCGCGTGACGCTCGACTACGTCGCGAAGCACGGCGACGTCGACGTAATCACGCAGCAACTGCCAGCGGACCTCGGGCGCCCTGCCCTGCGCCTCAGGAAAGCCGCCGGTCTTCAGGTACTCCAGGAATTGGGCTTCCACGGCGGTTCGTTTCGCCGAAGAAAGCGTGGTGCGGCCATCCGGCACAAAAAGGCCGGCATGCCGCAGCGCTTCGTCGAACGAAAACGGGAATATTTTCACGGTCCATGCGCGGCCGCGCAGACTGGTGGCGATTTCCCTGGACAACATCGCAGCCGACGACCCGGTGATGGCGACTTCGGTCTTTTCAGCGTCGAGCAGCCGGCGCACGAAAAGCTGCCAGCCGGGAACGACCTGAACCTCGTCAAGACACCACAGAACGCGCGCGTCACCACCCCGCAGGTCGGGATTTTCCCGATAATACATTTCCAGCATCACGGCCAGGCCGGACGAATCCATCCCCAGAAGCCTGTCGTCTTCGAAATTGACATACGGTAACTGCCGCGGGGCCACGCCCCCCGCGATATCTGCCGCCCGAAGCTGATGCAGAAAGAACGTTTTGCCGGCGCGGCGCATCCCGATTACGGCCGTGGCTTTCCCAGGAAACTGCGCCAGCCCGGAATGACGGCGGGGGGTCACATCCGGAAGTCGTCCAAGTGCTGAATCCGCCAGCTTTTCAGCAAGCACGGCACGGAACTCGGGATTGACCGGCAATGACTTATCATCCATGACAATTCTCCTTGAACCAGGGAGATATTACGTATCAATTCTCCTTCATTCAAGGAGAACCTGCAAGTAACCTACCCCTGACTGAAGGAGAAGTGTGTCAAAGTCGGGAACAGGAACGAACGCATGGGATGCAACGGGAGTTGCCTGCATGACCGGGACGGGTCGGTGGATGGTGGATGGTTCCCGAAGCAGGTCTTCGGGGTGGCGGCGACGGTACTTCGGTGGTTGACGGCCGCCGATGCGGGCCACCCCCGTGACCGGCGCGGTCCAACCTGGCGAACGGTTTGACTGCCCCGCATCAATGATCTATAGGGAACCTGAACATATACAGACCGGTTTCGGAAGACTCCAGCAGCTTCCGACCAGTTTCGGGAGACTCCATGTCCAGATTGTGCTCGCTAATCGCCATAGCGCTTTTCACGTGGTTCACCGTCGGATGCTCCGGTTCGGCCGACACAACGGTCTCGCATCAGGAGGCCCTCGGCGTGTCGCAACCGGTTCTGCTCCAGGATCTGGACTATTCGCGCGGTGCGGGTCAGAACCGTATCGCGCCGGTCCTGGCACCCGACTCGCTGCAAACCGAACTGTTGCGCCACGCGGTGGACGAATTCCAGCAGGCTAACCTGATGGATGTCAGGTTGTTCAAGGATTCAAACGGACGCATGGTCGACGAAATCACAATCTCGGGACGACCGCCGGTCGGTTTCCGGATGTCGGCGGCCGCCCTGTCCTCGAACACGGTCACCGCCTCCATGACCGAGGTTCCCGCCTTCGACTGGTGTTACGGTTGTTCGGCGACCTCGGCCGCGATGATGGCCGGCTACTACGATCGCACGGGCTACACATACATGTACTCCGGACCGACCAACAGCGGCGTGATGCCCTTGAACAACGCGTCCTGGGGCGAGGGGGAATGTCCCTTGAGCGCCACGAACTCCGGAATCGACGGCAGAACCGCGCGCGGTCACGTCGACGACTACTGGGTCGAAACGGAAAGTACCACCCAGGATCCCTACATCACCGGCGGCTGGACCAGACACGATGACGCCGACTGCACGGCGGATTTCATGGGAACCAATCAGTCGAGACTGACCAACATCGACGGATCGACCAGGTTCTACTACTACACCGATGGTTCACCCACGTACGACTATGTGCCCGCGGAAGAAACGAAGCGTGACGGCGGCCATGGACTGCGCGTCTTCTTCGAATCCCGCGGCTACACGGTTCTTGAAAACTTCAACCAGTACATCCTCGGACACAATGGAAACACACTCGGATTCACTCTCGATCAGTTCAAGGCCGAGATCGACGCGGGTCGACCGGTGCTGATCCACGTCACCAACCACACGATGCTCGGATACGGGTATCAGGAAGGCACCTCGACCATCAATATCCACGACACATGGGATCACGCCAACCACACGATGACATGGGGCAGCACCTACGGCGGACTCCAGCATTACGCCGTTTCAGTCTTCAAACTGGGCCCGGAATGCCAGTGCGATACGGTCAGTCCGTGCTGCGACGGATGCCGTTTCGTCGCCGGATCGTGCGACGCGGA
>JAGOFO010000097.1 GCA_017997155.1 Myxococcota bacterium
CCTGACCCTGACCCTGTCGCAGAAGGGCGAATGTAATTCGCCCCTACACGGGCGGGACCGGGTGGTCAAGATGGCCGTTTCGTATACAATAGCGCCGGTTTTTGCCCGGGGTGGCGCGCGTGACCGAAGGGATCCCGGAACAGTATCGGCTGGACAGCTATGACTTCGACCTGCCCGCGGACAGGATCGCCCAGGTGCCCGCGGACCGACGCGATCAATCCCGTCTGATGAGGCTGCCGATCCCCGGGGGCGAGCCAACCGACCATCTGTTTGCCGACGTGGTCGACTTCTTCCGACCCGGAGACTGCCTGGTTCTTAACGACACCAAGGTATTCCCGGCGCGACTCTTCGCTGCAAAACCGGCTGGCGGGCGGGTCGAGCTTCTGGCGACGACGGTTGATGGCAACAGCTTTCGCGCTATGTACCGAACGCATCGCGGACTGCGCGCGGGAACTGTTCTGGACTGCCTTGACCGGGATGGGAATCCGACCGGAACCGGACTTCTGGTTGAATCGATCACGGACGGTCTCGCGCGTGTCGTGGTCGTTTCATCGGCCTCGGACGGGGCCGGTTCAATCTTTGAACGGTTCGGCCACATGCCGTTGCCTCCATACATCAAACGGCCCGATTCCACGCACGACGAACTGGACCTTCAACGTTACCAGACGGTCTACGCGGCCAACACGGGGGCAGTGGCCGCACCAACCGCCGGTCTCCATTTCACCCCCGACGTGCTGGGCGCCCTTCGAGAAAAAGGCGTGCTGACCGAGTCGATCACCCTGCACGTCGGACCTGGAACATTCAAACCGGTGCGGACCGATGATGTCAGGCTGCACGACGTCGGCACGGAGCGCTACACCATCCCCCGGCAGGCCGCCGCCGCCATCAACAACGCCAGAGAGGAAGGTCGCCGCGTGATCGCCGTTGGCACCACCGTGGTCAGAACACTTGAGGCCGCGGCGACTAATGGCCGGGTCACTGCCTGCTCCGACCAGACATCCATACTGATAACACCCGGATATCGTTTTCAAATCATCGACGGCATGCTGACTAACTTCCACATCCCGAAGTCATCGCTGATACTGCTCGTGTCGGCGCTTGCCGGACGTGAAAGAATCCTTGATGCCTACCGCAAGGGCGTCGAGCGCGGCTACAGGTTCTATTCCTACGGCGACTCGATGCTGATTCTGTAAGGTTCCGGCCGCCTCGCGGCCACCGGAGGTTCCGATGTCACCGGACTTCAAGTTCGAACTGCTGATGACCGACACGCTGACCGGCGCAAGGCGGGGTCGGCTTCACACGCCGCACGGAGTCATCGAAACTCCCTGTTTCATGCCGGTCGGAACACTCGGCACGGTCAAGGGCATGCTGCCGGAAAACGTGGCCGCGGCCGGATTCGGACTGATCCTGGGCAACACATATCATCTGGCCTTGCGGCCCGGACCGGATATAGTCGCGGCCCATGGCGGCCTGCACCGCTTCATGGGATGGCAGGGCGCGATACTTACCGACTCGGGCGGATTTCAGGTCTTCAGCCTTTCGCATCGACGCAAGCTGTCCGCGAATGGCGTCTCGTTCAAATCACACATCAACGGCGACCCGATCGATTTCACTCCGGAATCGGTAATTGCCACACAGGAAAAACTCGGCTCGGATATCGCGATGGTTCTGGACGTATGTCCTCCATCAACCGCCCCTGCGTCCGAACTGGATCAGGCGCTCGAACTGACGACCGCCTGGGCGCGCCGCTGCGTGGAAGCCAGAACCCGCCGCGATCAAGCCGTTTTCGGGATAGTGCAGGGAGGCCTTGATATCCAGCGAAGGCTTCAGCATGCGTCCGCGCTGCGTGGCCTCGACTTCGACGGTTTCGCGATAGGAGGGCTGTCGGTCGGCGAACCGCCGCACCAGATGTATCCTGTGGCTACCGCGACCGCAGCCGCCCTGCCGCCCGACAAGCCGCGGTATCTGATGGGCGTCGGGATGCCGGCCGACCTTCCGAACGGAGTTGCCGGCGGTATCGACATGTTCGATTGCGTATTCCCGACCAGATGTGGACGAAACGGGACCTACCTGACCAGCATCGGCCGCCTGAATGTCAAGAACACCAGGTACCGCGACGACCTGTCGCCGATCGATCCTGAATGCGACTGCCCGGTATGCTCGCGATTCTCGGCGGCCTACCTGCGTCATCTGTTCGTGTCCGGCGAGATTCTCTCCAACGTGCTCAACACCACGCATAACCTTCACTACTATTCCCGCCTGATGCAAAACGTGCGGGACGCCATCGAACAAGGCCGGCTTCCGACGCTGGTCGAACAAATCAATCTGGTTCACGGACGGGATCCCATGCTTGGCGCAGAACCCGACCGGGAAGACTGAAGGAGCGGAGGATGCCTCGAAACAGACGTGCCGACTCGAAGATGGTTGGGGCGGGAATAGCAGCTACCGTGGTGCTGGCGCTCGCCGGTCTGGCGGTCTTCCGGCTCGCCGGTCTGTACGATGACGAGCGTGGCACGGTATCCAGGAATGGCTCGGTCTACGCCGGAATTCCGGCGCGGGTTCAGTTTGTGCCGATGCCGGGAGCGGAAACCCCAGATGTGCCGTGGCGTATCCTGGTGGACACTGGTGTCGTGTTCAACGCGTTCGACCCGACCTCGGAACTTGGAAGGCTGAACGCTACACCGGGAACAGCACCCGTCGACGTATCCGAAGAACTCGGCGACGCAGTGGGAAGCTCAATCGGAGTTTCCCAGATGACGCGGGGCGCCTTCGACATCACTATCAGGCCGCTCAAGAAGCTCTGGCAGGACGCGGCCGCGACCGGAAAAATGCCCGATGACGCACAGATCGACGCGGCCCGTGAAAATGTCGGGTGGGGACTAGTCGACCTGAAACGGACCGATCGGAGCTCGTGGCAGATCACCCGTGCCAGACCGGGGATTGAGCTTGACCTCGGCGGCATCGTTAAAGGCTGGTCCGTCGACCGCGCGATCGAACATCTCGCCGCTCGAAAGGTCGAATCGGCAATCGTGCAAGTCGGAGGCGAGATCGGTTTGATCGGAAACACGGCCGCCCAAAAGCCGTGGCGCATCGGAATCCGGCACCCGCTCGACCCGACCGCGAACTGGACGGTCCTGAATCTGACCGGACCGGCAGCGGTCTCGACAAGCGGCAACTACGAGCAGCCTGTGCGAATCGGCGACACGGACTACTACCACATCTTTGACCCAACTACCGGACGACCGGTTCCGACCAGTGTTCTCGGCGTGACCGTGGTCGTGACTTCAGGAACCTCGATGAACACCAGGGCGGACGGCCTGGCCACCGCGTTCGCCGTGATGGGAGTCGACAAATCCCTTGAGATCGCGGCCGGCATGGAAGGCGTCCACGTGCTGTTTATCGTTCGTGATCCGGCCTCCGGCAAGCCGGTTGAAAGGACTTCCCCTGGCTTCGAAGCCCTGCGCTGAAATCCTGAAACCGAAGTCGGCTTGCGTGCCGGGACACGGATCTACGGCTTGGTGATGAGGAACTCGGCGGCCATCGGGAAGTGATCCGAGGGATAGATACCGTCAAACGACGTGTCGATGACATCGGCTGACAAACCCGAGAAACCGGAGTCGTGCATGATCCAGTCGATCCTGTCACCGGTGACAACGCCGGTGAAGGCGTGATACGTGCCCTCTTCGGGCATGGCAAGTTCGGTCCATGTGTCGATCAAATCTCCTGAAACGCCCTCGTACTCGGCTGCGCCGGTCATGATGTTGTACGGTACCGACTGATAACCGCAGTTGAAGTCGCCAGCGACAACCGATGGACGGCCATCGGCCAGTTCACGCATCTGTTCCAGCGTCACGACCGCCATCTTTTCGCGGATGCCATCGACACCGGTATGATCCCAGTGTGTGGAAAACACGTCGAACTCGAACGAATCCGACAGCCGCCTGAAGTGTCCCCAGGTAACAACCCGGGGATACAACTGGTCCTGCTGGTCAAACATCGTGCCCAGTGTTTCCGGCGTGTCGCTTAACGCGAGCGTCTTGGTCTCGATCAACTCGAACAGATCGGTACGATAAAAGATCGCCGAGTATTCATCGACATCGGGGAAGCTCCCGGTGCGCCCATCCCCGATCCAGGCGAAGTTCTCGATGTTCTCACTGATATGATTCATTGATTGAGTGTAGCCTTCCTGTATGGACATGATGTCCGGAGCGAAGTCCCGGATCACATCCACGATCGGCCCTTTGCGTTCATCCCACTTTTTGCCTGGCTCGCTGTCAAAAGGCAGACGCAGGTTGAAACTCATGAACTTGATCGGGTCCTTGTATCGAATCGGCACCTCGGGAACGTCGACAACAGCCAGCTCGTTTCCGTCCAGGTCCATGATCCTTACCTTGAGTTCCTCACAGCCGGCCTCGACAATCGCCATCGGGGCCGTTCCGTAGATGCTGTGCCACGGTTCGGGGAAACCCTCCTTGGGCTGGCAGACTTCCTCATCCATGGTCCCGGTCAGACCACCGATCGTGAACATGTTCACGCCGTCCAGTTCAGCCCACTCGATACCGTGCATATGACCGTGGAAACTGGCCTGAAGGCCATACTGCGACATCAACGGAATCAGAGTCACCTTCAGACATGTTTCCCCGTCAAACACGCAGGAGTCGTCCCACTGCACCGAATAGGCCGGCTGATGAATGAAGAACAGCTTCCACTTGGCCGTCTTGAATTCCTCGGACTCAAACTGCTTCTTGAACCAACCGACCTCTCCCCACTCGACTTCAGGTGGCGACAGGTAGAAGTCACGAATCCAGCCGCCGCCCATCCAGACGTTTCCAATTCGCCTGGACCACCAGGCCTCCTCGAATCCAGTCTCGTCCTGGTTCCCGTGAGGCATGGCCATCGCGTCGAAATAGCCCTGGATATTCTTTTCGTCGTGGTTGCCGGGGACACTCCAGATGTTCATGCGGCTACCCAGGTCCTGCCACCCGCGGAAAGTCACGTCGAATTCCTCGGGAAGGCCCTGCCCCGTCAGATCACCGACCGCCACGGCGAAGTCCACGCCTTCGTTCAGGATCGTGTCCGAGGCCCTGCGCATGGCTTCCTCGTTGTTGTGAATGTCGGCGAACATCGCGAACTTCATCGGAACTGGACGGTCCGGCATGGTCCTGAACGACAGCGTTGTGGTGGAAAGATCCCCCACCCGCGCCTTGTACTGAATCTCGGTTCCCGGCGGAAGCCTGTCCAGCTTGACCTCGTACTGGCCGTTCTGATCGGCGACACCGCACCTGGTGCGCGAATTTTCGCCCCATGAATAGTCGACGCAGCCTTCCTGATCGGTCGGTTCCGCGGTCCGCCAGAGGATGGTTACCGTGTCCCTGTCGGACATCTGGATCAACGGGCCACGCGGGAACGTGGAATCACTGATCTTCGTCCAGGCAGCGCCTGTGCCGGCTCCCTCGCAGCCAGCGTCCCATACGAAGGCGGGACCCGACTCAAGAATGCCACGCACCTTTTCAAGAAAATCCCTCACAACCGGACCGGTCGGAAGCCGATCCACGGCCATCGCCTCATCGAAACCGGTCATGAAATCCTGAATCGTCACCGAATCCAGGGGTTGACCAGCCGCCAGGGTATTGATGATCCCGATGGCCAGGCCGCCAACGCGTCCGTATACGCCAAGCTGTGTCACCCAGGGCTGCAGCGCCGCGCGAATCTGTTCAGAAGGCCCGGCAGATTCCCAGAGCCCCGGCAGCGCCACGAACTCCGCGAACACCTCCGCCAACGCGGTAGTGTCCGGAGTCCCTCCCTGGTCCCACACCACCCAGATCGGGTCGATTATTTCCTTCAGCTCCGGGGCCATGGCCCCGAAGAAGAACGTCGACTGGTTAGTCCGGGCAAGCAGGAGCAGCGCCGAAGCGCCGTCACTTGAGCCGCCAAGCATTCGCGCCATCGAGTCAGCCGAACTCCACGGTTCGTAAGCGACCGGGTTCCACGCGTAGTCGGCACAAGTGGCCAGGGCGGGCAGCGACGCGAAAGGATTCGGCATCGGGTTGAAAAGGATGCCGTCCAGGTGACCAGGAAGATCAGCGGCCCGACCTGCCAGCGGCCCCAGGAAGACACGGGCACCGGCGTTATCGATCACCGGATAGTTGTCGCCAAGCAGCGGCTTGCGCTTGATCCATTCCGCCACTTCCTCCACGTCGGCAACGGATATCGTCTCGGGAATGACTTCCCGGCCGGTCCAGCCGATGCTGACATATGGCGGAATCTGTTCGCCCGCCATCGTCAAGGTGGCCTGCGCCGTCTCGGAACCGCTGAAATAATCTGTAGGCACCCATCCGAGCTTCAGGTCTGGCATCTCGGCATGAATCGCCTCGAAAGCACGCCTGGAAAAATCGATGATCGCGTGGTCGTAGGATTCGAATGCACCGACATCGTCACCCTTCAGTTCCCTTGCCGTGTCGTCGAAGCTGAGACTGAACAGTTCGAAACCGGTGTCTTTCAACATGCGGACCTTGCCGACGAAGGCACTCAGGTCCTGGGAACTGGAAAAGACTACCGAGCCTTCGTCAATCCGGATCTGCACGCCTGGAGAGATGCCGACAGACTTGGCCGCATCGACCAGCCGTCCGAGCATGGCCATGTAGTCGGCCGGCCATTCATCCATCCAGTAGGTTCCGACCCAGTCCGTGTACAGATCCATCTTGCCGGCGTACAAGTACACATTGAACTTCATCTCAGCCAGAACGGGCAGCAGCGCCAGGCGATCCGCCTCTTCGTAGACCGGACCGTAGAATGTCTCGATCACCCCGCGTCGCGCCGAGGACGGAGCGTCCGCGATGAAAAGTTCGGTTCCGGCAAGATTTCCGGGCACCTGCCTGACCGTCTTCCATGCCATCCGGCGACCTGCCGCGGATGGCGCCACGATGTGAACAGCCTGATTGCCGTCGTCGTCCACCGACCACCTGATCACATACGCCTCGTCACTGGACGGGATGGCCGGGGCACACGACTCGAGCACACCGGCCCATTCATCGTCGCCGTGAACGTAGACCGACAGGCCGGCAAGCGCCGGGTGAGCGCGCTTAAGTCCAAGCGACGATTCAAAAATCGCCATCTCGGTTTCGTCCTGCGCGTCTACCGCCACCAGTCCGGAGCGAGTCGATTCGGTCGCCGGAACCATTCCTACATCCCAGGTCTTCTCGACGACCGGTCGGGGAAGGGCCCCGGTTCTGGAATCCACGGCCTCAGCCGGAGGACACCACTCGACGCCGGGAACCTCGACAACGTCCTGCGTGGAGGCGTCGTCTATCACGTCGGTGCCCGCAACCGGGTCGGAACAGGCATTCAAGACCAGGGACAGCAACAGGAACAGCAGGGTCTTTTTCATCGGCAACAACACCTCTGGCAATACAGACGAACCCAGTTGAACAAGCCACTCCGGCCTTCCGGGGCCGGATCCGGCATCAACCAGGCTTCGACGACGATTCGCTTCGGGAGCCTATGAATGGGACGAGCACCGAAGCGGCAATGACCAGGGCTCCGCCCATGATCCTGTAAAGAGTAACAGTTTCTGAAAATGCCGCCACACCGATCACATATGAAAACAGCGGGTTGAAGAAGGAAAAGGGACTGACCTGCGACGCGCGCGCCCTGGCGTAGGACGCGGTCATCAGCAGCTGTCCTAAGATACCGAACATACCCACGCACAACAGCACCACCACGGTCCACGGATCGGCCAGATGTACCGCGATCGATGGCCAGTCCAGATAGTCACTGCCGGAAGCGAGCGCCACCAGTATCAGCACGATCGAGAACAGAGTGCCCCAGACGGAAAAATAGAAGACGATCAGGGGCGAAGACTCGGTGGCCGAAAGCTGCTTGACCGTCACATAGGCAAGCGCGGAGAGCACGGCCGACAGCAGTGTCAGCGATACCCAGATTCCAGACGACGCCATCTCCGGACCGACCAGCAGCGCCACGCCAACAAAAGCTATCAAGGCCACGGGCAGAACGTGAAGGGCACGGTGTTCCTTCAGAAGGATCGCAGAAAAGATCACGGTAAAAACAGGGGAAGACTGGTTCAGCACGACCGCCGTCGAAAGCGGCAGCCGCTCGATACCAAGGAAAAACAGACACATCGCCAGAAATCCGAGCAGCGACCTGCGAAACAGCAGCACCTGACGCTCTGACCTGAACGACCCCTGCC
>JAGOFO010000098.1 GCA_017997155.1 Myxococcota bacterium
GCGGAAAGATAGCAGCAAAGTGAGGTTCCGACAAACCGCAAAAACCCTTCTGCGCGGGTTTGCCGTTTACCCGTGTTAAGCCTTAATATGAACCCCATGTATGCCGTCGAACAAAAGGCAGAAGGAATCGCCGCGGCCGCGCTTGATTGCGGCAGACGCCCGCTGTTGATGGGAATCCTGAACATCACTCCGGATTCCTTCTCGGACGGCGGTCTCTACGTACACCCCGATATCGCTTTTGACCGCGCGCTTCAGATGGTCGCCCAGGGCGCGGACATCATCGACATCGGCGGCGAGACGACCAGATCCGGGGCCGCGCAAGTCGACGAAGACGAGGAACTGAAAAGGGTTATCCCCATTATTGAAGCCGTTGCCAGGGCGACCGACGTGCCGATATCGGTCGACACCAGGCACGCCGGCGTGGCTTTGGCGGCGATTCAGGCAGGCGCCTGCATCGTCAACGACGTGTCGGGATTCCGGTTCGATCCAGGAATGCGGGACGTACTGGTCAGCCATCGGCCTGTCGCCGTCGCGATGCACATGCGCGGCACGCCGGCGGACATGCAGCAGCACACGAACTACCAGTCCCTGCTGGGTTCGGTGGTCTGCGAGACCCTGCCCGCGGTGCTGGACGTGATCGACGCCGGTCTGCCGAAATCCAGGGTGTGGCTGGATCCCGGAATTGGATTCGCGAAGACGCCGGAACAGAGCCTTGCTCTGATTCGGGATACTGATAAGCTGGCGGCGCTCGGATTTCCGGTGCTGGTCGGTCCATCGCGGAAGTCGTTCATCGGCGCCGTCCTTAACCGCAAGAACCCGACCGAGAGAGTTTTTGGAACAGCGGCGGCCGTGACCGCGGCGGTCCTGAAGGGCGCACGCGTGATCAGGGTCCATGACGTGTTCGAGATGCTGGACGTAATCAAGGTGGCGGCGGCAATATCAGGAGCCGCGCTCACGGAGGGCCGGAATTGAACCCCTTTGCCGACTTCAGCAGAACCGCGGTGATAACGGCGGCGATCGATATCGCCATCGTCTACTACGTTATTTACCGGGTGATGCTGCTAATAAAAGGCACCCGCGCGCTGCAGATGCTGGTGGGCGTCTTCCTGGTGCTCGGCGTCTATGTGCTGTCGAACGATTCGGTCCTGGGCCTGACCACGGTCCACTGGATTCTGGAAAAGTTCGTCAACTACGTGCTGGTCATCCTGATCATCCTTTTCCAACCGGATATCAGGCGGGCGCTGTCCCAGGTCGGTCGCAATCCGCTGTTCCTGGCTGGCCAGCACAAGAACGGCGGCACCATCTACGACGAGGTGATTCGCGCGGCGGAACGCCTGTCCGAAAAGCAGCTTGGCGCCCTGATCGTGCTTGAAAAAGAGGCCGACCTGACCCCCTACACCGAAGAAGCGATTCCCCTGGATTCCAAGGTGACCGCCGACGCGCTCTTTTCGATGTTCATCCCGACGCATGAGAACCCGCTTCACGACGGCGCGTGCATCATCCGCGAGGGACGCATCAGTCACGCCGGTTGCTTCCTGCCGCTGACCGAAAACCCTCGTGTTGACAAGAATCTGGGCACCCGCCACCGCGCCGCCATCGGTTTGACCGAAAGCACGGACGCGGTCGTCGTTATCGTGTCCGAGGAAACCGGCACGATCTCGGTCGCTCACGATGGCGAAATCGACCGCGGATTCGACGCCAAGACGCTCCGCGAGGAACTGATCAGGCTTTTCGGGCCTGGAAGACGCAAGGATTGACCATGCCGACCACCGAAACAGACGCAACGCCGATCAAGGAACGTGAGGCTTCCACGCCGGCCCGCCGCTTCACTCCGGCCAGGGCCAGGCAGTCAAGGAACTGGTTCGTCAGGATGTTCCGCGAGAACCTTGGTATCAAACTGCTGTCGCTGATCCTGGCTCTGGTGTTTTTCCTGCTGGTGCGCACCGAACAGGGCAACCAGGTCGAGATCGACATTCCGGTGCAGCTCAACGCGCTTTCAGACGACCTGATCTTCGTGGGCGAAATGCCGAAAAAGATTAAGGTCCTGGTGCGTTACAAGTGGACCCGTCCCAAGAAGGACGCGGTGCCCCCGCCCTACATCGTCGACCTGCGCGGCTTCGAGAACCAGAAGGTTTTCAAGTTCGACACCGAGGTGATCCGCAAGTCCCTGGAAACCGAGGGTATCACGATCGTGTCGGTATACCCGCCCGAGTTCACCGTCGAGGTGGAGCCCAGAATTGAAAAGGTTATCAAGGTCAAGCTGAACCTGGTCGGCATCGCTCAGAAGGGATACGTGGTGATGTCCGAGCAGGCCAAGGCGAATCCCACGACGATCAACGTGCGAGGCGCCAGATCGGCGGTCAAGGACATCGACTTCTTTGCCACCTATCCGATTGATATCGGGAAGTTCAACAAGGACGTCTACCTGGAAAACATTCCGCTGCAGAAGCCGTCATCCAAATTCCTGTTCATGGAGACGGAAACGGTCAGCGTCGAGATCCCGGTTAACGAGATAATGGGACAGAAGGTGGTTGAAAAGCTGGACGTGAAGGTCCGTAACTGCCCGGCCGGGTTCAGGTGCCTGGTCACGCCGGCGGTCGTGGACGTCACGCTGGACGGTCCGCTGCCAACGATATTCAGGGTCGAGAACGGACAGGAAAAACTTGAGGCATACGTGGACGCCGGAATATTCGAGGCGAAGGAAGAGAAGCACTCCGGCATAAAGGTCAGTTGCGATCGTCCGCCCGCGCTGAAGTGTTCCGAGGACGTCAAATCGGTGACCCTGATCGTGCAGAAGGAAACCGCTGAGGTCCCGCGCTGAGCAGATGTTGAACCGGCGCCGTTTCAAACGCCATTCCGTATGGAGGCCACTTTGAGCAACACTGAAAGGAAGCTGTTCGGGACCGACGGTGTCAGGGGCATCGCCAACGTCGATCCGATGACGCCCGAGATAGCGATGGCGCTGGGACGGGCGGTGGCGGTGATGTTCCCCGGCGGGGCCGGCCGCACGCGCATATTGATCGGCAAGGACACGCGCATCTCCTGTTACATGTTTGAAAACGCGCTGGCCGCGGGCATCTGCTCGATGGGCGCTGACGTGATTCTGGTCGGGCCGATTCCGACGCCGGGCATCGCCTACCTGACCATCGGGAACAGGGCTGACGCCGGGGTCGTCATATCGGCATCACACAACCCCTTCATGGACAACGGAATCAAGTTCTTCGGCCGCGATGGATTCAAGCTGCCCGATGAAATCGAGCTTCGGATGGAGGAATACGTCCTGAATCCGTCCAGGCTGCCGCCGGTCGCCACGGGCAAGGATTTTGGACGGGCGAGCAGGATCGACGACGCGGTCGGACGTTACTGCGTATACCTGAAATCCCAGTTGCCACGCGATATGTCACTGGAAGGCATCAGAATCGGCCTGGACTGCGCGAACGGGGCCGGCTACAAGGTCGCGCCGCTTGTGTTTTCCGAGCTTGGGGCCGAGGTCGTCACAATCGGCGACAAACCGGACGGCACCAACATCAACGAATCCTGCGGAGCCCTTCATCCGAAGGCTCTGGGTCGCAAGGTCCGCGAGATGCGCTGCGACGTGGGACTGGCGCTTGATGGCGACGGAGACCGGGCGATGCTGGTCGACGAAAACGGCGAGATCGTCAACGGCGACGGCGTGCTGGCGATCTGCGCCCACGAAATGCATGTCGAGGGACGCCTGAAAGGCGGAGGAGTCGTCGGAACCACGATGTCCAACCTGGGTCTTGAACTGGCCCTGGCCCGTGACGGGTTGACTCTGGCGCGCACCGACGTCGGCGACCGCTATGTGGTTGAACGGATGCTGGCGGACGGCTACAACCTGGGTGGCGAGCAGTCGGGGCACCTTCTGTTCCTGGACCACTCGACAACCGGCGACGGCATCCTGTCAGGCCTGATGGTGCTGGAAACGATGCTGCGAACCGGAAAGCGCCTCAGCGAGCTGGCCGGGATATACGAACAGTTCCCGCAGGTTAATTACAGCCGCGCCGTGGTCGATCGGCCGCCGATCGAGACACTGTCCCAGACGAACGAGGCCATCCGCGCGGTGCAGGCCGAACTGGGTGCCCAGGGCCGTGTCGTGGTCAGGTACAGCGGCACTTCAAAGAAGATCCGCGTGATGGTCGAGGGGCGCGACGAAGGCAAGGTTCAGGCATACGCGGAGCAGATCCTGCAGGCCTGTGGCAGGGACGAAATCCTTGCGTGACGGGCGCGCAATTCGCCCGTTCCATGGTGGTGAAATGAATCGAATCCGTCTTGGCGTGAACGTTGATCACATCGCGACTCTGCGACAGTCGCGTGGAACGAAGTACCCCGACCCGGTGTTGGGCGCGGGCATGGCCGAACTGGCCGGGGCCGACCAGATCACGATTCACCTGCGCGAGGACCGCAGACACATACAGGATCGCGACCTGCGGATCATGCGCGACACGGTTCAGACCTTGCTGAACCTGGAACTGGCCGCCAACGAGGACGTCCTGGCGATCGCCTGCGACGTCAGGCCCGACATGGCAACCCTGGTCCCGGAAAAGCGCGCCGAACTGACGACCGAGGGCGGTCTGGCCGTGGTCGGCCGCGAGCGCGAGGTAGCGGCGACGGTCAATCGTTTGAACAAGGTAGGCATCCGGGTCAGCCTGTTCATCAACCCCGATCCGGCCGAGGTCCGCGCGTCCGTCGATTGCGGCGCCGAACAGATCGAGATCCACACCGGCTTCTACGCCGACGCGAGAAACCCGGCCCGCCGTGTCGCCGAACTGGAACGCATCCGCGCCGCCGCCGCCATGGGTGGCCAGCTTGGCATAGCCGTTGCCGCCGGCCACGGTCTTGACTACATCAACACCCGCGACATCTGCCACATCCCCGAAATCGAGGAACTGAACATCGGCCATTCCATCATGGCCCGCAGCTTCTTCGTCGGCCTCGACCAGGCCGTCCGCGAAATGATCCAGCTTATCCGCGAGGAAGAAGGTCTGGAGTGACCCGGGCCACAACCGGTTCCATCGGACCGGGGACTCGTTCGCCAGCGAAATACACAGAATACGTCAAGCGGCATAGTGGTCTTATGCACGACAAAACTGTAAACTCGTGACATCTCAACGTGGTTCGCGGAGGAATCGTGAAAAGACACGTTCCTGGAGTGCTGACGTCGATGGCATGCCTGATGATATGTATCGGTTGCGGGACGGACCCAATTGGGTCCGATGTCCTGGGCGACGTTACGGACACCGGTGACATGCCGGATACCGCCGACCTGCCGGATACCGCCGACGCTCCGGATACCGCCGACGCTGTCGAACCGCCGTTGGTGGAACCACCCTCCCCGCATGGCCGGATTCTGCTGGCGGCAATGAAGTATGGTTCGAGCGAGTACAACAGCATGGTGCAGGCCGACATCGATTTTTACGACGGCGCGATGCGGATGGACGCTTTCTCCGCCTACACGCCCGGCATGTACGAAGAGACCATGCGGGACGGCGGGTGCGTGTTGTACCGGGCGACGGAGGCGGCATGCGAACCGGCGTGTGACTGGGATCAATATTGCGCACCTTCCAACAAGTGCCTCGACGCGCCTGAAAAGATCTCTGCCGGAACCGTGTCATTGATGCTGGGTGAAACGAAGTACGATGTGGAGCCGACCGGCGATCCGATCAAAAACTACTATTACATTGAAAATATTGACATAAGCCTGATTCACACCGGGAACACGCTGATCGCGAAGGCGGAAGGCGCGGCGGGCGAATTCGGCGATTTCGAGCTTCAGACAAACGGGGTCGACCCGGTCGAATTCAGTGTTGACACGGACCAGGGGACTCTGAATATGGTCGATGACAAGGACAACGTCGTCACATGGACCGTTCCGGATACCGACGCCACCGGACTGTATGTTGACCTGCTTGTCAACGTCGGCTGGCACGGGGCGCCGCCGGAGGTCGTCATGTACTGCCGCGCGGATGCCTCGGAAGGCAGTCTGACGATCACGAAGGAAATGGCGAAAGCCATGCCGAAGATTGGCGGGGTGGGCCTGTTCCAGCACATGTCACACATTTCGATGAACCGCATGACTTCAACCGAGGTGGATGGAAAAACGGTTCACTTCACGGTCGCGCGCCGTCATGGGTTGAATCCCCTTCACAACAGCGAAACCTGGTAAAGGCATGAAACCCTGCTTTCGAATCGCTGGCGCCGGATCGTTGCCGACCATGACGGTCGTATTGATCGCCCTGGCCGGGGCAACCGCCTGTGGCGCCGGACCCGATGTGTGCGTATGGCAGGAAGAAGGTCGGCCGGGAGTGCTGTTCAAGCTGGGATGCCGTCATGACCATGAGGTTCTTGCAGGCCAGCCGGAATCGGCAGCGTTGCCGGCCAGTCGATCGGTGCTGTTCCTTGTGGACCGAACCGACGGCAACAAGATCCACTTCATCGATTCGGAAGACAACCGCCATTTTCTGTACGCCAGCGAAAACCTGAAAGGATACACGGACCTGTCGTCCTTCAACGCGGAAATGTACTACATGGAGGAACGTCGTCTGCTGCTTGGCACGCTGACGCACCACATCGGGCCCGACATCTTCGCCGTCGAAATCGTCCCGACCGACAAGATGTCCCCGGCCATGATCGCCCAGATGTTCGGAATCGTGTCGGATGCCATCGGCTTTGACTGCGACCTGCGTTACCACCCGACCTCCAACGCGCTGGAACAGCAGAACCGCCTGCCGCCCGGCGTGCCGATCGTGACCACTGCCGAACTGCTTGATGGCGCGACCTACCAGGGCATGCACCTGGGAGAGACAATCGGGCGCATCCGTCGGCTGAGGTTGGAAGAGATTGATTCTGTTTATGTTTCGCGCATGGATATCCTGGTTCTGGACAGGGTCCCGAACGACGTCCCGGCGGTGGCCGGTCTTGTCACGGGCGAATTCCAGACGCCCCTGGCGCATGTGAACCTGCTGGCCGAGGCACGCGGGACGCCGAACATGGCACTGCCTGGCGCATATGACGCTCCGGACTTCGTGGCCGCCGACGGGAAGTGGGTCAGGCTGCTGGTCAGGGCGGATGGGTATTCGCTGACCGATTCGACATCGTACGAGGCGGACGAATTCTGGGCCGCGCGCCGCCCGCCGGATACCCAGATCCCCGCGCTGGATCTGTCGGTGACGGACCTGATGGACGTCGACGATATCGACTGGACCATGACGCCCGCGGTCGGGGGCAAGGCCGCGAATTTCGGGGAACTCCGCAACATCGAGCCGGCGGTGCCGGTGGCGGACGGATTCGCGATACCGTGTTCATGGTACGTAGATTTCATGCACTCCAACGGTCTTGACGCCGAGATCGCGTCGCTGATGGCCGAGGAAAGATTCCGGGAAGACGGACAATACCGCATGCAGGCCCTGGCGGCATTCCGGACAAAAATCCGTTCAACGCCGCTGGACCCGGCGCGCGTCGCCGAGATTCAGTCGATGATCGATTCAACCATCGGGGCGGCGTGGCCCGCCCGCTTCCGTTCCAGTTCGAACGTCGAAGACCTGCGTGAGTTCAACGGCGCCGGCCTGTATGAATCGGCGTCGTACAAACCCGGCGATCTCACCAGGACACTTCCGCACGCGTTGCTGAAGGTGTGGGCCAGCATGTGGAATGTCGCGGCGTTCGAGGAACGGGAATGGGCGCGGGTGGATCATTCGAAATGCGCGATGGGCGTGCTGGTGCACCGCTCCTACCCGGATGAGATCGAGGCCGCGAACGGCGTGGCCGTGACCGCCAACCCATTCGACCCGCCCCCGGACGGCCAGGCCGCGTACTACATCAATGTCCAGGCCGGGGCCGTCAGCGTCACCAACCCCGAACCGGGCCTGCTGCCTGAATCGTTCCTGTACTACAAGCCGCCTGCCGGCCAGGGCGAACGGTCATACTTCTCGATGTCCACGCTGACCGACGGCGCCTACGTGCTGTCATTCGCGGAAATCCAGACGCTGGTCAAGGCGCTGCGCCAGATTCACACCCATTTCGAGACGATATTCGGCAATGACCAGCCTTACGGCATGGATGTGGAGTTCAAGTTCGAGTTGCCCGACCGCTCCCTGGTCATCAAGCAGGCCCGCCCTTCCGTAACCGCCAAGAGCCTTGTAAAACGCCGGAATTGCGTTAGG
>JAGOFO010000099.1 GCA_017997155.1 Myxococcota bacterium
GACCTGCCTTACACCGGGGACACGACTGGCGATGTTGACGATGCGTCCATGGTGGAAGTGGATTCCGATTCCTCCGACGCAGTCGATCTGGATGTGTCCGATATCGACGCGCCTGGCGACGCGGATGCGCACCTCGACCCGCCTGATGCGCTGGCGCTTGGATGTCATCCGGGCGACGGAACCGCACCCGAAATAGATTGCGGGCACATGCGGCAGGCCGGTGGGATCTCGCATGAGGTCTGTACCGTCGTTCCGGAAGGCGACTGTCATACGTTCTGGATGGGCGCGGCGCCGAACGCGATGTATGTGGTGCCCCCCCCCGAACGAAATTCCCAGGCATGAGGTGCATTTGACCTCATACAAGATGTCCAGGTATCCGGTGACGGTTGCCGAGTATCGGGCATGTGTCCAGGCCGGCGCGTGTCAGCCCCTGGAAGGTGTCGCGTGCTTTTCCGAGGACCTAAGCACCGGAATCAAGCAGGGCTTCAACAATTTTTCCGACGACGACAGGCTTTCCCACCCGATTGTGTGCGCGTCGTATTCCGATGCCCAGGCCTTCTGTGAGTGGCTTGGAGGCGAGCTTCCCACCGAGGCCAGGTTCGAGTACGCAGGTTCGGGGCCGATGACCGGTGCCGACCAGATCGTGATGTTTCCATGGGGACAGGATCTTTCAAAGGAAGGCCGGTTGTCCGATGCCGACCTGTGTCACGTCAACATCAAAGGCACGTCCTCGAACGCAAATAACACGGACTCGAACCCGGATCCGTTCGAGAGGACCTCGCCGGTCGGATTTTTCGACGGTGCGTTGAAGACTCGTGACCAGGGCGGATGGACGGACGGACCGGACACCTATCAGACCTGTGACGACACGGGACCGTTTGGACATCGGGATCTGACCCACAATGTGATGGAATTGGTCGGCGATGGTCCTTCTTCCTATCAGGACTGGGTGGATGGTTTTGTTGATCCGGAGATGGCGCCGAACTGTATCGGGATTATGGTCAGGAACACATCGTGGTACTGGGAGGAGATTCATCACTGCCTGGTGACGAATCGACATGAAAGGTGCATTCAACCGGGCAGCCTGCCCACCGGGATGGAATACAACCGCGACGTGATGCGTTTCGACGATGTGGGCTTCAGATGTGCCTTTCAATGACGTAATCATGGTATAGATCCGCCTGTCCGCGGTGCCCGACTGACGTCAGCCGGCGCGCGATCCAGGATCGCTGTCGCGGGATGGTTCGGAAATGGAGGAAGGAACATGGACTCGGCAAGGCGGCTCGCCGATATCGAGCCGTTCTATGTGATGGAACTGCTGGCAAGGGCCAAGGAACTTGAGGCGGAAGGTCGCGACGTGATTCACATGGAGGTCGGCGAGCCCGACTTCGTCACGCCGGAGCCGGTAAGACAGGCCGGCGCCAGGGCGATCATCGAGGGCAGGACGTTCTACACGAACGCGCTCGGACTCCCGGAGCTTCGGGAAGCCATCTCCCGCTTCTACCTGCAGCGTTACGGCGTGACCGTTCCTGCATCGCGAATCGCGGTGACCGCCGGAGCGTCCGGCGCGCTGGTTCTGGCGCTTGCCTGTCTGGCAAATCCCGGCGACGAGTGGCTTCTGTCCGATCCGGGTTACCCATGCAACCGGCACTTCGTCCGTTCCTTCGAAGGCGTTCCGGTCGGTATTCCGGTCGACGCCGCGACCGGCTTTCAGCCGACGGCCGATCATCTTCGCGAGTACTGGTCCGCGCGCACCAGGGGTGTGATGGTCGCGTCGCCCGCGAACCCGACGGGAACCATGCTGACCGCATCCGACATCGCGTCCCTGGCCAGTGTGACCCGGGAACGCGACGCGCATCTGATTGTCGACGAGATCTATCACGGCCTGACCTACGACGGCGACGCGTCGACGGCGCTGGCCCAGGGCGACGACATTTTTGTGGTGAACAGTTTCTCGAAGTACTTCCAGATGACCGGATGGCGTCTGGGTTGGCTTGTCATTCCGGAGAAGTTCGTTCGCGACATCGAGAAACTGGCGCAGAACCTTTTCATATCGGCTTCCACGGCGGCCCAGTACGCGGCGGTCGCGGCATTCGAACCCGGCACGATCGAGATTCTGGAACAGCGCCGCGCCGAGATGAAGAAGCGTCGGGACTTCCTGGTGCCGGCGCTCGAGTCGGTCGGGTTGAAGGTTCCGGTGCGACCGTCCGGCGCGTTTTACATCTACGCCGATTGCAGCGGTCTTACCGATGACAGCGACAGATTCTGCCGCGATCTGCTTGAGGCGGTGGGTGTGGCGGTCACGCCGGGCAAGGATTTCGGCCTCAACAAGCCCCAGACCCACGTCCGCCTGGCCTACGCGAACGACATCGCACGCCTGTCCGAGGCCGTCGACCGCATCAGGTCGTTCCTGTCGAAGTAACTGTTCTATAATCCCCATCTGAACCGCGACCTGCCCCTCGGGCTCTGGAGGAAATCATGACCGGGCTGTCTGCCTTGCCGCGTCTGGTGAAGTCGACCGTAATAGTTTCTTTCATCGTGGGGGCCGCATGGCTGGTTTCCGGTTGTTCAGAACCCGCGCCGGCGGTCGACTGGGATCAGTGGGATTCTCCGGCGGCGGAGTACAGACCATGGGTTCGCTGGTGGTGGCCGGGCAATGACGTTGACGACGATGAAATCTCGCGCGAGGTGGCGTTGCTTGCGGCCAGCTTTTTCGGCGGCGCCGAACTGAACTCTTTCAATGCCGCCCTGGACTGGGACGCGGACGAGGCGGAACTGGCACGCCGTCTGGACTGGGGATCGGACCTGTTCTGGTCCCGCGTCAGGCTTGCGGCCGAAAGCGCCGGGAGTCACGGGATCGCCCTGGATCTCAACGTCGGGTCCGGGTGGCCGGTCGGCGGTGCGGGCGTGACGGCCGCGGAGTCGATGAAGACCCTGCTGTGGTCGGAGGTGTTCGTCACCGGTCCGAAAAAGGTCGCCCTGGAATTCACGACGCCGGGCCCGGACCCGTTTTACGAGGTTGCCGCGCAGGCCGAGGCGATTGGCGAGCCGATGGCGCGGTACCTGCCCGAAATGTGTGAAGTGGTCGAGGTGGTCGCGGCCAGGAAGACCGGAGGCTCCCGCAACCAGGAGTTCTGGGATCTGACCGATCAGGTGACGCTTGATCGCGATTCGGTCGTGGTGCTGACCGACCTTGTGTCATCCGAAGGCGGCATTTCGTGGGATGTTCCGGAGGGTGACTGGGCCGTCATCGGCTTCTATGTGTGCCCGGACGGTCAGTATGTGAATCTGAACGCCTATCCCGAGCAGCGTGACGTGTTCGTGGTGGATCAGTTCGACGAGACGGCGGTGAGGGCGACCAACGACGCGTTGTGCGGAGTCGAGGCAGGGCTTGATGACCTGTTCGGCGGGGCGATTCGCGGCGTCTTCGTCGACAGCTTCGAGCTGAAAACCGAGCGTCACTTCACCGACGATTTTTTTGCCGAGTTTCAGACCAGGCGAGGATACGACCTGCGTCCCTGGTTGCCGGCGGTGGTCGCGCCCGGGGCCGACAACAATATTTTCGACGGCGCGGGAATCGCGAACCGTTGCCCATTCGGTTTCGGTGAACTGGATTCACGCGTGGCGCGCGATTACCAGCAGACAGTTTCCGACCTTTTCATCGAGCGATACGTCGGGGGCAATGTCCGCTGGGCCTCGGAAAACGGGTTGAGGTTCAGAATCCAGCCCTACGGCCTGCAGGTGGACTCGATCAGGGCGGCCGGCATGGCCGACGTGCCCGAGACCGAGCAGTTGTACGCCGGTGGCACTGAACTCGCGTTGAAGGTGGTCGCCTCGGGCGCCCATCAGTATGGCAGGCCGACGGTGTCCGCGGAATCACTGGTTTCGGCGGGACGCGACTACATGACGACGCCGACCAAGATGCGGGCCTGGCTGGACAAGCTGTTTTCATCCGGCGTCAACTCGGTCGTCTATCACGGATTTCCATACCAGACCGGGTTGGAAAAGTACGGCGACACCGACTGGCACGCGTTTTCATCGCCGTTTTCGGGGCTGGGCACATATTCCGAGAACATGTCCGAGGCAAACCCGTTCTGGCCGTTCATGAATCGGATGAACCAGTATGTGGCGCGTGTCCAGTACATGCTCAGGCAGGGAACGCCGCGGGCCGATGTGCTGGTCTACTACCCGTGGATGGGAGTGCCCGCGTCCCTGGTGTCCCTGCGTGATCATCAGGAGGCGTTGTTCAAGGGTCAGTTCGGAGACGAAAACGCCACGGGCCAGGATTCGATGCTGGGCCTGGTTCAGGGGCTGTTCGGCGGCTTCAAGCCTTCCGATGCGACCTGGTGGGTCGGCGCGGCATGGCCCGTCCTGTCTGAAATCGAGAATCTGGGATACACGTGGGAGTGGACGAACGACGACGTGCTGTCCAGGGCAACCGTGAAGGACGGCCGCCTGGTTTCGGCGGACGCGTCCTATGGCGCCGTTGTCGTGATGCGCACCCCATGGATGTCGGCTGAGGCTGCCGGAAGTCTCGCGGCGATGGCCGCAGCGGGACTGCCCGTGGTTGTGCTGGGCGATGCCCCGGTCAGTCAGCCGGGACTTGCGGATCATGTGGCCGGCGACGCCGCGGTCGTGGCCGCGTTCGAATCGATGAAGGATCTGCCGAACGTGTCTTTCGTGCCGGTCGTTCAGATCCCGCCAGCCGACAGTCAGGCCAATCCACAGCTGTTCAGCGCCGAAGGTTTCGCGGCCGGCCTGATGACCGCCGGTTGCAGGCCCGCCTTCGACGTTTCGTCACGCGGGGCTACTGTCAGGACCATGGCGCGCGACGTCGACGGCGGACGCATCTGGTTCGTGCGCAATCCGTCCGACCAGGATCAGACGGTGGTCGTCACGCCGGACGTCGACTGCGCGGACGGGATGGTTCTGGACCCGATGGACGGCTCGGTTGCCGCCCTGGATGTGCGGGCGGGCGGAGACTTCGAATTGCCGGTCATGGCATGGACATCCAGCATCGTCCTGTGCGGATTTGATGCCCCGGCCGACAGTGCCGAAAGGTTCGCGTCGGCTCCGGTCCGGACTCCGGCGGTGGATGACTTCGTGATTACCGACTGGTCGCTGTCTGTCACGGGCGACGACGTGACTGGCGGGGAGTTCGAGAAGCAGACGGACGCCCTTGGCGACTGGCGCGACATTCCGGAACTGAAGTACTCGTCCAGTGGCGGCGTTTACACTGCCACGTTCGATTTCCCCTTTGACCCGTACGAGTTCGACGTTCCGACTCCGATGCGTCGTTCGTTCTATCTTGACCTCGGCCAGGTTCACGGAGCGGTGCTGGTATCGGTCAACGGCGTCGGCGCGACCCCGGTCATCGCCGAGCCGTTCAGAATCGACGTCACCAGCAGCGTGGTCAGCGGGCCAAACCAGGTCGTCGTGATGCTGGTTCCGCCGCTTCGCAACCGGTTGGTCGGCCTGGGCCTTGCCAAGGACCCGACCGCGGCCCAGTTCGAGGATAAGAAGGACACCGTTATCGCCACCGGTCTGATCGGCCCGGTGACACTCGAGGAACTGGCGTCCGAGTGGTGAAACGCCGGTTCGGAGGAATCATATGGCAGGCAAAGGTACTGCGCCTAACAACGGTAAGGAGCTTGAGGACAAGGTTGTCCAAGTGGCCCAAAAACTTGGCTTACAGACCATGCGTCAAGTGTCAGTGGCAAGGCGGATATGGGGTGCGGTCAGGATGATAGACGTTGTATTGACCGATCCCGCGACAAGGTTGCGTCTTGGAGTCGAATGCAAGTTTCAAGGTGTAGGTGGGTCCGCAGAGGAGAAGATTCCCGCGATCGTCGAAGACATCGACGCATGGCCGATTCGAGGAATCATTGTGATATCCGGTGATGGCTTTTCTGCTAACATGCGCTCGTTTCTGTTTTCTACGGGCAAGGTTGTGGAGTTGGAAGACCTTGAATCCTGGCTGAGGCTGTTCTTCGGGTTGGATGTTTGAGTCGATGATGGAGCCGACCAAGAAGGTTTCCCCTTTCCTCAAGTGGGCGGGGGGAAAAACACAGCTGCTGGAACCGATCATGGCGTTGGCGCCGGAACGGTTTGAACGGTATCTGGAGCCGTTCGTGGGCGGCGGAGCGGTGTTTTTCGCGCTCGCGTCCCTGGGGCGGGTTGGGCCCGCCCTGCTCAACGACGCGAATCCGCATCTGGTCACCACATACGTCGTGGTGCGTGATCGTCTGCCCGAGTTGATTGAAGCCCTGACCGCGTTGAAGACCGCGCACGGGCCGGATCAGTTCTACGAGGCCCGGCGGCGTTTCAATCAGGAACCGCTGTCCGAAGTGGAACGGGCCGCGCACCTGATCTATCTGAACAAGACCTGCTTCAACGGGCTTTACAGAGTCAATTCGTCCGGTGGTTTCAACGTTCCCCTGGGACGCTATGTCAACCCTGGCATATTCGATGTCGATTCCTTGACCGCTTGTCGCGAGGCGCTGCAAAACGCAACGGTTCGACACGGGGATTTCGAGACGATACTGGATCAGGCTGCGATCGGCGACTTCGTCTACCTGGATCCGCCATATGTTCCGCTGACCAGGACGGCCAATTTCACATCCTACGCCAGGGAAGGCTTCACGTTCGACGACCAGATCCGTCTGGCCCACGCCGCACGCCGCCTTGACGCGAAAGGCGTGCGCTTTCTGCTGTCGAACCACCATACCGATGAACTGGTCGAGTTGTACAAAGGTTTCAATGTGAAGGTGGTTCCGGCCCGCCGCAGCATAACCCGTCAGGCGTCGGACCGGTCGATCCCCGTCGATGAAGTCCTGATCTGGAATTACTGACTCGCTATCCTCCTGTTTTCGGTCAATTCACACATCGTTGGCCCTGCCTCGAAACAGGCACGGAAAATTGGGTTCGACGGGCGCTATTCGGCCTGCTTTTCGGTTATGATCCGGTTTCCAGGCTTGTTGGAGTTGGGCGATGCGCGTTTGGACTGTTGTGGCGTTGATTGCGATGACCGCGGTTGCATGTTCCGGGGGCGAGGTGACTGAGGATGTTGCGGCCGATGTTGCGGCCGATGTGGTGGCCGATGTGGCGGCTGATGTCGCCGAACCGCAAACCTGGACGGTGAATTTTGAACCGGGGCTCGAGGTGCGGGACGGGATGCGTATCGTCAGGCTGAAGGGGACCGCTTTCGAGATGGGCCAGCAGCATGCGACGTTCCTGAACGACGAACTGAAGGCGGGCGTGGCGTTTCTGGAATCCAATCTGGAACTTGGCGCTCTGGAAGTCGTGGCGCGTGAATTCGGCTTTCTGGACGAAGCGATGGTCCAGAGCTATCCCGACATAATCGACGAATGCGAGGGCATGGTTGATGTCGCCGGCGAGGACGGCTGGACCATGGACCGCTGCATGGCGCTTGCGTACGGCGAGGTCGTGCTGGATTATTTCGAGGCCGGACTGCTGCAGTGCTCGCAGTTCGCGGCTGTCGGGCCGGCCACGACCGATGGCGAACTGATCCACGGACGCAACCTTGATTGGGGTGACATGTCCTTTTTGCTGGAATATCCGGTTGTTATCGTTCGCGCGCCGACAGATCAGATCCCGTATGTGGTCGTGGGGTTCCCGGGGAACGTGGCGGCCTACAACGGCATGAACGCGGCAGGTCTGTCGATCGCCACGAACGAAAACGGGTCGCCGAACGACCTGGATCGAGTGGGTCGCTCCACCGTTCAGACGGTCAACTACATGCTGTCCCATTTCTCTACGATAGACGAGGTGATCGATTACGTGACCACGTCCGACCGGATGACGGCCGAGAACATGATGGTGGCCTCGGGCGACGAGAAACGCGCGGTCGTGTTTCAGATGACGGCGACTCATCTTTACTACGAGGAACTGGGCGACGATGGGGTGAACTTCATCACGAACCACTTCACGGTGGAGCAGATGACCCCTTACGAGGACGAGAAGGAACCGGATTCCTCGACGTATCTGCGGTACCGTCGCCTTCGTCAGTTGCTGGACCCCGCGTATGAGACCGAAAGGACCGACAAGCTGTACGGGCATGTCGGTGTGGCCGAGGCGGCATCGGTGTTGCGCGACCGCTACAACCCGCAGACGATGA
>JAGOFO010000005.1 GCA_017997155.1 Myxococcota bacterium
CGTCGAAGTAAGCGTTGATCTCGCGCCACGTGACCTCGTCCTCGACGAGCACATCATCGACGTCCGAGTCCATGTAATCGCGGACAAAACGCAGCGCCAGACTGGATTCCTCGTGGATTTCGCCGGGCTTCCTGGCTTCGGCGAACCGTGCGACAATCTGTTTCCACTGTGAGACCAGGTGGTCCAGATCGGCCTGAAGCTCGGTCTCGTCACTCTGATCGCTGACCGTTCGGATGATGCAGCCGAAACCCTTCGGAAGGTTGAGGTGATCCAGCGAGTCCTTCAGGCGCAGGCGGTCGTCGCCCGACAGTTTCCTGGAAACGCCGGTTCGTGAGGAGAAGGGCATCAGGACCAGGAAACGTCCGGGATTGGACACGTTCATGGTCAGGGCCGCGCCCTTCTTGCCGACTTCTTCCTTGGCGACCTGGACAAGGATGACGTCGCCGGCGCCCAGGCTGACATGGCCGTTGGCCGCCGCTGACTTGCCGGACAGTTCGATCAGCGAGCGCTCGTTCACTTCGTCCAGGGGCAGAAACCCTTCCTTGCCGGTGCCGTAGTCGACGAAGGCGGCGTCCAGGCTTTTCTCAACCGTGGTCACACGCCCGCGGTACAGGTTGCCGCGGCGTCGGTTGGAGCCGGCGGACTCGATCTCGAGGTTGGTCAGCAGGTCCCCGTCAAGCAGCGCGGCGCGCGCTTCGTAGGGGTCTGCGGAAATAACGATTCTTCTTGCCAAAGTGATTCTTCCTTGAGTTGTCAGGGTTACTGGACCCTGCCGTCGGACCGGCGCTGGCCGGCCTTCGGGATCTTGTTGACTTTGAAACGGACCGCGACCATGTCGCGAAACATGCGCGCCGAGTCGGAGAGCGCGCTTACACGTGTACGCTCGTCGTTGCGCCAGGTGACGGGGACTTCGAAGATCCGGTATCCCATGCGATCGGCCCGGGCCAGCAACTCGACATCGAAGGCGAACCCGTTCGTCTCGAGCGCGGGCATCACATGCTTGACTATCTCGGAGCCGAACAGCTTGAATCCGCACTGGGTGTCGTGAATGCCGCGGATCACCAGCAGTTGAACCAGCAGATTGAAAATCCGTCCCATCATCTCGCGATAAATGGGCTGGCGCACTTCGAGGTTCGAGCCCTGGAGCGCCCGGGAGGCGATAACCACCGCGTCGGGGGCCGCCCTGGCTGCCAGCTTTTCGATCTCCTCGATGGGGGTGGACAGGTCCGCGTCCGACATCAGGACATACGGGAACCGGGCGTGAGCACAACCGTTTTTCGTTGAGAACCCTTTGCCGCGATTACCCGGATTCGTGACCACCACCAGTTTTGAGGGATCCTTGATGGCGCCGCGGGCAGCAGCGGCGGTGTCATCCGATGAGCCGTCGTCGACGACGACGATTTCCCAGGCCTGGAAGCGGGCGCCGGCATAATCCTCGATGGCCGCGATCGTGGCGCCGATCCTGGCGGCCTCGTTGAAGGCGGGGATGACGATCGAGATACCGTCGCCAAATTCGGGGATGGTCGTCACTGGTTACTGGCCTCGACGCGAAGGAGTTGCCTGCCCACAAGGATGACGTCGTTCACGTGCGCGGTTATGACGCCCGACGTCTTGATGTAGGTGCCGTTGCGACTCTGCTTGTCTTTCAGGAAAAGTCCACCGGCCTCGGGTTCGATGGCCGCGTGAACCCGGGACATGTAGCGATCCTCGGGACAGGCGATGTCGGCCTGTTCTCGTCCGATGACAACCGGTCTTGTGGAAACCGGGAAAACGGGGCCCTCGGCGCCGCCAGCGAGCAGTTTGGTCAGCGTGCCACGCGGGCATGTCTCGTCCGGGGCGGCGAAGAGCATGAAGTCGTCGCGGGCAATGGTCGCCGTCTCGGATGAAAAACGGAAGACCGAGTCGCCACAGACGAACACGTCGCCATCGGACAGCTTGTGAGACCCGGAAATGCGCAGGAAAACGCCGTTGACGCTGCCCGCGTCCTCGACCTGGAGTCCGTCGCCGACCGGGTTGAAAGCGGCGTGGCGCGGGGACATCGTCCGATCGTCCGGGAAGGTTACCGTGCAACCGGTGGTCCCGACGGTAAGGCCGGATGCGGGAACCGCGTATGGGACGTTCGTGCCGCCCGCGCGTGAGAGATGGACAAGGGCCCAGGCCGTGCCTGCGGCTCTGGCGGGGGCGGGCGCCGGCTGTGCTGCCGGAGCCGACGGAGGCGACTGTCTGGCCGGAGGCGCGACAGGCGTGGCGTTCTGTGCCCAGACGGGAATCTGATCAGCAACCGGTCGGCTGCGGGGCAGGGCCGAGAATTCCTCTGGGTCGAACTCTGCCTGGGGCATGTCGGTTCTGATAGCGGCCTGGCTTTCTTCCAGGAGTTCTGGAAGCCGGCTGCCGCATTCCGCGCAGAAAATGTAATCCTGTGGCTGTGAAACGCCGCAGTTGGGACAGACTTTGTGTGCCATCTGTTCGAACCCTTCCAAGTCACCGTACGTTATAGATGCAAACCGGCCCCTGTGTCAATCGCGCAACCGCGCGCGTCGCGTGCGGGAGGTCCGGGAAGATCTCGCGGAATCGGGTGGATGGCGCGTCCGGGACTGGTGGATGGCGAACGGCGTCCGACCGGTTTCGGAAAATCATCGGGCAAGCCACGTCGGCTCCGTTCTGAGCGCCTCAAGGCGGAAACGCCTGAAGATGGTGGCGCGTTGCCTTTCGTCGCAGGTCGCCCAGGCCATCTTGAAGGGGGTCGAAAGCGATACGCCCGACAGCGGGATCAAAGCGTCCCTGAGCGCGGCGAAACCGGAGTCGGCATGGGCGGCGGCGGCATTTATAGTCAGTGTGTTCACTGGTGAACGTATCAGGCCCATCGCGGCGACGGTCTCGGGCGCGGGCAGGCCGCCAGGAGGCATGGGCAGACCCAGTGCCCTGATGACCGCCTCGGAGACCATGTTTATCGCCCTGGCCCTGCCGAGCCTGCCGCTGCCGGCCACGTGAGGCGTGGCTACAGTGGCCGCGGCCACGGTAAGTGGCGCTGGCGCGGGCTCGCCCATGAAAACGTCGAGCGCGAAGCCGGGAAGTCCGCGAGCGGAGCCGGTGAACATCGACTCGTCAAGGATGCCGCCGCGAGAACAGTTGATGACCAGCCGGCAACTGGCTGCGGCATACGAAACGCACATTTCGCGCGAAATCATCCCGGCAGTCGGGAACGGGGACTGCGAGGGTGTGGTCAGCGGCACGTGGAAGGTCACGACTTCGGCTTCGGCCAAATCGGGCAGGGCGGTATGGCCCGACGGCGGGGCATGCAAAGGGTCGCAGGCAAGCCAGGGTATGCCCAGCATGGTCAGCCGGCGCGCGACTTCGTGGCCGCAGTTGCCGAATCCCGCTATGCCGACCGATGCCGGCAGTCTGCCAAGCGCCGTGATCATGGCGCCAATCGTCCAGTCCGCAACGGCGCCGGCAGTGGACCCGGGAGCATTGAACACTGGAATATCATGGCCCAGTCGTGAGGCGAGTTCCCGGACTGCGCCCGTGTCAACGTGATCGGTGCCAACAACGGGGGTGGCGATTGCCCGAAGCGATTCACAGGGAGCCAGAAGGTCCCTGTTGACGCGGACCGAAGATGAGACGACGAGGACGTCGGCGACAGACAGAGTCGCTGTGTCGGGCCTGCCCGCGGCGGGATCGAAGAATACCCGGTCGCCAATTCCGTCCAGTACGGACCTGGCCCACGGAATTCCGGCGTCGATCAGAATTAAGGGTCTTGAATCAATCATATTCTGGTGCCGGCGAAGGCTGGCGCCGGTTCTATTTGCTGAAAAGCTTGTCCAGGCGGGCTTTCGCGTCGTCGGCCGTGCGTGGGGACGTCACCGTCTTGCCGCCACCGAACATCTCCTCAAGCCGATTCTTGGCCTGGGCCTCCTCGGTGATGCCCTCGGTACCGTCTACCGGCTTGAACGTGAAGTAAAGACAGAAGTTTCCCTCGGCCCGGTCACGAATGAACTCGCCCTGGTTTTCAGTGCACTGGTTGTGCACGTTCTTGTCCCAGAATTTGCAATTGTAGCAGCAATGCAGATAGGCATAGCAGTTCGGACACATGTCGCGGCGCCCGATCTTCACATCGAAGACCAGTTCCTCGCCGCAGTTATAACACTTGAAGACGGGATCGGCGGTTTCCATCGGGCGATTCCTTCATCGTATGACGTGCCGGCGGCCACTCCACCGGACGAGCTCGCGGATTGTAGTTCTTTTAGTCGAATCCGTAAACCGTGGCGTGGATCGTCAGAAATATTCGGTCGTTTCTTTGGCAGATCCGAAGGGTGCGTATTAACCTCGGATTCGTCGATGCCAGATCGTCGCGGCGCGGGGTGCTCCGGCGGCGGTCGGTTCTGGATGTGGCTGGAGGTAGTCATGTACGGGCTTGGTGATACGATGGTCGATGTCAGTTTTCCAGTTGCGGAGATTCGCGGCGAGAAGGTCAGCGGTTCGGGAATCGCCAGGCGCATCGGCATGACGGGCATGGAACTGGTATCGGGTGACGTGCCTCCTGGCCAGTTCGCGTGGCTTGGATTCCAGATACCCGGCTGCTCGCGGAACCTTAAGGTTCTGGGCGAAATCGTCGGCGTCCGCCGAGACGGCTCCCAGGACAGCGTCACGATTCGCTTCAAGCATGTTTTCCCGCACGACCGCGAAGTCCTGACCGGTCTGATGCTTGCCCGCGCCGTCGCCTGATCCCCTTTTCCGTTCATCTTCGTTCCATCAACCATCACCCCTGAGCATCACCAAAACGAAACCTGGGTTGGTTCCAGAGTGGTCCAAAAACGAAACCTGGGTTAGTTCCCGGAGGGGGTAAAAACGAAACCTGGGTTAGTTCCCGGAGGGGGTAAAAACGAAACCTGGGTTAGTTCCCGGAGGGGGTAAAAACGAAACCTGGGTTGGTTCCCGGAGGACCCCAAAGAGAAACCTGGGTTGGGGAAAGGGGTGGGGAAAAGTACTTTTGAAGTTCGGGTTAAGGTGTTTGAAATTACAGAGGTATGCTAGCGGGATGTTGCCTTGCGGAAGGCGCGTTCGAAGCCGGGTATGGCGCTGATGATCGTCTTGTCCGGAACCGCGAAGGAAAGACGGAAATTGCCGGGAGCGTTGAAGCCCGATCCCGGGGTTGCCAGAACCAGTTCTTCCTTCAGCATCATGATGAAGGCGGGATCGTCCGGAATGGGAGACTTCGGAAACATGAAGAAGGTTCCCTGCGGTTTGGGCACGTCATAGCCGATCTCGGTCAGACCGTTGAACAGCAGGTCTCGCTTGGCCTGGTAGATCGGGACGTTCGACTCCCAGTCCTGAATTCTGGCCATCACCCGCTGCATCATGGCGGGAGCGTTGACGAACCCGAGCGTCCTGGTGCAGAAGGCAGCGGCCGCGAAGATCTCGCGGGCGCCGGCGCACCGGGGGCTGATCGCCAGGTATCCGATACGCTCGCCGGCGAGCGATATCGATTTTGAGTAAGACGTCACGATGACGGTGTCGTCGTAGTAGTCGGCCGGCGCCTCGTATTTCAGTCCGTCGAACAGCAGATTACGGTACGGTTCGTCTGAAACGATGAAGACCGGTCTGCCGATCTTGCGTGAGTGCTCAGTCAGCATCTCACCGATTTCCTTCAGGATTGTTCCAGGTATCATGCGTCCGGTCGGGTTACACGGCGAGTTGAGCATCACCACGCGGGTTCGCGGTGTCAGGCGGCTTGCCATGTCCCGGACATCGGGCAGGCAGTCCGGAGTCGCCGGCGAAGTGACCTGCACGCCGTTGTGATTCGAGATGTAGAACGAGTACTCGGGAAAGTACGGCGCCACCAGCATGACTTCGTCGCCGGGGTTCAGGACGCTGCGCAGGAAAACGTTTGACGCGCCCGCCGCTCCGACCGTCATCAGGATGTTCTCGGCTGGATAAGTCAGTCCGCCCTCGCGGGACAGCCTGGCCGCGATCGCGCGACGCGTCTCGATGTATCCGGGGTTCTGCATGTAGGTGTGCATTCCCGGAGTCTCGTCGGCTGCGACCTCCCGCAGCGCGTCGAAGAACTGCGGAGGAGGCTCGACGCAGGGACTTCCGAGTGTGAAGTCGAAAACCTTGTCGGCCCCGTGAATCTTTTTAAGCTCGAGCCCTTCCTCAAACATCCGCCTAATCCAAGAGCCGCGTTTTATATCCTGGCTGACCTGATCCGACGTGTACATCGAAGCACCTTCGTTTGATGACCAGCCGTTTGAATATCCCATCTGCCGGAAAGTCGCAACACCCCGGATCCGTCCACAGGCGCAGCCGGGCGAACACACGCTATTGACCGCGTGCCCTTATTGTTTCAAGCTAAAAGGTCATTGCACGGTGGCGCGATTCACGCAAAACGGTTTTTCGTGCGTGGCTGAATGTTCAGTCACGACTCCGCGGCCCCCGACAGGAGGAACAACCAATGGATTACAAAGCCGATCTTCGGGACATCAAGTTCCTGCTTTTCGACGTTTTGAAAGCTGCCGACCTTCAGAAACTCGAGCATTACGCCGATTTCGGGGCCGACGACTACGAGGCCATTGTCGAGGCCGCGCATGACTTTGCCGCCGAGGTTCTCGGTCCGATCAATGATGTCGGAGACAAGGAAGGGCTCGGTTTCGGCCCCGATGGCGTGACGATGCCGACAGGCTTCGTTGAGGCTTGGAAGCGGTACGCCGCCGACGGCTGGGTTGGCGCGATAGTGCCCCAGGATGCCGGCGGCCAGGGTCTGCCGGTCCTGATGGATCAGGTTATTCACGAGCTGTTTCTGGGCGCCAACATCTCATTCTCGCTTCTTGGCGGACTGACCGAGGGCGTCATCGACCTGATCGACAAGTTCGGCGACCAGGCGCTGAAGGATCGTTTCATGTCCGGCCTGGTTGAAAAGGGCTGGGGCGGAACGATGTGCCTGACCGAGGACAACGCCGGTTCCGACGTCGGTGCAAGCCGCGCGGTCGCCCGTGACCGTGGTGACGGAACGTTCCTTATCGAGGGAACCAAGATTTTCATCACCGGCGGCGACCATGACATGTCCGAAAACATCGTGCACGCCGTTCTGGCAAGGATCGAGGGCGACGCTCCCGGCACGAAAGGCCTGTCGCTGTTCATCGTCCCGAAGTATTGCGTTGGACCCGACGGGCAGCTTGAACGCCCGCTGGCCACGAACGATGTCCGCTGCGCCCGTATCGAGCACAAGATGGGAATCAAGGCCTCGCCGACCTGCGTGTTGAATTTTGGCGACAACGGGGCCTGCGTCGGCTATCTCCTGGGCAATCGCTGCGCCGGCATGAAGCAGATGTTCCACATGATGAACGAGGCCCGCATCATGATTGGCGTGCAGTGCATGGCACTGGCCGCCATCGCGTACGAAAAGTCGCTTGAATACGCGGGTCAGCGTCTTCAAGGCACCGACATCGAGCACATGAAGGACCCGCGGGCCCCGAAAGTGCCGATCGTCACCCATCCGGACGTGCGTCGCATGCTGCTGACCCAGAAGGCGTACGTTGAGGCGATGCGCGGCATGCTCTACACGACCGCCATGTGGGAGGATCTCGCCCGCTACGCGTCGACCGACGAGGAAAAAGCGAAGTACCGCAGTTTTGTCGAGCTGATGACCCCGGTCTGCAAGTCCTGGTGCTCGGACATTGGATTCAAGTCGTGCGACCTCGGCATGCAGGTCCTGGGTGGTTATGGCTACACCAGTGAGTACCCGCTGGAACAGTTCGTCCGCGACGCCAGGATCGGTCCCATTTATGAAGGGACCAACGGCATCCAGGCGATGGATTTCGTGGGACGAAAGCTTCCCGCGAACAACATGGCCAACTTCTCTGCTTTCATCAAGGAAATCATAAACTTTGCCCAGGCAAACGCCGGCAACCGCGCCCTGGCCGACGGCTGCAACCGCCTGCGCGTCGCCGCCAACCAGGTTTCCGAGGCCGGTATGCGCCTGATGACAGCGGCCTTGAGGGACGTGCCCTTCCTGTTCTCACACGCGTACACCATGCAGGACGCCTTCGGCGAGGTTGTCGGGGGCTGGATGCTTCTGCAGCAGGCGGCGGTGGCATCAGCCCGCCTGGACGCGCTCTATGCGGAGAAGGGTGTGACGCTTGACACGGACAAGGCGGCGCTCGTGGCCGACAACCCGGATGCGAAGTTCTACTTCGGCAAGGTTAAGACCGCCGAATTCTATTGCAAAACCATTCTGCCGTTCGTAGCCGCCCGCCTCGAGATCATCAAGTCCGGCGACCACGCGGCGGTCGAGATGGTCTTCTAGGTTTCGTCCGTTTTCGCCCCCCCATGGTGGTCTTTTTCCGTCATTGGATATAATCTTGCGCCGGTTCGGTTTTCGACCAGGAGTGAGGATGAAAAAGAACTTCGTTCTTGACACAAACGTGCTGCTGCATGACCCGAACGCCTTGACCGGCTTCGCGGACAACAACGTTTGTGTGCCTATCTATGTCATTGAGGAGATCGACAACTTCAAGAAGGAGTTGTCCGAGCTTGGCCGGAATGCCCGTCAGATTTCGCGGGATCTCGATGCGTTGCGGGCGCTCGGCAACATCGGAACCGGGGTTCAGACCGAGGCCGGCGGGTCGGTAAGGGTGCTGTTTTCGACTCGCAGTGACGTGTCCGAGGCGGAGATCGTCCACCGTGACGTGAACCTCAGCCATATCATGGACCGTCTGATAATGGGCACCGCCATCGAGTTGAAGGCGGCCGAACCCGATATCCCCGTCGTCTTCGTAACCAAGGATACCAATCTCAGGATCCGGGCCGAGGCCGCTGGACTGGTCGCGGTCGATTACGACAAGCAGGGTAAGGACGTTACCGAGTTGTACACCGGGACCGGCGAAATGCTGCTGGGTCCCGATCTGATCGGCGAACTGTTCCGCGTCGGCCATGTCGATGTTCCGGGTGGCCTGCCGGGCCTGTTTCACAACCAGTACCTCCTGGTCCGCAACGAGGCGAATCCCTCGCAGAGCGCCCTGGCCCGCGCCGCGACGCGCGAGGGCCGTCTGTACCGGACGGTCGAGGTTCGGGACTCCGTCTGGGGTATCAAACCGCGCAACAAGGAACAGCACTTCGCGTTCGACGCCCTTCTGCGCGACGACATCAGCCTTGTCACGCTGATAGGAAAGGCCGGTACCGGCAAGACGCTGCTGGCGATCGCGGCCGGGCTTCAGAAAGTCACCGAGGAAGAAACCTACACCAGGATGCTGGTGTCGCGCCCGATCTTCCCGCTTGGCCGGGACATCGGTTACCTGCCCGGAGATGTCGAGGAGAAGCTGAATCCCTGGATGCAGCCGATCCATGACAACCTGGAGTTCCTGATGGGCCTCAGTCGCCAGGACCGCAAGACCTCGAACAGGTCCCCGCGCGAACTGATGGACATGAACATGATCAAGGTCGAGCCGCTGACGTACATCCGTGGTCGTTCGATCCCGAATCAGTACATGATTGTGGACGAGGCGCAGAATCTGACGCCGCACGAGGTCAAGACGATCCTGACGCGGGTAGGCGAGGGCACCAAGATCGTCCTTACGGGGGATCCCTACCAGATCGACAATCCTTACGTGGATTCCGTCAACAACGGTCTGGCCTACATCGCCGAGAAGTTCAAGGATTCAGACATCGCCGCGACCGTGACCCTGATGAAGGGCGAGCGGTCCCGGCTGGCCGAACTGGCCGCAAATCTCCTTTAGGATTGGCAGCGCCGCGCCGATTTTGACCGGGCGGCAATGCGGGGGACAGCATGGACGTTGCAGATGCCGTCGGCAGCAGGCGTTCGATAATGTCGTTCGAACGCGATGCTCTGCTGTTGAGTCGCGAAGAGATCGAACAGCTCATCATGGACGCCTGCAGGGCTCCGTCCGAGTACAATCTGCAGCCCTGGCGCTTCCTGGTGGTCCGTGACCGTGAGCGCAAGCAGGCGCTTTACGACTGCTGCGGACGACAGGAAAAGGTTCGCGAGGCATCGGCACTGATCATCGTGTTTGGAGACTCGCGCGGATGGGAGCGGGCCGACGTAGCCGCAAAGGAGTTGCTTGCCGCCAGGAACGTCGCGAACGGCGGCGGGCAGCCCGATCAAAATGAATGCCGGGCACTGGCGGAGACCATTCGGAGTACTTATCTTCGTGACGAGCGTTTGCGGACGGCGATGTCGTTTCGCAACGCATCACTGGTTGCGATGAATCTGATGCTTCTGGCCTCCGAGAAGGGCATATCGTCCTGCCCGGTGGGCGGCTTTTCGGAAGCCCAGCTCAGACGCGCATTTGAAATCTCGGAGCGTTTTGTGCCGGTGATTGTCGTTGCTCTCGGCATGCCGTCGCTTAACGCCGGGCGTCCAGTCATAAAGCCTCGTCGTCCCGCCTCGGAAGTGATCTTCCATGAAGGGATGTAGACGCGTGGCGCGGTCCGGGCGCCGGTTCCGGCGAACCGACAACAGGTGAGTATTTGAAACAGAATCTGAAGACGATCCTTGTCTGGGTGCTGCTGGTCGGAGTGTTTTTTGCGATCGTGAAGACCGTTGATCGCAAGCCTGCCTCGACCGACATCAAATTCTCGGACTTCATCGTGCTGGCGCTGGGTTCTGACAGCAAGTCCGACCAGACGGAAGTGCCCGCCGGGCATGCCTCCATCAAGGCGACCACTATCGAGGCAGCCCCGGTTGAGGGACAGGGTTCCGTAAGGGCGAATGATATTCGCCCTTCTGGGCAGGGTCAGGGTCAGGCGCAGGGACAGGGACAGGCTGGCGACGGCGCGAATGTCGCTCCTTCTCCTGAACCCGGAAAAGAACCGGCCCCGGTGCCCGCACCCGTGCCCGCACCCGTGCCTGCCGCTGAACCAGTCCCCGCACCCGTCCCGGCCCCCGTCCCGGCCCCCGTCCCGGCCACTGCACCCGCTCCCGCCCCTGTACCGGCACCGGCCCCTGCCGCCCCCGCGGCCAGTGTGGTCAAGGCTCCTCTGGGAGCGGCCGTGACTCCAGGCGCCGACTCAGCGTCCGAGCCCATGTTCAAGGTCGTGTCGATCGTCGTGACGGGCCGCAGGATCGAGGGAAAGTTTGCCGACGGCAAGGAATTCAAGACGTTTGGTGATATCACCGCGTATCAGAAGGACCTTGTCGCCGAGGGAATCGAGGTCACCTACAAGGACGAAACCGGCGGCATCTGGACGGCACTGCTTACGTCCTGGCTGCCGATGATCTTCTTCCTCGCCATCTTCATCTTCTTCATGCGCCAGTCCTCGCAGGGTGGCGGCGGAAAGCTCTTCCAGTTCGGCAAGAGCAAGGCACGCCTGACCAACGAGGGCCAGACCACGGTTACTTTCAAGGACGTGGCCGGCATCCAGGAAGCCCAGGTTGAACTCTCCGAGATCGTTGAATTTTTGAAGTCCCCGGATTCCTTCACGAAGCTTGGCGGCCGCATTCCGCGCGGCGTGCTCCTGATGGGACCTCCGGGCACCGGCAAGACGCTTCTCGCCAAGGCTGTGGCTGGTGAGGCCGGCGTACCTTTCTTCTCGATCTCCGGCTCGGATTTCGTCGAGATGTTCGTCGGCGTTGGCGCTTCCCGTGTCCGCGACCTTTTCGAACAGGGCAAGCGCAAGGCGCCGTGCATCATTTTTATCGACGAGATCGACGCGGTCGGTCGTCAGCGCGGCACCGGTCTTGGTGGCGGCCACGACGAGCGCGAACAGACACTGAACCAGCTTCTGGTGGAGATGGACGGCTTCGAGGCCAATTCGGGGGTCATCATCGTGGCGGCCACGAACCGTCCCGATGTTCTGGATCCCGCTCTGCTGCGTCCCGGCCGTTTTGACCGCCGCGTTGTGGTTTCCAGCCCGGACATAGCGGGCCGCGAGGCGATTCTGAAGGTGCACACGCGCAAGGTCCCGCTGTCCGGCGACGTGGATCTGGGCGTCGTGGCCCGCGGCACACCCGGCTTCGTGGGCGCGGACCTTGCCAACATCGTCAACGAGGCGGCCCTGCTTGCCGCGCGCCGTGGAAGCGACAAAGTCTGCATGGTCGACTTTGACGAGGCCAAGGACAAGGTGATGATGGGCACCGCCCGCAAGAGTTTCGTGATGGGCGAGGAAGAGAAGAGACTGACCGCCTATCACGAGGCCGGCCACGCTATCGTCGCCAAGTCGGTCCCGGGCGCCGATCCCCTGCACAAGGTCACGATCATTCCGCGCGGCATGGCACTGGGCATGACCCAGCAGCTTCCGCTTGAGGACAGGCACACCGCGTCGCGCCGGTATCTGGTCGACAGGCTCGCGATCCTCATGGGTGGCCGCGCGGCCGAGAAGGTCGTGTTCGAGGACATCACGACCGGCGCCGGTCAGGACATCAAGGTCGCCTCGGACATCGCCAGGAAGATGGTCGCTCAGTGGGGCATGTCCGTTCTTGGTCCGGTTCATCTGGATCAGAACGAGGAAATGGTCTTCCTGGGGCGCGAGCTGTCGCATCAACGGGCGGTCAGCGAGCAGACCGCGATGCGCGTGGACCAGGAGATTTCCAAGCTGGTCACCGAGGCTCACGAGACCGCGCTCCGGATACTGACAGAGCGCAGGTCAGCGCTTGAGGCGCTTGCCAGCGCGCTGCTGGAACGTGAAACGCTGGATGGCTGGGAAGTGGACCGGCTGATCGTCGATTGCGGATTCGAGCCGGCGACGCTCAGCCACACGCCCCGGGTAGCGACGCCTCAGGAAGGCGGGTCCCCCCGACGGTACCGCGTCGGTTGATTCCGGAACCACATCGTCCGGCGACACTCCCGTGGTCCTGGTGCAGACTGCCCCGGCACCCACGGTTGAACAGACCACCCGGCCCACCTCCACTGGCGACGCGCCCGCAACCGAATCAACGGTCTCGGAATCCGGTAGCCAGCCGCCTTCCAACTGAAAATTCCAGTTCATAACCTGTGGCCGTCCGTCTTGACTGAAGTCCGTTCATGGGCTACGTTTCCTCGTCATGTTTTGGCAATCATACCGGGGTGTCAGATGAGCGATGAATTCGGTGCCGTGATTGGCAGGAATATTGTTGTCCGGGGCGAGATCGAGGGTTCCGAGGTCCTTCTGGTCGAAGGTCGCGTCGAGGGAACGGTCAATCTCGAGTCCGAACTGGTGGTCGGTGTTTCAGGCCATGTCGAGGCCGACGTCAACGCCCAGGCGCTGACGATCGAGGGCGAGTTCAGCGGCACGGCCGCCTGCAGCGATATCGTGACCCTGGTCAACGGCTGTCACGGCACCGGCGAACTGAAGGCGCCTCGCGTCGTGATCGAGGAAGGCGCCGTGTTCACCGGCAGGTTGAACATGGAGACCGGCGTCCGCGAAAGCCGGGGGGAGTGATTCATGTCGGAAACAACGGTTGGCACCAAGACCCGGATTAACGGCAGGATCAGCGGCACGGACCGCCTTTGCGTGCACGGTCTGGTCGAGGGTGAGGTCGCCATGGAAGGCGACCTGGTGGTCGAGGCGGACGGCAGGGTCGAGGCGACCGTCTCCGCGCGCGCCGTCAACATCCGCGGCACTGTGAACGGCGAGGTCACCGGACGCGACAAGGTCGAGATCGCTCCAGACGGTCGGATGATCGGCGACGTCAGGACCGGCAGGATCCTGATTTCGGACGGTGCGGTTTTCAAGGGGCGCGTCGAGATGGACGTCAGGGAGGGCTGATCGATGGCAGATAACAAAAGAACCGAGATCGGGCCGGACACGCTTGTCGTCGGCAATATCGACGCCCAGGAAGACGTTTCCATCCACGGCAGGGTGGACGGGACGATCCGCTCGACGGCCACCGTCATCATCGAGGACGACGGCGAGGTGGACGGCGAGATCGAGGCTTTGTCGGTCGTGGTCGCGGGCGTTTTGATCGGCAATATCCGCGCGACATCGAAGGTCGATGTCGAGGAGACCGGCGTGGTTCAGGGCGACATCGCGACACCGGTGATGGTGCTTGTTGATGGCGGCGCCGTTGCCGGAATGCTGGTGATGGACGACTCGAACCCGCAGCCCGTAAAGGTTAACACCGCCGGCGGCACGACCTATCGCCCCCAGGCGACAAGGCAGACCGGTTCGACCAGGCCGACCGCCTCCAGGACCGCGGCAAGGCCTTCAGCCTCCGCGACCAGAACAGCCCCGACTTCCCGTGGCGCCACGTCGGGCACCCGCGCCCGCACGGTTGAGACGCCGCGCACCGCCAGGCAGCCCCGCAGCGCAGCTCCGCTTATCGATGACGTGGAAGGCCCGGTTGAGTCCGAGTCTTGATGCTGTCCGGTGATTCAAACTCCAGGAGATTGTCATGAGCCAGATTGACGGCGCGCAGGCACGTTCGGAACTTCTGTCCCTTGTCGCGGCAATCGCCTACGAAAGGCGCCGCGTGGTTCTTCGTTCGGGCCGCGTCGCGGACTACTACATGGACTGCCGCAGGGTTACGCTGCATCCGCGTGGCTCGACCCTGTGCGGCCGCGTCTTTCTGGATGCCTTCATCGCGTCCGGACTGCAGGTCGCCGCAGTGGGCGGGCCGACCATGGGCGCAGACCCGCTGGTTACCGCCTTCCAGATGACCGCCCATGCCGATGGACTCGACGTGCCTGCATTCCTGGTCCGCAAGCAGGCCAAGGATCACGGTACCGCATCCAGGATCGAGGGCCGTTTCGGGGTGCCGGCCGGCGCGCGCGTGCTTCTGCTGGAAGACGTGCTGACCACCGGTGGTTCTCTGCTCGAGGCCCGTGACGCCGTTGTCGAGGAAGGCTTCGACCCGGTCGCGTGCATGGTCCTGGTCGACCGTGGCGAAGGCGGGCGCGAGAACATGGAAGCTGCTGGAATACGTGTTATTCCGGTGTTTTCTGCGGCAGAGGTCGCCGCGCGCCGGGAACAGATCGATCAGGAATTCTCGAACTTAAGCAAGTAACCACCGATCAGCAACTGATCCCCGTCGTTGACCGCGACGCGTCCACGAACCATCAGGAAGCTGCCGTTTGTGGAGTTCAAATCCTTGAGCGAGCACTGATTGCCGTTCACGACGAAAGCCGCGTGGCGCGACGACACGAAGCCGTCCTGTCCCAGGATGATGTCGCCGGAGGTGCGTCCGACAACCACCTCGGGCTTGTTCAGCAGCCAGGCCGCCATCACGGTGTTGTTCGGCCCCAGCCTGAGTATTCTTCCCGTAACGTTCTGATCGGAAAAGGCGGAGGAACCGAGCATCTCCGTGCCCTCGATCGGCTGGTGCGGTCTGCGGACCCCGGCGTTGTACTCCAGCAGGACGTGGCCGATCCGAATGCGGTCCTTATCCGCCAGCGCCCGGGAGTCGCGTATCCTGATAAACGTGCCGTATTCCTGGTCCACCGCGTTCAGGAAGGCGACGCCGGCCCCGATGTCGATCATCGCGTGGCGCGCCGCGATGCGCGGATCCGCGCCAAGATCTATATCCACCGGACCGCGACCGACGGTGTTTTCACCGGATTTCAGATCGAACGATGCCCCCTCGGAACCGTCCGACTTGACCACGACCAGTCTGCCATGCTTTGCCGCGGCTCCGGACCCACGAGCCTTGAAGGAATCCATCGACTGTTCCAAAGGCTTGCCGCAGTTCAGACAGTAGTTGAATATCTCGTCGTTTTCAGTGCCGCAGAATACACAGCGAATCATCTGTTCTACCTCTGGGATATGGGCCGCGCCGGCCGGTGTACAGCTTGTCAATCCTAGCACCCGGGAATAGAATTGCAAAGGCCCGACAGAATTGGGGGTACCGGTGAGTATTTGTTCTTCCTGCGGCAGGGGTGCGCCCCAGGGAAGCCGCTTCTGTCCTTTCTGCGGCGGCCGAATTCAGTCCGAGCGCCCCAAACCGGCGGATCCACTGATTGGAATGGTCGTCGGCGACAAGTATATCGTTCGTGAGTTGATTGGGTCTGGCGCCATGGGCAGTATCTACCGCGCCGAGCACAAGGACCTTTCCAGGCCAGTGGCGTTGAAAATGCTGCATAAGCATCTGCTTATCGACGAGGGGCAGGTGCATCGGTTCCATCGCGAGGCAAGGGCCGCTTCAAGGCTGCACCATCCGAACTGCATCAGCATACTGGACTTTGGAAGGACGGCGGACGGCTGGTTTTACATCGCGATGGAATACCTGAACGGTCGCGACCTCTCGCGCATGATTTCCCGTGAAGGCCCCCTGCCGGTCGCCACCGTCATACATATCGCCAGACAGGTTCTGGACGCTCTCGATGAGGCTCACGGTGGAAACGTCGTTCATCGCGACCTGAAACCGGAAAACATCATGATCGAGGCACTGCGGTCCGACTCGCAGTTTGTGAAGGTGCTCGACTTTGGAATCGCCAAGATTCGCGATTCAGACGGCGGGGACGACGGTTCGGGATTCAAGACCGCGACGGGCATGGTGTTCGGCACGCCGGAATACATGTCCCCCGAGCAGATTCGCGGCGATGAGCTTGACGGCAGGTCGGATTACTATTCTCTGGGCATCGTTCTGTACCAGATGTTGACCGGAGTGATGCCATACGGCGGGGATTCCGTCATCGAGATCGCCACCGCGCACCTGATCAACCCGATCCCGAACATGCGCCCGTTGCGGCCCGACGTCCCCGAGCGGATGGTCCGTCTGGTCGAGAAGCTGATCGAAAAGAAGCGGGAAAACCGGTTCCAGTCGGCCGCCGAGATACGTGCCGAGTTCGCGGCCGTCGAGCGGGCGCTTCCGGCACCAGGCCAGGAGGTTCCCGGCGCCAAGGGGGGCCTTGTGCCCGGTGGCGATGATCACGGTCAGGATTCGGCGGACACCATGGTCGTGCCTGCGGTTCCGTCGCAACGCTTCTGGAAACTGTCGCCTTCGCTGGGCCTGGCGATCGGTTTGACGATCTTCCTGTCGGGCGGACTGCTGGCGCTGGTTCTTTCGCACTTCCTCTTCCGGTAATCCATTTTGCGGGGTCTTCGGATGGATCAGGCAAGACAGGCGATCGAACGCGAGGTCAAGCTGACCGTTGATGGCGCCGCGGATTACCTCGCGATGGCGTCGGCTCTGCCGGTTCCCAGGCGTTGGGGGCTGCAGTTGAACGTGTATCTCGACACGTTGTCGAGGCGTCTGCGTTCGAATCGGATTTCACTCAGGATCCGGGTCACGCCGGACTTCGCGCTCTTGACGTTGAAGACGCCTGCCCGGTCGGCGGACAGCGGCGACGGGGTGTTCTGCAATCTTGAGACCGAGGTTCCTTTTGACAGGGAGATGGCGGTCGAGTGGATCAACGCCCCGGAAAGGGCCGCTCCGGCGTCGTTGGCCGGTTTTGAAGCACTTGCCACGGTGATTGCCGATGAACCTCTGGTGGTGATCGGCTGGTCCATGACCAGGCGGGCCGTTTGCGATACTGCCTGGGGCGTGACTCTCGAACTTGACGAGACGGTGTTTCCGGACGGCACCCGTGACTTCGAGATTGAGGCCGAGCACGAGGACGCGGCGCTGGCGCGTCGGGTTATCGATCTGCACGCGGATCGGGTGGGGCTTAGACTTGGCGCGCAGACCAGATCGAAGCACGCCCGGGCGATGGAGCGCCTGGGAAGCGTCCGCTGGGTGCTGCCTTCCGGAAGCCCCGAGGCGCCGCATCCTCCGTTGTTTCCATCGGCGGCCCCGGCAGGGGCATTCGGGCTGGTCAAGGTCGGCGCGGCTGGTACGGTGATCGACAGTACGGAGAGGGGCAGTGGGGGGAAAGCAGGCTCGAACTGATCTGGCCGATGTCGGCGACGCGCGGACAGGTTTTTCGCCCGCGCCCGGGGTCCAGGCGGCCCCCGGCATCGCCGCGGTGTTCCTGGTCACCCTGGTTTTCTATCTGCTCTGGTTGCCCGGGACCGCTTACTGGCTGGATTCGCCGGAGTTCATGACAGCGGCGGCCTCGCTGGGGCTGGCTCATCCACCGGGACACCCCGTGGTCGCGGTTCTGATGAAACTGGCGTCGCTGCTGCCGCTTGGCGACGTGCCGTTCAGACTTAACCTGGTGGGCGCGATTCTGGGCGCGGTTGCCGCCGGTTTGACCGGTGGTATCGCATGCGTCGTCGCGCAGCGGGTTCTTCACCGTCTGAACAGGGACGGCAACACGGGCCGTTTGCGTCACGCATCGACCCTTGTCGGAGTGGCAGGCGGGCTGCTTTACGGCCTGGGCGCTTCCTCGATGATCCAGGCGATGGCGGCCGAGGTCTACACCCTTAACGCGGCCCTGGTGCTTGGCGCGGTCTATCTGTTGATTTCCAGTCCCGACGGCGCCGACGCGCGTCGCACGCTGGCTGCCGCTGTTCTGATGGGCCTGGCCTTTGCCAACCATCACCTCCTGGGTCTTCTTGCCGGTCCGGCCGTGCTCGTGGCGGCTTTCCGGTCCCGGCGGGACACCCGGACGGTTATCGTCGCGGCCATGACAGCGTGCCTGGTGGCGGTGTGCTGCTATCTTTATCTGTGGGTGCGTTCGGCCGCCGGAGCCTGGCCCACCTGGTCTCCCGTGCGCGACCCTGCCGGCTTTTTCTGGTATGTGTCAGCGTCCATTTTTTCGCAGTCGCTCGGGGGCTTCGAGCAGTCGGGTGGTGGCATCGGCCAGAACCTTGCGTTGGCGTCGGTTGTCGCGGCCGGTTCCCTGGGCGTGGCCGGCGTTGTCCTGTCGCTCGGGGGCGCCTGGCTGGGCGCGCGTTCCGGAGCGGCCCGCGAGATCGTGGTCTTACTGCTGCTCGCGGCCGGGGGCTTTGGTTCAAAGGTCATGATGGGGATCCTCGACCCCTCGAATCCGGACGACCACGGTTACTTTTTGACAGCGCTGGCTGCGACCGCGGTTCTGGCCGCGTCGTTTTTCTGCCTTCCGATGGCAGCCGGAGGGGGCAGGGCGGGCCGGGTCGTGCGCGGCATTGCCTCGGCCCTGCTTGCCGCGATGGTCGTGGCGGTCATCCCCGCCAGCGTCGACGTTGGACGCGACAGATCACATTTTGACCACACGCGGCGGGTTTCCAGACTGGTCTGGAGCGATGTCCCCAGCGGCTCGGTCGTGCTGGTGTCGCACTACCCGGTGTTCTTCCTGATGCAGTACCAGCAGATGGTCGAGGGTGTGCGGCCGGATGTTTCGCTTGTCCAGCAGAGTCTATACTACAAGGCGCGCGGCGGCCAGTGGTACGCCCGTGAGATGAAGGCCCGGCATGCCGACCTTTCCGGCCTGATGGACGCCTTCCAGGCAACCTCGCAGGTTTCCTGGCCGGCCCTTGAAGCGCTTGCCTCCCGCAGACCGGTTCTTCTTGACCCGTCTCCAGACTTCGCCGCCCCCCTCGACCGCGTCTCCTTCGCGGGCTGGTTCTTTTCCGTCTCCCCCAGTCCTGCCGCACCCCCCAACCCAACCCAGGTTTCTTTTTCGGGCCCCGGAAACGCTCCCGGAAAAACAACCCAGGTTTCTTTTTCGGGGGGTGAACCGGCTGTGGAAAGGGGGGTAGACGCGCATCTGCTGTCCTTCGATCGCGTGCTTGGCCGGGCGCCGATGTCCAATGTCGAGACCAGGAGGGTGGTGACCCGTAATCTGGTTTCCGCGGGTGACTGGCTTCAGGGCGCAGGATACGACGCAGCCGCCATTGAGCTGTTTTCCCGTGCCGCGTATTACAATCCCGAGGATCGTTCGATTCGTGGACGCCTCGGAGATGTGGCGGGAGACAGATGATGAAACCGATCGACAAGCTCATCGATGGCTTCAATTACGACCTGATCGTCAGGAGGGGGCTGTCTCACCACACGATCGAGGCGTATGGCCGAACGTTGAGCCGCTTCGCCGCCTGGCTGGTCGCTCTGCGCGGTGAGGAAGGTGATCCCGGCTCATTGTCCAGACTCGAACTCGAGGATTTCGCCAGATCGCTTCGCGAGATGGGGCTTGGCGATCGCAGTCTGTCGGCCGCGGTGGTCGCCCTGCGTCAATTTTATCTGTGGTACTGCGGCGAGACCGGTCTGGAATCGAATCCGATGGAGGATTTCGAGGTTCCTGCGTTCAACGCGCCTCTCCCGGTCGTTTTCGACGAGATGGATATCGAGGCGGTGCTCGCAGCGCCGAATGTCGCAACCCCGCAGGGCCTGCGCGATCGAACGATCCTGGAGGTCCTTTACGGTTCCGGCCTGCGTATCAGCGAGGTCCTTTCGCTGGCGATCGGGGACATAGACACCGTGGCGGGTTTCGTCATGGCCCGGGGAAAGGGGCGCAAGGAGCGCCTGGTGCCCATTTCCGACTCGTGCCGCGAGGCCTTGCTGAACTACCTTGATAACGGACGTCCACAACTGATGAAGGGGCGACAGGTCGTCCGGGGCCGCCGGGGTGCCGATCGGCAGGCGGACGCAAACGCCCGTTTCAGGCGCGAGCCTCTGTTCGTCACCGCCCGCGGCACCGTGTTGTCCAGGCAGGGCTTCTTTAAGAATCTGCAGGGTTACGGGATCAAGGCCGGCTTGCTGAAAAACATTTCGCCGCACAAACTCAGGCATTCCTTTGCCACACACATGGTCGAGAACGGCGCGGACCTCCGTTCCGTTCAGGAGATGCTGGGCCACGCGGACATTTCAACAACCGAGATCTATACACATGTCAGTCGCGGTCACCTGAAGAAGGTTTATAAGAAGGCACACCCTCGCGCCTAGTGGTGGGACGCCGCCTTTCCAAACGTCATTCACTGACTTTTTATTTTGTTCCCCTTTCAGTTGCGAACCTGTAGAATTCCCCACAATCAATTGTGGTGACCAAGTGTCGCGCTCCAGTATCAGAGCCGAAATGGATCGTGTGGCCAATCTTCGTCACGATGTGATGAATTCGCTCACGGTGATACTCGGCTATTCCAAGATTCTCATGGGTCGCCGTGACATTCCGGCGGACTGTTTGAAGCATATCGACAGAATCCAGCAGGAGGCGTTCCGCTGCCAGAAGGCATTCGACGACGACAAGGTCGAGTTCGAGACGACCGCCGTGCATCCGGATCCTTCTTCACGACCCGCGGTCGGGGTGGCCCCGGCTTCCGTCAAGGTGATGGTTGTCGATGATGACAATGGCATCCGGAATCTCGCGACCGAGGTGATCAGGACGGACCTGGTCGACGCGGGCATTCATGAGGCCGTGACTGTCCTGGCTGCCGACTCGATCTCGTCCGCGCTGGCATACGCCGCGGCGGGCAGGCTCGACGCGGTTGTCATCGATATGAACGTGGATCGTCCCGGTGGTGGTCTGGCCCTTGCGGATCGCCTGGCGGATATCGACCCCGGCATTTTTGATCGCCTGGTCTTCATTTCCGGTGGCATCTCGGACCCGAAGACCGCAAAGGCTGTCGAGCAACGCAGACTTCGCGTGCTGTTCAAGCCATTTTCAAACGATCAGCTTTGCAGGGCGGTGGGTACGGCGATCAGAGGTCAGACCGGTTCGGTTTGAGGCCCTTCAGACTATCCAGCAGATCAGTGGGGAATGGGAAAATAATCGTCTTGGCATTGTTGATGCCGATGTCCGACAGTGTCTGCAGGTAACGAAGCTGCAGTGCAGCCTGGTTCCTGGAAAGCACGGCCGCAGCTTCCGCCAGTTTTTCGGATGACTGGAATTCACCTTCGGCGTGGATGATCTTGGCCCTCTTGAGGCGCTCCGCCTCGGCCTGTTTGGCGATCGCGCGCCGCATCTCCTCGGGAAGATCGACCTGTTTCATCTCGACCAGGGTCACCTTGATGCCCCACGGGTCGGTGTGCCTGTCCAGGATCTCCTGAAGGCGCATGTTCAGCTTTTCACGCTGTGACAGCAATTCGTCCAGTTCAACCTCGCCGAGAACGCTTCGCAGCGTGGTCTGGGCCAGCTGAGAGGTCGCATACATGAAGTGTTCGACGTCAACGATGGCGCGGGTCGCGTCGACCACGCGGAAGTAGGCGACGGCGTTCACCGTGCAACTGACGTTGTCCTTCGTGATGATGTCCTGCGACGGGACATCCATCGTGACCGTGCGCAGGTCGACCTTGATCATCTTGTCGATCGGCCAGAAGACGAAGATCAGGCCTGGACCCTTGGGCTGCTTCAACAGGCGGCCAAGCCGGAAAATGACGCCGCGCTGATACTCCCTGAGTACCTTCACGGACGACAGCAGGTAAAGCACCACAGCGATAACAGGGATCACCCATGCATCAATCGAGCCCGGCATCTTGAACCTCCTACGTCAGTTGTTGTTTTCCGCGGACGGCTGGACGATCAGGACCAATCCCTTGACCCTTGTGACCACCACCGGCGTTCCATCCGCGATCGGTTGCACCGCACGCGCCTTCCAGTATTCACCTTCCAGCAGAACGCTTCCTGTGCGATCGATCGGCCCGACCGCGACGCCTTCCTTGCCAGCCATTCCCTCGGCGCCAGTGCGGGCGGGCCATGCCTTCGAGATCAGCCATATCCCGACAACGACCGCACAGAGGGTGACGCCAAGCGCGACCATGACCAGTGTCATGAAAGCTCCCATGTGAAATGCCTCCGGAACTGTTTCATCACAAGGATAAGTCGTCGTCGTCTTCTTTCACACCCCCATTGGTTGAAAGTTCATGATTTGACGACAAGAACGTCACAGTCGGCGTTTTCGATGATGCCTTTGAGCGTCGCCGCCGCGTGTCGCCTGGCTCCCTGACCGGATAGCCCCAGGCCCGTAACAATCAGATCGATTCCCTCGCCGGAGACTAGTTCGTCGAGTTCCAGCGAGCCTTCGCCGGTAAGGACCCTGACCTCGAAGTCCTCCGGAGTCCTGCCCGTCAGGTGTGAGACCATCGCGGAAAGCGCGCGCAGCGCCTCGGTCGCAAGCATCCCCTGGATCTCCGGGCGATGGGTCTGTCCCTGGTTTGTCAGGCCGCCACTGAACCAGCCGTGCGCGTCCAGCACGTGGGCGCAGATCAGTCTGGATCCGAACAGGCGGGCAAGTCTGTCGGCGGTCATGACTGCCTCCTCGGAGGCAGGCGTGATGTCCGTCACCACCAGGATGTCGGACCACGTCCCTGTTGCGGGGCGCCTGCCTACCTGCCGCTGGCGCGAGATGCGGCCGGACACCATGACGGTGTCCTCACGGCCGTCCTCGAACGAGATCGCGATAGTGGGGTTGTGGAACAGGAAGTCCTGATGTGTCTTCGAACGGTTGACGCCGCCAGGGCAGCCGCGGTTGTTGCCGAACGCAATGTGCGCGGTGCCGGCCGCCTTCTCATCCTCAAGCAGATTCCCGGCGAGCCGGGCCTCGGGGTTGAGCCCGATGCCAAGTTCCCCGATGCGGGAGGCTCCGGAGTCGAACTCGAGCATCGCTTCGACATCCTGGCGGAATGCTTCGTCCTCGCACAGCACCGATGAAACCCGGCCGTTGTTGATAACCAGCTTGACGGGCGAGGGCACAAGGCCCAGGTCGCCGGCGCAGCCGTCACACACAAGGATTCCGTCGGCGCCGTTTTCCACCGGAGCGCACCAGATTTCACCGCAGGGAAGATTGCATGCGCCACCGTCCGCGATGGCCGTGTCCGTCACGAACGTTCTTCCCCTGATATCCATGGTCAGTTCGGTCCCGGCAGGCGTGGTGATGCGTGCCTTCACCGCTCCGGACAGCCGGCGCATCAACTCGCGCGCGGCGTTGGCCATGGCCGGAAAATCCGCGGACATCCCGCCCGTGGTCATCATGGTCGCGTCAATGCCGGGGCAATGCGCGATCCTTCGCACTTTTCCCGCGACCATACCGACCAGTTCAAGTCTGAACGGGGTTTCACCGCGCCGTATCGAAAAGGCTGTGATGATCGCGCCCGTACCGGGAATGCAGGCGGCAAGGTCTTCAGGAACCGATGCCAGCGGCCTGGCCTGTTCGGGTATGACCCAGGTTACCACCTCAGCGCCAAGTTTCGTTGCGGCTTTGCACCAGGCCGAAGCCACGTCGCGGGTGGCCTTGTCCGTGACTATCAGAACCTTTTCCGACTTGTGCAGGTCGAGAACCTGGCGGAGCGCGCGCTCAGCATTCGCAACCATCTTGTTCATCAGGTCATACCTCTCGACGATGTATTCAGACATGTAGCACGTGATGGCATGTCGCAGGAAGAGCGGCGGCAGTGTCTAGCTGTAACCACGCGGGATTCCGAGTGTGTTTATACGGGATACGCGCCGATGGGACTATTCATGGAGCCAGGGCAGCGGAGGCAGTTCCTCTTCCTTTTCGTTGTTGGCGTTTGAAGGCTTCTCCTCGTCCTCGTCGGATTCAAACGAAGAGACGATCTCGCGGTGTGCGGAAGCCGGTGTCGCGGGAATGGAGGCCTGACCCTGGCCTGTAACCGCCGCGCCAGGAACGCCGTCGTTTTTCGGGGCAGGCACGATCGGGCCGAACATCTGGTCCAGCACTTCGTCGATGCGCGACACGAACACGAATTCGACCTCGCGCCTGACCTGCTCTGGAATCTCTTCCAGGTCCTTGCGGTTGCGTTCCGGCATGATGATGCGTTTGATCCCGCCGCGATGGGCGGCCAGAACCTTGTTCTTGATACCGCCAACCGGCAGCACCAGTCCGCGCAGGGTTATCTCGCCAGTCATGGCCGTGTCGTTCCTGACCTTGCGGTCGGTCATCAACGAATACAGGGCCGTGAACATCGTGACGCCGGCGGACGGGCCGTCCTTGGGAATAGCTCCGGCAGGAACGTGCACGTGTATATCGGTGTCCGCGAACTGGGAAGCCGTGATCCCGTAGGCAGCGGCGTTTGCTTCCAGGTATGACAGGGCAATCTGAGTGGACTCCTTCATGACGTCGCCCAGTTGGCCGGTCAGTTTCAGCTTGCCGCGTCCCGGCATGCGGGTCGCCTCGACAAACAGTATCTCGCCGCCTGTCGCGGTCCACGCAAGTCCGGTCGCTATTCCGGGTGTGTCGGTACGGTCGCCGGTCTCGGACTGGTATACCTCCGGGCCCAGGATCGAGTTCACGATGGCCGCGTCGATGGGGGGCGAGTCCCACTTGTCCTCGACGTATCTGACCGCTATTCCACGGCACAGGGACGCCAGGTTGCGTTCGAGGTTTCTGACGCCGGCCTCGCGGGTGTAGCGTTCAATTATGAGAAGAATCATCTGGTCGGACAGGTTGACCTGCTCGGGCTTCAGACCGTTCTCGGAGATCTGCTTGGGCAGCAGGTGACGCTTCGCGATCTCGATCTTTTCCTCGGGTGTGTAACCCGGAAGCTCAAGCAACTCCATGCGGTCCAGCAGCGGCGCCGGAATCGTGTCGGTGACGTTGGCCGTCGTGATGAACAGAATTCCACGAAGGTCGAACGGGACGTCCAGATAGTGGTCCATGAAAGCGTGGTTCTGTTCCGGGTCCAGGACTTCCAGCAGGGCGCTGGTCGGGTCCCCGCGCCAGTCGCGACCGAGCTTGTCGATCTCGTCCATCATGAAGACAGGGTTCGAGGAGCCGGCCCGCTTCAGGCTGTGGATGATCTTGCCCGGCAGGGCGCCGATGTAGGTTCGACGGTGGCCGCGAATCTCGGCCTCGTCGCGCACGCCGCCAAGAGAAATCCGGATGAACTTACGCCCCAGCGCCTTGGCGACGGACTGGCCCAGCGAGGTCTTGCCGACGCCGGGAGGTCCCACCAGGCACAGGATCGGGCCGCGCATGTTGTTGCGAAGCCGCGACACCGCGAGGTGCTCAAGGATGCGACGCTTGATCTTGACCAGGTCGTAGTGGTCGGCGTCGAGAACCTGGCGCGCGTGTTCGACGTCCAGATTGTCCTCGGTCTCGACCCCCCAGGGCAGGTCGGTAATCCAGTCCAGGTAGGTGCGGGCGACGGTGTATTCCGGTGAGGACGGCTGGATCGACCGCAGACGACGCAGTTCCTTATCCGCGATCTTCCGGACTTCGTCGGTCAGGTTCGTGTTGCGAATCTTTTCGGCAATGTCGTCGAGCACGTCGCTGTCGTCCTCGACCTCGCCGAGTTCTTTCTGTATCGCCTTGATTTGCTGACGCAGAAGGTACTCGCGCTGACTTTTGTTCAGTTCACCCTTCACTTCGATGTTGATCTTCTGGGTGACCCGGCGGACCTCGATGTCGTGGCTGAGGATTTTGAGCGTCTCGCGCATCGCTTCAGGCACGTCGGCGATCTGCAGGATGCGCATCTTTTCCTCGATGCCGATCTGCAGGTTGGACGTGACCAGATAAAGCAGCCGCGAGGGCTGGTCGACCTGCTCAATGATCTCGGCGGCCGTGGCCGGAACCTCGGGAGTGAGGGTCAGCGACTCGGCCGCGAGAGTCTTCATATTCCGCATCAGGGCTTCGATCTCGACCGTGTCCCCCGGCATGTCGGGCACGATTTCGATGTTGGCCTGGAGATAGGGGTCGGACGCCGTGAATTCAAGAACCTTGAAGCGTGAGATACCCTGAACGACGATGTCGAGACCCTGGTCGCGTTCCTTGACGACCCGAAGGATGCGCGCGGTGGAACCGTACGCATACATGTCGAACGGCGATGGATCCATCACCTCTTTGTCTTTCTGGGTGACAACGCCGAATATCTTTTTGCCCTCAATCACTTCGTCGAGCAGGCGCAGGGTTTTCTCCCGGCCGATCACCAGCGGCATGACCAGGCCAGGGAAGAGGACCGCGTTGCGCAGCGGGAGTATCGGGATCGACGTAATGATCTCACTGCCTGTCGGATCGTTCGTGCTCATCGTTACCTTCCGTTCGTTACGGTATAACCGTAGTGAGTCGCGGGACGGCGAATCAGCCGTCCGGCGAATAATTGGCATTATCGGGAAAAGGTCAAGTTCAACGGTCGGAAATTTCGATTCCCAGTGGAGTATTCAACAGTTTTTCGTGTTTCGGCTGGTTGATGCGCGTGCGTTCCTCGCGGGCTTTCACGACGCTCATGCCGGAGGCGACCAGAGCCTCGACCGCGGCGGCTTCGTTTTCCACCTGCTGCTTGACGGCGCCGTAGGATGCCCAGCCGACCTGCAGCTTGCCGTTGACCAGGAAGGCCGGGGTGCCGCGGGCCTCAAGCTCCATGGCGATGTTGCCCTCGGTCTTTATGCGCTGACGCAGGGCAGGGTCCTCGAAGTCCTTGCGGAACCTTGTCATGTCCAGCTTGAGCGAGGATGCATAACCCATCAGGTCGGACTCCGTGAGTGCCCTCTGGTTCTGGAAAAGGATGTCGGCGTACTCCCAGAACTTTCCCTGGCGGGCGGCGGCCATCGCTGCCGCGGCGGCGCTCATGGCGTTGGGGTGCATTTCAAGGGCGTTGTTCTTGAACACATGGCGCACCTTGTCTGGATAGTCGGCCGCGAGCTGGGCCAGACCCTCATGGGCGCGTTTGCATACCGGGCACTGGAAGTCCGAGATCTCGATGAACACGACGGGGGCGTCCTTGGACCCGCGCGAAGGACTGGCGTCAGTGGCGGGCTTGGTTCCCTCGGGGATCGCGATCTGGCGGGGCACCGGCCTGTCGGACATCGGTGACACCGGGAAGGTCTGCGGAGCCTGGTTGGCAGCAGCCTGGGGCGCCGGAGCCGGGCTGGGACGCGCAGCCGGGGCAGGCTGGGCGGCAGTTGGCTGTGCCACCTGCTCGGACGGGCTGTCCTTGCAGGGATTCCAGTCGCTGGTCACACGGCCAAGTACGAAAGCACCCGCTCCCAGAACAATAAAGGCTATGACAATCAGGATTTTCTTCATTGTGGTCAGCCTCAAAAAAAGCCCGCTGATTCCTACCACGTAAGCCACCTTCTATCAAGTACCTGCCTGCATTTCCCAACCTTTTCCACCACCATCCCCACCCAACCCAGGTTTCCATTTCTACCCAACCCAGGTTTCGATTTTGGCCCTCTCTGCCCAACCCAGGTTTCCATTTCCGGCACCTTGAACCCAACCCAGGTTTCCAATATTTGCCAGTCCAGACCCAACCCAGGTTTCCAATATTTGCCAATCCAGACCCAACCCAGGTTTCCATTTCTGGCGCCTTGAACCCAACCCAGGTTTCCATTCTGGCCCTGAATCTCGCGCGTCATAACGGTTGGCGACCATCGCAGACTGCGATATTCTAGACATCTGTTACGAAAGTTCAGTCGGGGTTCTGTGTTATCGCATGTTCGGGGGGACCCGGAGGTACGGTTGTGAAAGGCGTCGAGGGCGAGATCGTCGGCGGACGGTACGTGATTGGACGTCAAGTCGGTTCCGGCGGTTTTGGAACAGTCTTTCTGGGACGTCAGATCAATCTCGACCGCGAGGTCGCCATCAAGGTGATGCGACGGGGTCCAGAGGAACCGGCAGTCGCTCGCGAACGCTTCAGGCGCGAGGCCATTCTCAGCAGTGGTTTGAGTCATCCGAACATCGTTACCTGTCACGACTTCCTCGTCGACGATGATGACGATCTGATCCTGGTGATGGAATACCTGCGTGGCGTCACGATGGACAGGATTCTGGCGGCGTCTGGTCGGATGGAGCCAGGCAGGGTGGCGGATCTCGTCGCAGGAGTCGCAGCAGGCCTTGGCGAGTGCCACCGCTGCGGGATTGTTCACAGGGACATTAAGCCGTCGAACATCTTCATTATCGATGAGGGGACAACCAGAGAGAGGGCGAAGATCATCGACTTCGGCATTCTGTGGGCCATGCCGGACTTTGACGGGGGCCTTCCCGAATTGACTAGGGCCAACGCCTTCATCGGGACTCCCGAGTATGTCGCTCCCGAGGTCCTTTTCGGTGCTCTTCCCGACGGAGGAACCGATCAGTACGCGCTCGCCTTGGTCGTGCTGCGAGCAGTGACTGGTCAGCTCCCATTCCCAGACTCCAAAGGCGCGGCGCTGTTGAAGAGGTTGACAGATCGGCCGCCTTTGCTGGATCACGAGGTCATGCGGGCGTGGCCGACCGTTCGTGGCGTGTTGTTCAAGGCATTGTCTCCGGATCCGGGGGATCGTTTTGAAGACATCGACCAGTTCGGTTCGGCCCTTGCCGATGCAGCCGATGTTGGCAGACGAGCAGCGCAGGCAGGTTCGGTCACGACCGAAACCGTGGTTGAACTGAATCACCCCGGGCTTCCGTGCGATAGTTCATCAGCCTTTGTCCGCGCGTCGAACAACGCGATCGTTGAGGACAATGGCGAGGCTGCGGATATCTCATCCCAGGTTGAAGCTATTTCATCCCAGGTTGAAGCTGACGGAACCAGACCATCTGCGGGTCACCGCATCAAGTGGCTTGCATTGCTGTTCGCCCTCGTGGCTGTTGGCTTTGGAACTGGCGTTGTCTACCTTGTGGTGTCTGACGCCGGAGCTCGGACCGTATCGGCGCCTGCGGGCCATCCTGTGGTGGCAGCCGTTGCTCCTGACCCGTCGGAAGCCGAGGAAGACACGACTCCTCCTGTTTCGTCTGCGTTGCCTCGGATGGCTGCCCCCGAAACAACTCCCGAAGCACTTGCGCCGTCGCCGGTCCTGGCGTCGGAGCCCCCTGTGGACAAAACCACTTCAGAGTCCGTTTCAAAGGCCGCGCGCACTGTAAAGACAGAACCAGTGGCCGAGCGTCCACGGACAAACAGGCCGGAGGTCTCCCGAAAGCCTTCCACCCGTTCGCCTTCCAGCATGAACGCGGGGTCTGGAGATACCTCGACAGTCAAGCGCCCCTCGCCAGATCCATTGCCAGCGGTTGAACCGGTCCAGATCTCCCAAGCGATCCCTGCACCTGCGCCTGCGGTTCCGACTGAGGTTGCACCGTCTGAGGAGACGGCCCTGATAATCAATGCGGAACCCTTTGGCCAGGTTACTTATGATGGGCGCCGGATGGGACAGACTCCAGTAGTAATTGAAAGCCCCAAGCCGGGCCAGCATACGGTCGAGGTCGTCAGCGCATCGAACGTCACTATCAGAAGGGTGGTGACTGTCGAAGAGGGAAAAAGAAAGGTGGAGTTCTTCAGCCTGGACTGATCTGATTTTTCGCCGAATGTCCAGTGATGAAAGATGCCGTTCCGTGAAGGGGCGCGTGACCTGGTGCAATCCGCAGGGGACTCAGTTCCGGGATGCTTTGAGAAGACGAGCTCGCTTCACCTGACACCACACCCCGGCAAACACCATAAGGCCAGCCACAACGAAGAACATGATGGCAGCGGCGAATTCCTGGCTGGTTTTGCCCATCAGGAAGCGCACGCCGACTACTGCATTGACACCTCCGCCGCCGAGAGCGTAGACCAGGCCGACGATCAGCAGGTCTCGCGGGGAGTGCGTTGCAAGTATCTTGTTCATGTCGAGCGCCGGCGTTCCGGCGTCCGGAGTGGTGACATCCGATGGTTCGCTCACTTCGTCTCCTTGTCGCCGGATTGCGGCGATGGCTTTCGCGTATCTATTACCACATTTCCCGTCTCCGTACATCGTTCATGGAGAAAGCGACCGTGTTGATTCTGTGCATGACCGAGTTCGGATATCATGTGCGCGTACGGGCGCGACAGGATGACCGTTGCAGCAGGCAACTCTGTCCGCGGGAGGTTTGAGATGAAGTGTTTTGATGTGCGCACGGCGCGACCTGCGCAGACTCTGGATATTACCGGGCAGGTAAGGGCGGTGGTCGCCGAGGGTGGAAAATGGTCCGGAGCCGCGTTGGTCTGGTGTCCTCACACGACGGCCGGTATTTACTGTAATGAAGGCGCGGATCCCGATGTAGTGACCGATGTGGAGTCGACTCTGGAACAGATGGTGCCGCCCAGGCAGGAGTACCTGCACGCGGAAGGAAATTCGCATGCTCACATCAGGTCTATCCTGACCGGTTGCTCACTTCTGGTTCCGGTTGAGGACGGTGAACTGAAACTGGGTACGTGGCAGCACGTGTTTTTTTCCGAGTTCGATGGTCCCAGGGTCAGACAGGTCTGGGTACAGTTTCTTCAGGGTCTGTGACACTCCGGGTGGTGGCGGGGACCTGCCTGAGTTCTTGTCCAGGCGGACGTCAACGCCCTGAAAACGAAACCTGGGTTCGAAATTCCGGTGCCTGAAACGGACCCAGAAACGAAACCTGGGTTCGACAAAAACGAAACCTGGGTTCGAAATTCCGGTGCCTGAAACGGACCCAAAAACGACCGGAAAAAGAAACCTGGGTTCGAGTTTTTTGACCTGTATATGTGCCTGAAAAAGGAAACCTGGGTTGGGAATTGTGCCCAGGATACAGGGGGTTGCGATGGGCGGCGAAAAAACGGGTGGCTATCGTCTCGGGGCGGATATCGAGATTTACTGTCGATACTGCAGGCTGAACCTTGACGGAGTTGTATCCGCGCTCGACGGCGAAGGCAACCTGGCCAAGGTCAAGTGCGGGACCTGCGGCCATTTCCAGGATTTCAAACCACCCGTGGACATGGAAGAGAAGCACCGGAAACTGGTGGCAAAAGCGATGCGTATCGCCGAGAGACACACCCGGGGTCCGGATGCCGCCCGCGCATCGTCGACCAAGTCCGGTAAGGGCACTCGCGGGTCAGCTGGCTCGCCCGAGGCGGAGTTGACGCAGGAGGCCGTCATGAGGCGGCTCTGGGACGAGGCGACCGCCGATGTTTCACCGATGAAAGCCAAGGTCTACGACAAATTCCGTTCGTATCACAAAGACGATGTGATTTCTCACAAGGCCCACGGCCTTGGTGTTGTTGTTCGCGATGATGTTGAAGGGTCGATGACTGTTCTGTTCAGAGACTCTGTGCTGGAACTCGAGCACAACGCCCCCCGCGAAGACTGAAGGTTCGTCGGCTCACCTAAATGTTCCCGGTCGCCTAGAGGTTTCCCATCACGTTGCGGATCGCTCGAATCCTGTCGCGGATCTCGGCAGCCTTCTCAAATTCCAGCGCCGCCGAAGCCTCAAGCATCTGCTTTTTTAGCTTCGCAAGCGTCTTTCCCAGTTCAACCGGGTTCTGTACCAGCCTCGACAAGCCCGACGTGTCCTTGACGCCCGCCACCGAAGCCGCTTCCTGTGCTTCCTCGACGAAAAACAGACGTCGCTTAACCGACTGCGGAGTGATTCCGTGCTCCCGGTTATATTCCATCTGGCGCCGCCGCCGTTCACCGGTAACATCCAGGGCGGCCCTCATCGAACCGGTCATTGTGTCGGCGTACATTATGACGCGCGCCTCGGTATTTCTGGCCGCACGGCCGAAAGTCTGAATCAGTGAACGTTCGCTGCGCAGGAAACCCTCCTTGTCCGCGTCAAGAATCGCCACAAGCGCTACTTCCGGCAGGTCCAGCCCCTCACGCAGCAGATTGATCCCGACCAGGACATCGTACGTTCCATCACGCAGGTCCCTGATAATCTGGATGCGATCCAGTGTGTTGATGTCGGAGTGCATGTACGTGACCTTGATGCCCGCCTCACGCAGGAACTCGGTCAGGTGCTCCGCCATCCGTTTGGTCAGCGTGGTCACCAGAACGCGATTCCCCTTCTCAATTTCACCGCGGACCTCTCCCAGCAGGTCGTCTACCTGGTTCAGGGCAGGGCGAATCTCGACCTCGGGATCAAGCAGCCCGGTCGGCCGCACGATCATCTCCGCCATGCGTTCCGGCACGCACAGGTCGGTCTCCCACGGCCCCGGCGTCGCCGACACATAGATGGTGCGGCCGCGACGCTCATTGAACTCGTCAAAGCGTAGAGGCCGGTTGTCCACCGCGGACGGCAGTCTGAAACCGTAGTTCACCAGGACATCCTTGCGCGCGCGGTCCCCCCGATACATTCCAAAAAGCTGAGGAACCGTCATGTGAGACTCGTCCAGAAAGCACAGGAAATCCTTTGGAAAATAGTCAAGAAGCGTAGGCGGCGCCTCTCCCGCGAAACGCCCCGTCAGGTGTCGGCTGTAGTTTTCGATTCCGGCTACCCGTCCGAACTGTTCGAGCGACTCGATGTCTGAAAGGGTGCGCTGCTCAAGCCTGGCCGCTTCCAGCACGCGGTTTGTGGCCCGCAACTCCTGCAGGCGCACCTCCAGTTCGTCCTGAATCGAAACTATGGCGCGACGCATCCGCTCCGGTGTGGTCACGTAGTGGCTGTTCGGGTAGATCGCAAGCTTGTTGAGCGTTCTGAATGTCCGACCCGACAGCGCGTCGAACTCTGCCAGAGACTCGATTTCGTCGATATCCAGAACGACACGCAGAGCCTTCTGATCCTCGTATGGGGGATAGATCTCAATCGTGTCGCCCCGAACGCGGAAAGCGCCTCGCTCGAAGGCGATGTCGTTGCGATCGTACTGAAGCTCGACCAGCCTGGCCATCAGCGCGTCACGGTCCACCGTCTGGCCGACCGACAGAAACTCGACAAGACCGTAGTAGGCCTCGGCCGATCCGAGTCCAAATATGCACGACACCGATGCGACGATGACCACGTCATCACGCTCAAAGAGCGATCTGGTCGCGGAGTGGCGCATCCGATCGATCTCTTCGTTGATCTTCGAATCCTTCTCGATGTAGGTGTCCGAGGCCGGGACGTACGCCTCCGGCTGGTAGTAGTCGTAGTAGGAAACGAAGTACTCGACCGCGTTGTCCGGGAAGAACGACTTGAACTCGCCGAACAACTGGGCCGCCAGGGTCTTGTTCGGGGCCATGATAAGGGCAGGGCGGTTCAGCGCCGCGATGACCGATGCCATCGCGAAGGTTTTTCCCGACCCGGTGACCCCGAGCAGAACCTGGTCGCGTCCGCCATCCTGAAGCAGTCCGACAAGGCGAGCGATCGCTGAGGGCTGGTCGCCAGCCGGCTTGTAATCAGATACCAGATTGAACATGGCTTCCTTTCACATCGGCCCAAACCGTTAGTCGTCGGGATTCCTACCTGATGCCGTGCTTGCGCTCGAGATACTCGTAGTAATCAATGACCGATCTGACGTACTGCCGCTTCTGACTGTACGAACCATGGTAGAAGCTGCGTTTGAAGCCGTAAACGATGATGTCCTTCAGTTCAGCGGGGCCGATATTGAAGGTCTCGACGGCGAGTTGGATCTCGCGCGTGACGGTTGTATTCGAGACCAGTCGGTTGTCGGTACAGAGTGTTGTCGACAGGCGCAGATCGAGCATCTTGCCGAACGCGTGATCCTTGAGAGTTTTGATTTCAGGGTTCGTCTGCATGTTCGAGGTCAGGCAGACTTCGATCGTTATTCGGCGGTCGGCGATGTACTCGGACAGTCGGCGAACGTAGTCGACCGGGTCCGCGATGGCGCGCGATGTGATCTTGCTGGGACTGAGCAGGTAGTAGCCGTGTCCAAGGCGGTCTGCGTGCAGATCGGTGATCGCCTGGAAGATCGACTCGGGTCCGTAGGCCTCGCCCGCATGAACGGTTTTCTTCAAAAAGTTCTTGTGGCAGAAGTCGTAGGCATCCTTGTGCTCGCCAGCCGGAAAGCCGGCCTCGGCCCCGGCCAGGTCAAAACCCGTGATCGGGATACCCTGTCTGTCACGTATCTGGACCGCCGCGCGTGCCATTTCCAGCGAGGTCATCGAGCCGACGGCATGGTCAGGCGAGTATGCGTGAACGCGGAACATGTCTTTGAAGTAGGGAGACAGGACCGGCATGGCGTTGCGCATCGCGCACACGATGATCCCGTAGTGTCCGTCCGGGCCACGTTCCGGTTCCGGGATTTCGCGAAGACGCGCGTTGAAGTCGGCCGTGGCGGCGGCCAGACCACGGTTTACCGCGCAAAGCACGTCATTGACCGGGAAATCGGCTGTGATGTGAAGTTGAGGGGCGAAGCGTACCTCGAAGTATCGAACGCCTTCTTTGAAGTTGTCTTCAGCGAGCTCGTACGCAATCCGTTCGATCTGTTCGGCATTCGTCATGACGGCTGTCGTCAATGAGAAACCTTGCAAATACTCGACCAGGCTGGCGTACTTGTCCTTGAAAACGAGCTCGCGCAGACCATCCTCGGTGTATGAGGGAAGCTGGACGCCGGCTTCCCGGGCCAGTTCGATCAATGTTGGGATTCGCAGCGAGCCGTCCAGGTGGACGTGAAGGTCGGTTTTGGGAATTTCTTTGATAAATTCGGACGTTATAGGCGTCATTGTCATGTCTCCCTGATCCCCCCTTGGGGACCGCTTGTGTTTTCAAACCGTCAGGTCATCAAAGATAAGGCTTTGTACTGGTTTTGTCGATTCGAAGCGATGGAACGCGACCCGGCGGGTTCGAAACCCGGGTATACTGCCTGTGGAACAGAAACCTGGGTTGTGTTTTTAGGTCCCTGAATTCGGACGAAAACAGAAACCTGGGTTGGCAAAAATCGAAACCTGGGTTGGCCAAGAATCGAAACCTGGGTTGGCCAGAAATCGAAACCTGGGTTGGCTCCATGACGGCCAGAAATTGAAACCTGGGTTGGTCAGAAATCGAAACCTGGGTTGGCTCCATGACGGCCAGAAATTGAAACCTGGGTTGTGTTTGCCCGGTCTGGAAAGGAGGCTTTGCTGATGAAGAAGGTTGCTGTGATTCTTTCTGGTTGTGGTTTCATGGATGGCAGCGAGATCCATGAGGCGACTCTGACGCTGCTGGCTCTCGATCTGGCAGGTGCTGAGTATCAGGCAGCCGCGCCAGACGTTGAACAGGTGCGCCTGATGGACCACTTTGCCAGGGAAACCGTAGGCGGAACCAGAAACGTCCTTGTTGAGGCTGCCAGGATTGCCCGCGGAAAAATAGTAGAGGCGTCCACGCTTAAAGCTGAGGACTTTGACGCGGTGGTCATCCCCGGAGGCTTCGGGGCAGCGAACAATCTGTCCACATTTGCCCCCCAGGGCGCAAAGATGACGGTTCAGGCCGACGTTGGTCGTTTCCTGGTTGAGATGCACAGAGCCGGCAAGCCGATGGCTGCGATCTGCATTGCGCCGCCGCTGCTTGCCTGGACGATGAAGAAGTGTGGAGTCACGGGAGCCAGGATCACCATCGGCAATGACAAAGCGACCGCAAACGCCATCCGGGAGCTTGGTCAGGAACATGTGGACTGCGGTGCCGATGATTGTGTTGTCGACCCTTTGAACAAGCTGGTTTCAACACCGGCCTACATGACTGCCAGGGGCATTGCAGAGATGTGGCATGGCGTGAAAAAGACCATCGATGAACTGTTGAAGCTGTAGGTGGTGGGCGTTGGTTCCGGCCAACTGCCTTCAGTCCTTGAACTCGCGGGCATATTCGACGTAATGTGCGGCACTGGCCCGTACCGCTTTGCGTTCCTCGGGCGTCAATTGACGAACTATCTTTCCAGGCACGCCCACAACAAGAGATCCCTCCGGGATTCTCTGGCGCTCCGGAACCAGGCATCCAGCGCCGATCAGACATTCCTGGCCGATTTCGGTGTCATCCAGAACGATTGCGCCCATCCCGATCAGGGTCCCACTGCGGATCACGCATCCGTGAATGATGGCTCCGTGCCCGATGGTGCAGTCCGGTTCGATCAGCGTTGGCGTGCGATTCTCGCTTTCATGTATCACGGCGTTTTCCTGGACGTTCGTGCGCGCGCCGATAGTCACACCGCCGACATCTCCGCGGATGGTTGCGCCAAACCACACATTCGCATCCGGGCCGATGGTCACCTCACCGGCGACGACAACGTTATCCATGATGATCGCCGAGTCAGCGATCCTTGGCGTGCGACCCTTGTACGCTTTGACAATCATGGTTTCCTCCTGAAGTAATCACTGGCCGTGGCATGTCAGTTGTCGATCTTACGGTAGATGGTGCGGGTGGCGATACCGAGAAGCTGGGCCGCGAGTCGTTTGTTGTTCTGCGTGATGCGGAGAGTCTGTTGAATGACCTGCTGTTCGATTTCTTCAAGGGGCGTGCCGAGCTGGATCGTCAGATACTGCTTGACGCTTGAGTCCGACGCGACAAGGTCGGGGAGATCCTCGGCGCGGATCGTGTCTCCGCGCGTCAGCACGACGGCGTGTTCGATGGTGTTCTCCAGTTCACGGACGTTGCCCGGCCAGTCGTAGGCCATCATCAGATCAGTAGCTTCGCGGCTGATCGCCCTGATGTTTTTGCGGTTCTTTTCCGCGTACCTTGTAAGGAAGTGCTGGGCCAGCAAAGGAACGTCCTCGAGGCGCTCGCGCAGTGGTGGCAGCACGATCGAGATGACATTCAACCGGTAGTACAAATCCGCTCTGAAGGTGCCCGCGCCGACCATCTCCTTGAGGTTACGGTTCGTCGAGGCAACCAGTCTGACATTAACCTTCAGTGTCTGCGTTCCGCCCAGACGCTCGAATTCACCTTCCTGAAGCACTCGCAGCAGCTTGACCTGCATCAAGGGGTTCAGTTCGCCAATCTCGTCGAGCAGCAGCGTCCCGCCATCAGCCATCTTGAAGCGCCCCTCGCGTCGGGCGAAGGCACCTGTAAAGGCGCCGCGTTCATGGCCGAAAAGCTCGGACTCCAGAAGGGTGTCAGGGATGGCCGCGCAGTTGATTGCAACAAAGGGGCCGCTTGTTCTGTCGCTTCGGCGGTGGATTTCGCGCGCGACCAGTTCCTTTCCTGTTCCGGATTCGCCCAGAACCAGCACCGTGGTTGACGCCGGTGCAACCTGACCGACTGTCTCCATGACCTTGTGGATCGCGGCGCTGGTGCCGATCAGCTTGTGTTCGCCCGACATCGCCTCGATCTGGGCCCTGAGGGAGCGGTTTTCGGCCATCAGACCGGCCTTCTCGGCCGCGCGGGTGACGCTGCGCACGACAAGCGGGCGCTTCAACGGTTTTTGAACGAAGTCGTAGGCGCCTTCGCGCATCGCCTCAACAGCCTTTTCGATGGTGCCGAAGGCCGTCATGATCACTACTTCCACGTCCGGCCGGAAGGTCTTGACTGCCTTCAGGAGATCCATGCCGTCAAGCGCGCCCATGCGAAGGTCCGTCAGAACCACGTCGAACTCCTGCGAACGGAACACTTCCAGCGCGGATTCGGCGGAATCGGCGGCAACAACGTCGAAATTCTCGGTCTGAAAGATGTCGACCAGGCTGTTCAGGGCGCCCATCTCGTCGTCAACGATCAGCAGTCTCGGCCTGTGGGCGGGGGAAGGCATGTTTTCAATCCTGGGAATCAAAAAGGAATTGGCGGTGCGCCTGAGGTGATTCGAACACCTGACCCACGGATTAGGAATCCGTTGCTCTATCCTGACTGAGCTACAGGCGCGTCACGGAAAGCGGAGCAAGGATACATGGATCGGGCATTCTCAGTCAAGCGCGCTGTTGCCTGAGTCATCCCCTCATAGTTGTCGAGTCACGGCCCTGCGGCTTGTACGGGCGGATGAGAATCCGCCCGCATCCGGATCGTCCGCACAGACTTTGGACGTAGTAGCGCCTGACCGGCGCGTCAGCGG
>JAGOFO010000006.1:0-6139 GCA_017997155.1 Myxococcota bacterium
GTCCAGCGTGGACACGTCAAGCATGTAAAAACTGAGGTCGATGTCCAGCAGGGCATCCTTTCCGGCATCGGCGGCTATGACGATCTCGCATGTGCCGTGGTCGATCATGGCAGAAAGCGGCGCCGTGGCGTCAACCCTGCCTCCCGCAGGCCTGTCCACCATGCCCGACAAGGGCGCCACGGGATGTCCATAACCGTCGTAGACGACAACCCTGGCGCGGGTGCTCGAGTCGCCCGCCGCGCTCGCCTTCAGGCCGATCATGCCCGCACCCGGGGGAATGACGAACGGGATCCGCTTCACGTCCCCGCGCCCGACCTTCATCGCCTTGAAAGAAATCACGTTTACACCGGCATCCGGACGGGCGGGCCACGGCACCACGGCGGTCACCGGGAAGCTGAACGAGACTCCCGATGGCGACACGCCCCGAACCTGCGCAACGTGAACGCCCGGTCCGGGAAGATACCTGTCCTCGACCCATGTATCGAAACGTGCCTCACCGTCACCCCGCATGTGCACGGAGCGCTTCGAAAGCCCCACCCAGCGGGCATCGGTCGAGAGGGTGAAACGGCCGAACCAGGCCGCGCGAGAGTTCTCGTCCGCCAACTTCGAAAACACCGGCTTCAAATAGACAGTGGCAGGGCTGTCTTTTGTCGGAAACCAGCCGCCGGCCCTCCAGAATGCCGCCCCGCCCTTCCTGCCGCCAAGAGTCGGAACATCAACCGAGACCTTCATATGCTGAACGGCGGATCCCTCGCCACTGGCGACTGACGCGGCGAATGAACGCCAGGCCGCGGGAACGTCGGCCAGGCCGGCTCCACAATCCAGAGCGGTCCAGCCGGACAGCGGCCTTGCCGTATCGCGCAGAGCCCTCATCACCATTCCTGAGTTCCAGGCAGCGTCCGGGTACTTCTTCAGCATCGCCGAGAGGATCAGGGCCGCGGCCCCGGCAACCTGAGGTGAAGCCATGGACGTGCCGGCCATCACATCGGACTCGAGCCAGCCCGGAACCGTCGAGGCCGCGATGCCCGGTGCGGCGATGTCCGGCTTGGCTATCTCGCCGCCGCGCGACGAAAAGCCGAAGACCTTTATGCCAGGAAGATCACGAACGCCCACGATCTCGGCGGCGTTCGACGGGGTCAACAGAGCCGCCACGCTCAGCACGCCGCTCGATGCCGCCGGTGTTCCGACCGTTGACAGACCCGGACCGAGATTTCCGGCCGAGGTCACGATAACCACGTGAGGATTTCTGACCGCGAATTCATCGCAGAACTGATCAATCTCTGAGTACCCCTCGATTTCGGAGCCGATTCCGTAGCTGAGATTGACGACCACGGGAGTGTTGTTGCGCCGCCCCCAGTCCGCCGCATACTCAAGAGCGTCCTTCATGCTGCCGGTGACCGTGGCGCTTCCACCCAGACCGTTGTGACCAATCTTGAGCGACAGCACTACCGCGCCGGGAGCAATCCCGTCGAATCCCTTCTGTCCCGCTATTCCGTAACCGGCAGCGATCCCGGCCACGTGCGTGCCGTGCGCGCCGGTTGCCATGTGAAAATCGACCTTGACCATGTCTGATCCGACTGGATCTATGTTCACCGCCGCGGAAAGCGGTCGTGCGCCGGCACGCCCCTCGGCGCCCCCGAACTTCAGCACCTGTCGGGATTTTTCAAAGGTCTCTATCGCGGTTGAATCCGAGACATCCCCATCGCCATCGTGATCCACCAGGGCACGGTATTCACCATTGCCGTCACCGATCACCACAACGACGAAACGGCCGTCACTTCGACCATCGCCATTCAGATCCGGAACCGAACTGCGCGAGAAGGACGATTCCTCAAGCACCCCGGCCCAGACCTGACCTTGCTGTGAACCGGGAACACCCGAGACCCTGAAGCGTCCAGTGTCTATGACTCCGTCCGGACCGGGATTCACCCTGGCGCACTGAACCAGCCCCTCCCCGGTAAAATCGCGCGCCACGACGATCTTCGGCCCCCCCGACGGGGTGACGGTAAGACCCGGAAGGCCCGTATCCACTCCGCAATCAAGCACCGCGATGGCAATGCCGCTGCCATCCGCCCCGGGCATCTCCGCGCGGAATGTGTCTGCGCGGATGGTCGAGGAGTCCAGAATCCCGTCGAATAACGGTTCGGCAGCGGCACTGGAGGTGGACAGCAGAAACCATAAAGCGACCGCCGTGACACGACCATGACATTTGTTCATCGCAGGAATCCTCCCGGGGACGGCGGAATTGTATCACGGGTGTCGCCGGGCTTCGACGGTCAGCGGGAGCAGGTTCCGCCGTTTCCGGCGTTGAAAGGCCGATTGAGCATGTTCATGGCCGGCACACCCGGATAACACAGATACCCCATGCTGTTGCAAATCGTCTGATAATGTGAGAGCTGTATCCCATCGTCGATGAACTCCACCGACAACACCGGCAGGCCGGCAGCCCTGAACGCATTGAGAGAGGCGAGGATTCCGGTCAGTTCGGCGGCAGGTTTCACATAGCCGCCAGCGAACATCGCCTGGTGAACGGCGACGCCATCCACGACACCGACCAGTTCATTCCCCTTCTCGATTCCAACGGGATTCACGACGACCACCAGGAATCCCGGCGATATCTCCCGTCCCCTTCCCGCCACATGCCGCAGCAGCCCCGACATCTTGATGGCGGCGGTCTGGTCAGGCAGCAGGGACGCTATTCCGGCGTCAATGCCGTCCACATAGATGCCGTCAAATCCAAGACCGGCGATCCGCTCCACGGCAGAGTTCACCCCGCCGGCCAGAAAGGCTGCCCAGTCCGCGGAATCAACCCTCGGCACACTGCCCTCCGGAGCCGCGACGCTGGTCGGGATGAACACCGCCGGCACGCAGGAACCGTCGGCCGCGTCAGCAGAAAAAACCGGCCGCACCGGTTGCGTGCGACCGATGTCGAGGTGGGCCAAAACGATTCGGTCGCCGCGGGGATCGCCCGGCCTTGAGCGAAGGGACTCTACCTGGGCAGCGTCCATCTCACCGCACTGGTTCGAACCACTCATCCAGTCGATCACGATCACGTCGGGGTCGGCCGCAATGACCTGTTGAACCGACAGGCGGCTGTAAAGAACCGCGAATGAACGTGCCGCCGCGAGACGGCAGGATGACCGTGCGGCGGTCGCCGGTTCAAGTTCTGTCCGGGTTACGGACGACCAGGGGCTGCACGCCACCACGGACAACGTTATCGCCAGACAGATCGCAGGCAGTAGCTTTGTATTCATCAGCGCTCCCGATGAACAGAGATGATGAAGTGTTCCGGAATGGACATGGGGGAAACCGGGAACTACTCGACCTTTCCGCCCTTCTCGGTCAACTTTTCAATAAGCCCGTTGAAATCGATGTCGTCGGTCGTCTTGACCAGATTCGCCATGCGAGCCTGAACACGCGAGAAGATCGCCGCCTTGTAAACCTCGGACTCAAGCATGGCCACCGGACCCATCTGGAACTCCACCAGCGATGTGGTAGGAGCCCTGAACAGATCGCCCGACACCATATCCTTGACGCCGTACTCAATCTCGGCCGCCTCTTTGTCCAGCGGTTCGTTGGAAACAAGCGTGACCCAGCTTCCCGAATTCCACCTCTCGCCACTGTCCTTGGTGAGGGGACGAATCAGCATGACGCTCGTCTTCGCGTCCGGCTTCTCCATGGCAGTGACCTGATCGAGAGTCAAACCCTCGTATGCCAGGATGCAGGTTTCATCGTAAAGACGCTTGACCGCATCGACAAGCGCCAGGACGTCATAGGACATGTCGGCGTTGAAAACGACCTTCTTGAACGCGCCCTGGACCGTGTAAACCGGAGCAACCGCGCAGTATTTCTTCGCGCGTTCGATGTAGGCGGTAAGTTCGGTTCTGGCCTTCGAAACGGACTCGCGGTCGTTGGAGTCGGCCTTGTTCATGATGTCCAGGATGCGCCGGCTGTCCTCGACGTGACTGGTCACGACATCCATCACCGTGTCGCCGCTGGCGGATGCCACGGGGGTTGTCTTGATGTACTCGAGCTGATGGGATGCCTCCTGAACCTGATAGCTGGCCAGTTTTCTGGTCGAGGACGCCATTCCGACCACACCGCCGATCAGCAGCGCGCCCACGGCCACGCCAATGATCGCCAGAATCATCAGACCGGACATCTTCCTGGCGCCTTCCGCAGGTTCCTCGATCGCGGACGCCTGCACGGAAGACGATGGTGCGGAAGTCGACGCCGGGGCGGGCGCCGCGGCGGGCTGCGCGGCCGGAGCGGCCGGAGCGGCCGGCTTCTTGTCGGTCAGGTTCAATCCAAGCCTGGCCTTCAGATCATCATGAGCCGTCGGCTTCGCGCCGGATTCCGGGTTCTGGCCAGTGGGGTTGCTGTCATCGCTCATATCTGCCTCCAATAATCAAAACACAACGTCAACGCCTAGACGGACCTTGAACAGATTTCCCGGTCCAGAGCCGTCGGGCGCGGCAAAGGCGTCACCGGGCCGGCACCAGCCACCAGTCACCCCGAGCTTGACTGCCAGGGTCTTCCAGATGGCCGGGGTCGTGTAGTAGACGCCAGCGTCCACTTCAACCCCCAGGTCACGCGACGCGGGACCGCCGCCAAACGACAGCGGATAACCGCCGTTCATCAACGAATTATAGTATGAAGCGACCGGACTTAAACCCCTGGCCCACAGGAAACCCAACCTTATGTCGAGTCCCTTGACCGGATACACGCGAAGCTGCGGGTGGACGTACAGGGCGTTTGTAACAGCGCCGTTCGTGACCGAATACTCCCAGCCGTCCCGGGGTTGGTACCCCATCGCCTGATCGGACGCACGGGCGGCGGACCAGGCGGAAGAGCGTCCCAGAACGTCCTGGAAGAGAATCATTCCAACCTGATACGACGGATCGAACGAGAAACCATACTCGTGTTCGTCGCCGCTGTCCGAGTCGCCTGAGGCAAGACCGAGTTCCAGCGACAGATCCAGACCTTTCTGGAATCCCTTCACGGTCCCGAAAGGATGGCCATAGGTTGCCCTGGCGACCATGCCCCATCCGAGGATATCCGCTCCATCCGGCGCACGAGGATTGATCACCCTGGTTGAACTGCCGGCCGACAGGGCGGCCTCGACCTCGAGAGTCAGCGAATCGCCGGTGGAAAAGTGCAGAGCGTGCCTCGAAAAGAGGTCGGTGGTCGTTACTTCGACGCGATCGCCGTTTGCGTACTTCTGCCAGCGGTAATTCACGTACACGCCGGAGAACGTGCGCCAGAAGCCCTTCTCGGGGTTGTGATCGAAATACAGCGCGGTCGTGAAACCGTAAGCGCCGTCGGAGTCCATCAGATCGGCCATGTCGTCCTTGAAGACGACGTCTCCGGCGACCATCACATGGAACGCCTGCGCGGCCGGGTCCTTGAAAAAATGCGAAAATGGCCGGCAGTCGAATGAAAGCCTCTCGATCAGGTCGCCGCCGAGGTTGTCGGTCCAATCCCTGACCGTCGGACGTCCGGGGTTGAAAACCATGCCCAGACCCCAGTCCGCGGCTATCTGTCCAACATCGAGCCGGCCCGCGATACTGGTCCAGGATATCTTCAGCTCACGCAGCATGGACCTTCCGGTCCAATCGTTTTCGTCACGTGGAAAAAGCAGGGCGGAAGCGGCGGCATCGCTGGTGCTGCCAGCCAGCTGGCCTCCGAGCAGGTCGACGTCGATGAAAAGTTCCACGCGCTCGTCGACCACCGATGCTTCACCGGCGCCCGACCCGGAAACCACATCCGCCGCGCCGTCATCCGGGACCTGTTTCGAGACGTCGCCTTCAGTCTGCGCCGCATCTGCCATCACGGCGGTCGGTGTTTTATTTTTCTGCCAGAGAACGAGAGTCGGACGGAGGTTCAAACGATGGTCAAGCTGGTGCTTCAGACCGTCGCCACCGCCAGTGCCGTCCATGTCGAACAGGGGCATGTAAGTGTAGTGGAGCTGGTAGGAGCCCTCAAACCTGACCCTTTTCGAGCTGATCAGCTTCTGAAGAGCGCCAGGTTCTTTCTGTGGCTCCTCACCGACCACGACCGCGGTGCCGGTGACCTGATCGTCCGAAGGTGGGGTCTCCGGTTCGGAAGGGCGAATGTCATTCGCCCCTACGGGTTCCTG
>JAGOFO010000006.1:6239-38179 GCA_017997155.1 Myxococcota bacterium
GAAGGGCGAATGTCATTCGCCCCTACGGGTTCCTGTTCCTGCGCCTCCACGTCCGCAACCGCCGCCGGATCCTCGGCGGCCGGAGCGGCGGCCGGAACCATTGACAGGGCCGGCAGAACGGCAAGCGTCAAAGCCAGGAACGTTCTGAAAGTCACGGGGCCTCCCGAACCGGCGACACGCCGGCTAATCGAGCAATCTCAGCCTGGAAGCGACAGATCAGGCGCAGCGAGAGGCGTTTTTGTACACCCCTTCCACGATCTCGCGTACTTCCTTATGGAAGGAAGGCAGCTTCGACAGCTCGAACTCCCAGGCGATGTTATCCATGATGCGTCTGACGGCGTAGGCACGAGGATAGTTCAGCCGGCAGAAGAGGTTGGCGCGCTGTTCAATTTCAAGCCGTCCCAGCTCCTGCGGGCGACCCTCCAGTTTCTTCAGGAACTGCCGATTAACCTTCGGAATCATGTAATCGAACGGCATATTATGCGTCCACCCGCTTTCAGACAGCGGGATTATCGACCGCCGTCCGACATGTGTCAACGTCTGCCGGACAGGGCTTGAAGCACCGCGTCCGACACGACATCAAGGTCGGAGTCGGACAGTTCTGGATACACCGGAATCGAAAGCACCTCGCTGGCAGCAAGTTCCGCGTTCGGACAATCGCCCGGCCTTCCCCCGAGACCGCGGAAGCACTCCTGAAGATGCAGGCAGCGCGGGTAGTAGATGGCGTGCCCTATTTCCGCTGCCTCGAGAGCCGCGGCCACATCGTCGCGAATCCCGGGAAAACGGACGGTGAACTGATTGAACACATGCCCGTCCAAATCCTCAATCCCGGGCAGAACGAGTTGACCGGCCTCGTGCGCGCCGGCCAGCCTGGAGAAATAGCCTTGCGCATGGGCGCGCCTTGCTTGAATCCAGCCAGGAAGATATTCCAGTTTGGCAAGCAGAATCGCAGCCTGTATCTCGTCGAGGCGGAAGTTGCCGCCCACGATTGGGTGAAAGTACTTGGGCCGCGCTCCATGATCGCGAATCTGCGCGAGCCTGTCGCCCAGACGACAATCGTCGGTCACGACCATGCCCGCATCGCCGGCGGCACCAAGATTCTTCGACGGGAAGAACGAGAAGCAGCCCATGAGGCCCATTCCACCGGCCGGACGCCCCTTGCGTGATGCCCCGAAAGCCTGTGCCGCGTCCTCGATGACCGGGACACCCCTGGCATCGGCGATGCGAAGGATGGCATCCATGTCGGCGCACTGCCCGAACAGATGGACAACGATGATCGCTTTCGTCCGGGCCGAGATAGCCGTATCCAGGCAACCGGGATCGATGTTGAACGTCGCGGGATCGATATCAACAAAGACCGGACGGGCGCCGAGCCGATGGATTACCCCCGCCGTGGCGAAAAACGAAAAGGCGGTGGTGACGACCTCGTCACCCGGTCCCACGTCGAGGGCCATCAAGGCCACCAGAAGCGCGTCCGTTCCGGAAGAGACTCCGACGGCGCGTGCAACGCCGCACCTGGACGCGCACACCGACTCGAATTCGACCACACGTCTGCCCAGAATGTAGCGACCGGAGCGCAGCACATCCAGAACAGCCGCCTCGACCGCGCGGGCAGTGGTTCGATGCTGCGCCTGAAGGTCAAGCATTCCTACCCGCATGTTCTCTCCCGGACGACCAGCCCGGCCGACGTCATCCTGTATCGCGCCCCGCACGTGCCGCGATCGCTGATTGAGGCATCGCAAACCGCAAGGCCCTCGTGAAAACTCAGGCGATGACCGCACTCGCAGACCCAGCCGATGATCCGTGCCGGATTTCCGACGACCATCGCCCAGGCGGGGACATCCTCGACCACAACGGCACCGGCGCCGACGAAACAACCCTCGCCCAGTTCGTGCCCGCAGACAATCACTGCCCCCGCGCCTATCGACGCATGATTTCCCACCAGAGTCGACTGGAACCGCTCATGCCTTCGAATCGCCGCCCTGGGCAGCGGATACGACAGATTGGTGAATGTCATCGAAGGCCCGCAGAACACGAAATCTCCAAGAGTTACGCCGTCGTACACACTGACGTTGTTCTGGATGCGGCACCCCTGGCCGATCACCGCGCATCCGCCCACGAAAACGTTCTGGCCGAGGCTGGTGCCATCGCCGATCCTGGCGCCGGCCATCACATGGCAGCCATGCCAGATTCGCACACCCGGTCCGATACCGGGATCCACGAATCCGTTTTCCGGCGTCTCGCCGTCCACGAACGCGGAAGGATGAACAAAATACGGTTTATCCAAAGCCAGACCTCCCGCCTCACGCCCTGATTACCCTGGGATGGGGCTGGCGATAGACGCCCCTGGTGTCGACTATCAGCCGTGCAGTCTGAAGAAGCCCTTCCCAGTCTACTGCGTCATGTTCTGTTGAAATAACGACCGCGTCGAAGTCGCCAGCGCGGTCAAGCCCGACGCTTTCACGGCCCATGAACCTCGAATACTCGCGGGATGGCGGAATCACCGGTATGTGTGGGTCGTGATACGACACGAGCGCCCCCTGCCGCTCGAAAAGGTCCATCAGCCGGTAGCTCGGGCTTTCACGGGCGTCGTCCATGTTCTTCTTGTAGGCCAGGCCGATGATCAGGATTCTGGCGCCCGCCAGGCCACGTCCCATCCGCGAGAATGCCTCCATGGTCCGACTGACGACATAGGCCGGCATCGATCGGTTCACCTGACCCGCGGTCTCGATGAATCGGGAGTACACCTCGTACTCCCTGGCCTTCCACACCAGATAGAAGGGGTCGATCGGGATGCAGTGGCCGCCGATGCCAGGGCCGGGAGTAAACTTCATAAATCCGAACGGTTTCGTCGCGGCGGCGTCGATGACCTCCCATACGTCGATGCCCATCCTGTCGAATACGACCTTCAACTCGTTCACCAACGCGATGTTGACCGCCCTGAACGTGTTCTCAAGGATCTTCGCGGCCTCGGCGACCCTGGTCGAGCTGACCGGCACGATCCGGCGCATCACCGATCCGTACAGCGCCTCGGCCGCTCTTCTTGCGTATTCGCAATCGGCGCCAACGATCTTCGGGATCGTTTCGCACTCGAATTCGGGATTGTTCGGGTCCTCGCGTTCCGGAGAAAAGGCAAGCCAGAAGTCCCGGTCCGCGACCAGCCCGCTCGATTCCTCGAGGACCGGTTTCATCACTTCAACGGTGGTGCCGGGATAGGTGGTCGACTCGAGCACGATCAACTGATCCTGCCTTATGTGAGGTCCCATCTGCCTGCACGACCCGACCACGAAACTCATGTCCGGTTCCAGGTTCTGGTTCAACGGTGTCGGCACGCAAACAAGGATCGCGTCGCAGCTCGAGACCCGGGCAAAATCCGTGACCGGTTCAAAACCACCGGCGACCAGGCGCGCGATGACCTCATCCGGAATGTGGCGGATGTAGGTTCGGCCGGACGCGAGCTTTTCGACCTTGGCCGCGTCAGTGTCGAATCCCAGAACATTGAAGCCCTTTCTGCAGAAGACCTCGGCCAGAGGCAGCCCGACGTAGCCCAGGCCGATGATGCCCACCACGGCCTTTCCCGATTCGATCCTTTCGACCAGGCCCATGCAAAAACCTCACTGTCCTGCTTGAAGCCTGACTGAACGCCCCTCTCCGGAGGCCTGGCCAATCGCCAGGATCAGGCGCACCGATTTTCTGCCCTCAACCCCGTCAGGGCATTCCGCATTGCCGCCGTTTATGGCCGAAATCACCCGTCGATAGTACCCGGTGTGTCCGTGACCGTAAACCGTGGGTGGAACGTATCCCGAATCCTTCACGCCCGCGTCCATCGCGTCGACATCGGCGAAATCCCATGTAGTGATCCGATTGAGCGCGATCCCGCCGATCCGGACCGTTCCCGTCGTCCCCATCAATGTCAACGAACCTTCGAGATTGGCCGGATAGACAAGCATTGTCGTGTTGATGGAAGCGATGGCGCCGCCCGCGAACCTGACGGCCGCGCTCCCGGTGTCGGGAGACTCGATCCTGCGGGCCAGGGTACCGGCGATGGCGGACACCTCGACCGGCTGGCCCATGATCCACTGAACCAGGTCCACATAGTGCGACGCCTGATTCATGAACGCTCCGCCGTCCAGCGCCAGCGAGCCCCGCCATGAAGCCTGGTCGTAATATTCCTGTGGTCTCGTCCAGAACACGTTCGCCTGCGCGAACAGAAGACGGCCGAACCGCCCTTTGTCGATGGCCTGGCGAGTCAGCGCGACTGTGGGATTGAACCTGTTCTGAAGCACCGTGAACAGCAGACGGTCGTTGGCGCGGCAGGTTTCTATCAGGCGATCTATCGATTCCAGATCGGTGCCCACGGGCTTCTCGCAAACCACATGACACCCGGCCGCCGCCGCCATCATGCCGTGCTCGGGGTGCAGACCGGACGGAGTACATATCGACACGCAGTCCAGCCCGCCATGCGCCAGCATCGTGCCGAGATCGTTGAAGAATGGAACTCCGCCCGCCCGTGCCGCCGCCTCGCGCGCCCGGGCCGGATCGATGTCGCATACCGCCGCGACCACCGCGGACTCCGGACAGGACATTATCGCGTCGATATGAAAGCCCGAGATCCGGCCGCAGCCGACGATCCCGAAACGAATCCTGCTCGAACCCACGACGCACCCCCGAAGGGACGAAGCAGAGAAACTACTTCTTTTCCCCGTCCTTGCCGTCGTCGTCGGCATCCTCGTCGATGCTCTCCCCCTTCATCCCCTTCTTGAACATGTGGATTCCCTTCCCCAGACCGCCGAGGGCCTTGGGAAGCCGCGTGGCGCCGAACAGAACCACAAGAACCAGCACCACCAGCAGGATCTCCTTGATGTCGACATTGCCCATGTTGTTCCTCCGGGCCGCTATTCGGCCAGCAGCCCCTCGATCTCGTCAAGTGTCGAGGCGAACAGATCGAAGGTCGCGAGCATCGCATCGGTTCTGGTCAAATCCACACCGGCCTTCTGCAGGGTCTGGACCGGGAAGTCGGAATTTCCGGCGCTCAGGAACGAAAGATAGCCGGCCAGTTCCGCGGGTCCACCTTCACGCACCGCACGGGAAAGCGCGATTGCCGACATCAGGCCGGTTGCGTACTGGAACACGTAGAAGTTGTAGTAGAAGTGCGGGATGTAGGCCCACTCCCATCCATCGTCCGGTCCAATCGTGAACTCCGGCCCGTAGTATTTCCGGACCAGCCCGCCGTATATCTCGGCCATTTTGTCGGCAGTCAACGCGCCGCCCTTCTCGACCTCCTGATGGATCAGCAGTTCGAACTCCGCGAACATCGTCTGCCGGAAAACAGTCGTGCGGATGTTTTCGATGCGCTTGTTCAGAAGGTAGAGTTTTTCTTCCTTGGTGGTGGCGTTTTTCAGCAGGTAGTCGAGCAGCATCTCCTCATTGAAGGTGGATGCGATCTCGGCCAGGAAGATCGGCGTGTCGGCGTTCACGTACTCCTGGGACGACGCAAGCTGGGCGTGAAGCACGTGTCCAAATTCATGGGCAAGCGTGAACACGTCGTCCAGTTCGTTCTGGTAGTTGAGGAACACCATCGGATTCTGGCGCCAGGCCGCGTTGCAGAACGCGCCGGAACGCTTGCCGTCACACGGATAGACATCCACGCGTCCACTGCCCGGGGCGATGCCTTCCGACAACAGCTTCATGTAATCCGGCCCCATCGGTTCCAGGGCCTTCTTCACCATCTCGACACCCTGCTCGTAGGAGACTTCCGCCGTGCTCTCCGGGAACAGAGGCACGTACAGGTCGTAGTAGTTGACCTCCTGGAGACCGAGCACCTTCTTGCGCAGCAGGACGTAACGATGCAGGGTCCTGGGCAGGTTCTGCGCCGTGGCCTCAATCAGCGAGGTGTAGACGGACACCGGGACCGCGTTGCCATCAAGCGCCGACTCGACCGCCGACGAGTATCCGCGGGCCTTCGCGTTGAAGATGTTCGTTTTGACGGCCATGTCGAGCGAAGCGGCGAACGACTTCGAATACTGCTTGAGCGTTGCGAAAAACTTCTGCACCGCCTCGCGTCTGACATCACGGTTCGACGACCCCCGGAACTTCGGGAAGCTGGCCATGGTCAGCGCCTTCTTCGTCCCGTCGTCGTCGGTCGTGTCCGGGAACTTCACGTCGGCTTCGAGAGCGCCGTGCATGAACGAGGGGCCGGCCTGCACGTCGCCGGAAAGGGCGAGAAGACGTTCCTGGTCCGCCGGCAGCACATGCGCCCGCCGACGATTCAGATCATCGAAATAATGACTGTACTTCGCCATGCCCGGCTGATTCACGACCGCGGCGGCGAGTACGGCCGGATCCATGGCCAGAAGGGCCGGTTCCATGAAAGAAGACGCCTCGAAGAATCTTGTGGCGAGCGCCTGCACGCGATCGGTGCGCGCCTTGATCTCGGAGGAATTCCGGTCAGTCGAATAGAAGCCGTACGCGTATACATCAAGGGCCTCGAGCTGACGCTTCACGTCGTACACGAGATCCATACAGGCAGCGATTGACGACGGCTCCGGCGACAGCTTCTCGCGGCAGGCCTGAATATCGGGCAGACTCGCCTCGACCTTTATGAAAGCTGTTTCCCAGACCTCGCTGGACGCGAACATGTAGGACAGATCCCACTTGTACTTCGGGGGTACCTGATCCCTTGGCATCGTTCCTGACGGAACGAAACCGACGGGTGTCTTATTTTCCATTTTGGACTCCGCCACCGGGACGGCCGCTGCCGGCTCCTGACCCGGTTCCTTACTCGAACACGCAAACAGACCGGTCACCAGCGTGACGGCAAGACCGACAAGCGCCATACGCGCCAGCCCTTCGTTATCGTTTACCATCCCGGAACCTCCAACAACCCTTTGGCGCAGGAAGTTTACCACGTCCGGATGAGCGTCCGGGACAATTTGTGGGACGTCCACCGACGTGAGGCGTTGACAGGGACGCGATGTAAATTCAACATTTGACACCGTGGCACCGCAGGCATTCGACCATGGAGGCGACATGAAGATCTCGACACCCGGACCGGCTCCGGACTGGCTGTTCGACGGCTCGCGGCGCGGGATGGTAATCCTGGCGCATCAGGATGACGAGGCGACATTCGGTGGGATCGTCAGCAGACTTCCTGCGGACACCGCGTTTTTGTGGGTAACCAACGGTGACGGCCTTTCCGACCAGTTCGGCATGCCCGACGCCGAGTACGCTGCCCGACGACAAAAGGAAACCATCGCGGCCATGGAAATAGCGGGATTCGGACCGGAAAGGCTGACCTTTCTCGGAGCCGGAGAGAAGGATATCTATGCCCGGCTGGCGTCTCTGGACGACCCGAATCCCACATGGTCCAGGGCGGCCGTAATGACTTTCTTCAAGGATCTGGCCGCGCGCGTCAGGGCCGAAGTGCTGTCCGTTCGACCGGATTTCATCATCACACAAGCATGGCAGGGAGGACACCCGGAACACGACCTTACTCATCTGATGGCGGTTCTGGCAGCAAGGCAGCTTCCAGACTGTCAGGTGTTCGAGGTCCCGGAATACGAACTGTACTACACAGTCTTCCTTCGGTTTCCTCCCTGGCACAAAGGCATTGTTCACGAGGCATGTCTGACGCCGGACGAGGTCGCCATAAAAAAGAAGATGCTTGACTGCTACGAGACACAGCGGAGCGGCCTGACCCTCTCAATGCTCCTGGTCGCGGCGGGAAACGCGGGAGCGATGGCATGGTCGCTGGCGACGCGACACCGATTCCAGCGCCTTGGAATCGAAGCACGCGAGCACATCGGACAGGTTTCACCGAACAGGAACTACCGGACACCGCCCCACGGCCTGGATCGACTCGAATACATAGGTGACGACTGGAAGAAGAAGCGGATATCGTTTTCCAGGATGATCGTGCCCGTCGTCTGCGCTCTCGAACAGTGATAGAATCCGCCCGTCACGGAGCGGAGACTTCTCCATATGCATATGATTCAAAAGTTCCTGCTTGCGGCCATCGTGTCATCGGCCATGCTCGCCACCTCGTCATGCGCCGGAGACGACCCGGTTGGGCCGCCCGAGATGGAAACCGTCGGCAACGTGGTCATCCCGGACAACACGACGGCCTTTATTTCCATGAACTCGTACACCTCCCTCAAGAAGCTGATCGGCGACATGGGAAGTGCGATGGGCGGCTCCTTGCCGGCTTCATCCGCGAGCATCGATGGACTGCTGGAAAGACGCCTTCTCGGAACGACCGGGCTGGAGTGGATGGCCACTGACAGGCCGCTCAAGCTGATGCTGCTCGACCCGGAAAAAAACCCGAAACCGTTTGTGACGATGGTGCCGTTTCAATCAAAAAAGGCACTGTTGTCGGCCCTGGGCAGTCTCACGAAGAAGGTGGACGGTAACCAGTTCCGCTTCACTACCGCCGATGGCAAGACGATGTACATGAACATCGTTGGAAAGAACGCGGTTTTCACCATGGACGCCGCGGCTTTCGCCGGTTCAAAGGACTTCATCGAGGGAGACCTTCTGAAGTACCCGGCCACGCAGCCGCTGGACGTGCAGACGAAGGCTACATCTGTCGCAAAGGTCGCTCAGCCGATTGCGGCGATTGCCATCCAGAGATTCCTGAAGGCTCTGCCGGTCCTGGCCGCGCTGACCGGAAAAGGGACCGAACAGTTCCTGGGCTTCATGAAGGATCTTGATCGGATCCGCATTGTCGCGACCTTCAGCGACGGCAACCTCGTCATCGAGAGTTCGGCGACTCCCCGCCAGGGTACGGCAATCGCGGCAGCGGCAGCTGGCGCGAAGGATCGACGACTGACCCTGGTGGACAAGGCTCCCGGCGACGGCTGGCTCGAAATCGCGGCCAACGCCGATCCCGACGATGTCGGCAAGACGGTTCAGAAGATGCTCTCGTCTATTGTTGCTATCGTGGGACTGTCTTCGGAATCAAAGGATGTTTACCCGCAGCTCCTGAACGACATCGTGAAGGCGCTTGACGGTGAATCACTGGTCTGGGTCGGGAGCGACGAAGGCGGCCCGATGAAGATCCAGTTGATAGCTGGCCTGACCAGTTCCGAGGCCGCCAGGACCGCCTCCGGTCAGATGCTGACCCTTCTGCTGTCCGAGTTCGGCAAGAAGATCTCCATGCTCGTTCCACCGCCGACCGCGCCTGCCGCGACCGGCGCAAAGGACGCCGCGGACAACGCTCCCGGTGGAATCACGCAGAACCTTGACGTGTCCAAACTGGACTGGACCAGCATGGCAACCCTCGTCTCATCGTGGGATCAGATGCTGTCGACGTCCGGCCTTAAGGTTGCATTGAAATCGGACTCCGGCGACGGCATCCAGATCAACTATCTCGATTTCGATGTGGACGCGGCTGCCCTGGCACGCGCCGAGCCTCGTACAGCGGCCTACGGCAGACTCCTCGGAGACAAATTCTCGATGGGCGCTGGTTTCGATGACCGGTATTTCTATGCTGCGGCGGGCAGCGACGCGGTCAAGTCAATCAACTCGGCCAGGGGCCAGGGCAATGGCTCGAAGTCGCTCTCGCGGGTCGTTTCCGCGGCTGGTTTTGACGTTACCTGGGCGATGCGTCTTTCGATCGTCGATATCGGGATGTTCCTGGCTCCGGCCTATGGAAACATGATCTCGGCGCTCGCGCCGGCCATGAAGAACATCGCGGGCAAACCCGAGGTCACCGTCGTCAGCGGTTCGAAGGACGGCCGGACACTGGTCGGCCGGCTTTCGCTCCCGATCACGGGGATCGCCGATCTTCGCACGAAACCGACCGCCAAGCCCTGATACAGCGGCGCCACACGACCACTCAATCTCAACGCGTCGGACACATACCGATACATCCCCGCCATTGACATAACAAAACGAATGCATCATATTTCTCGGGCGGAAGGGACTCCTCCCCCCGGAGCGCCTTTCGCTCTTTTCTCCCTCAGGAAGGCACTGCCTTCCCGACGACCCCGCGATGGCCGGGGGATACCGATGTTGATGTCCCGGTCGGCACCCCCCTGTCGACTTGAGATTTTCGGTATTCCCCGGCTGTCAAAACATTCTTCACCACACCCGAATCCACACTGGAACGCGTGATGATGCCTGGCCGTCGAATCCTCAACGCCGAAAAAAACCAGGGTGTTGAATCAGAATGTGACCGGGGAAATTCGATGGATCTGCAGTGTTGACTGGATTGATTGCGAAACCGCGAAGAAGCCCGGCCATGACGGCCGAAGACGACGCCGGATTCGGAGACTAGCGCTTGGAGTACTGGAACCGCTTGCGGGCGCCGGGCCGGCCGTACTTCTTACGTTCCTTGGCGCGCGGGTCGCGAGTCAGGAATCCGGCCTTCTTGACCGGCGTACGCCATTCCTCGACGTTCATTGCGGCGAGGGCGCGGGCGATGCCATGACGAATGGCGCCGGCCTGGCCGGTTTCACCGCCACCCCGAACCGTGCACAGGACGTCGAACTGATCCCCGTTTCCGAGAACCACGAACGGCGTGCGAACCAGAATCCTGTGATTCGGACGGCAGAAGTAATTGTCCAGGTCGCGACCGTTCACCACGATCTTGCCCGTTCCGGGAACCACGCGAACACGCGCGGCGGCTTCCTTACGACGACCAGTTGCCCACATAACGCTGGCTTCAGCCATTTTGACCTCGTTCAGATCTTCGAAAGATCAAGCTTTTCGGGCAGCTGAGCTTCGTGCGGATGCTCGGCGCCTTCGTACACCTTCAGTTTGGTAAGCATCTGACGGCCAAGCGGACCGCGGGGAAGCATCCCCTTGACGGCCTTCTTGAACGCCACTTCGGGCTTGTCCTGCATGATCTCGCCGTAAACGCGTTCACGCAGATGGCCCATGTAGCCGGTGTGCCACCGGAACATTTTCTGCTCAAGCTTCCTGCCGGTAAGCACCGCCTTCGCGCAATTCACCGCGACAACGAAATCGCCGGTGTCGTCGTGGGGCGTGTAGGTCGGCTTGTGCTTTCCACGCAGAATCATGGCGACACGCGCGGCGGCACGGCCGAGCGTCTGGCCATCAAGGTCGACCACATACCACTTGCGGTCAACATCCTTTGTCGAAAAACTTCTGGTCCGCATTATCTGTGTCCTCGCCTTCCAAAGCACAGGGCGAGTGTTTTACCCGATAACAATATCGAAGTCAAGTGTTGCCAGGCCCAATTTTCAGGAATCCGACGCACGTCGGACAGCCCCACCCTGAGAACCCGCGATTCCAAGGTGTTCGAGCAGCGAAACCGCGATGTCGAAACGGTTGAACGGGGGCATGATGTAGATCCCGCCGATTCGGTCACCAAACTCGGTGGCGGCCTCGGCCGCGATTCTAACCCCCTCGGCGCGGGCCGACTCCCCGGTTCCGGCCTGGCTCATCCTGGCCCTGATCCGGTCGGGCACCCGCATCCCGGGAACCTCGTTGTGCAGAAATTCGGCGTTGCGCCAGGAGGCCAGCGGAAGAATCCCCATCACGACAGGAACGGCTGCGCCGAGTTCCGACTTCACACGATTCAGGAAAAGGTCCATCACATCGTGGTCAAACACCGGCTGCGTCATGATGTACTCGGCACCCGACTCGATCTTTTTTGCGAGACGGTCTATCTCGCGGTCAAGATCGACAGCGCCCGGTTCGGCCCCGCAACCCTTCACGAACGCCGTGCCCTGCTGCATCCTGCGACCGGAAGGTTCGATACCCTGGTTCAGATTCGATACCAGCCGGAGCAGGCCAATCGAATCCAGGTCATACACGGTCGTTGCATCCGGGTAGTCACCCAGCTTTGACGGATCTCCGGTGATCACAAGAAGGTTCCTGAGCCCCATCGACCACGCGCCGAGCAGGTCGGCCTGAAGTCCCAGAAGGTTTCTGTCCCGGCACGTGACATGCAGGATCGGCTCAAGGCCCGAATCCTGAAGGGCGTGGGCCATTGCCAGCGCCGACATCCGAACCGTCGCCCGCGGTCCATCCGCGATGTTGATGAACCTGACGCCGGCCCGCTTCAGCAGCGCGGCACCCGCAAGAGCCTTCGAGGTATCGAGACCGGTTGGCGGGTCGAGTTCGACACTGACCACGAATCCGCTGGCCAGCGCGTCGCCAAAAGCGGAGCGCTCCTTCACCGAGGGAGGCTCGATGGTCGAGACCAGGCATCCACAGGATTCACCGGCATCCCTGGCGATCTCGATCCGTCCGCCGCGCACCATCCTGACCTCGGCCGCGACCTGACGTATGTGCTCGGGTGTCGTGCCGCAGCAGCCTCCGAAAAGCTGCACCCCGTTGGCTATGTATCGTTTCGCGTACTCCCCGAAGTATTCGGGCGTCGTCATATACATCACGCGCCCTTCGATCATCCTGGGAAGGCCTGCATTAGGCTGCACGACAACTGGAAGACCGTGTCCCACCATCCCGGCGGCCACGTCGAACAACCCCGCTGGACCGACTCCGCAGTTCGCCCCTATCACGTCGGCGCCACGATCCTTCATCCGCACGGCCATGTCGGAAGGGGTCACACCGTCGCAGGAACAGCCTTCCACGCCATCGCCCTTGAACATGCACATGGCAATGATCGGCACGTCGATCCTGGATCGGATCGCCTTCAGCATGATGTCCATCTCGTCCGGGAACCTGACGGTCTCCAGAACGATCAGGTCGGCTCCGGCCTCGACGAGCGTTTCCGCCTGCGCGGCGAATGCATCGGTCATCCTTGCAACCCTGGCGCCGTCCCTGAGATCCGGCACGACGCCAGATGGACCGATCGAACCTGCCACCAGGGCAGAATTCCCGGCCACTCTTTTCGCGATGGCGACGCCGCAGCGGTTGATGTCTGCGGCCCTGTCCGCCAGCCCGTGACCGGCAAGTCTGACGATGTTCGCGCCGAACGTGTTGGTGGTAAGAATCATCGCGCCGGCCGCCAGATAATCGGCGTGCACCTTCTCGACCATGTCCGGCCTGGAGATGTTCAGTTCGTCAAAGTTCCGGTTTATGAAGATTCCACGACTGTACAGAAGGGTTCCCATGGCGCCGTCGAATACGACCGGTCCCTTCCGAAGGAGTTCAAAGAGTCCTTGAGACATCGGGTGACACCAGCTTGTGATTCCATTAGAAACCGCTACGGATTGTACATTGAACGATACTCCCGGGCCAGCGTCCAGTCAGACGCCCCTGACGGCACGGGCGAAGGTCAACACATCCACGTGCGCTGCTCCGGCGCGGAGAAGTGCCCCGGCACATTCCGACGCCGTCGCCCCGGTGGTCAACACGTCGTCCACCAGCAGGATCCTGCGATCCTTGACCACCAGCGGCTGTCTTGTGACAAAGGCGCCACGAACCAGGTCGACACGCTCGCGGCGGCTGGCGTGTCTGGTTGATCGTCCGGAGCCTCGACGGCGAAGCAGATCCGTCAACACCGGCACGCCAAGCGTTCGTCCAACCCCGACGGCAAGAAGCGCGGCCTGGTTGTACCCGCGCGAGATGAAACGCGCAGGCCTCAGGGGCACGCAGGCAACCATGTCCGGACCGGGCAGACCTGAACGGAGCCAGGTTGCCGCCATCATCATCCCCATCCCGCCAGCCGAATCCCATCGCTTAGCGTACTTCAAGGACAGCACGATGCCTTTGATCGCGCCCGCCCAGATGAACACGGCGCGTGCCGATGACGCCGGTTCGAGGCGGGCACAGATGCAGGAATCCCGATCCGGCGCCCCGCAACGCCTGCACTCCGGCTCCGGACTCACCAGGACCGTCTGGGAGCAGGATTCGCAAAGGTCGAACAGCCTTCCGGGTTCCACATCGCGGCCGCAGGAAGGACACGCAGGCTGGATAAATGCATCAAGGATGGTAGAAAAAGTGTCTGTGCAGGCACGGACGAGGTTGCTCAGTCGAACTGATCCGATTCCATTCTCGCGAAATCCTTGACCCACTCCGGCTCCTTGACCTCAATCACACGGGCATCGGCCCACAGACGATCCAGGTCATAGTAGTCACGATTGTGTTTCTCGAAGACATGAACCACGACGTTGCCAAAATCAATCAAAACCCAGGCGCCCGACTTTCGGCCCTCGACTCCGGCGGGAATGATGCCCTTTTTCTTCAGGCCGGTTTCTATCGACTCGGCCACCGCCATCACGTGACGATCCGAACGACCGGAAAAGATCACGAACACGTCGGTGTAGTCGACAACACCGTTGACGTCATAAACCTTTGTGTTGAATGCATTCTTCTTCCAGGCCGCGTCGAGAATCTCCCTGATCAGGTCGTCATTCGACTGCACCTGGGTAGAAGCATTGACCGACTTTCTGGTGGCGACTGGTTTGAATTCCCCGGCTTTGGTGTCCATGTTCCTCCGAAAAAGGATGTTCAGTAAGCGTCCGCCGCATCGGGCTGGATGTCCGTGTCCTGCACCGCGTCCAGCGTAATAACCGGCTCAAGCTGGTTGCAGAACGCGGGAAGCGCCTGACCGGGATTGAGAGGATCCGGGAATCCGTTGACGCATGTGTAGCCCTCGCGGCAATAGGCGAAAAGTCCACATTTCTGCATGCACCACGAACTGCGCTCGTCGAACTGGACGCAGACCGACCCCGACGGACAACCAATCCTGGGACAAGGGGTGATCGTGCAATACCCCCCGACCTGCGACAGGTCGCAGATCTGGTCGGAGTCGCACTCGGAGTTCGACTCGCATCCGTCACCGATCGATGGACTGCATGCCGCGGAGAACAGAGCTGAAATCAGCAGCAGCAGGGACAGAAAAAGACTGGTTCTTGTCATTCCGAAGGTTCCCCGGGCGTCGCGCCCGAACCGAGAAGGCTCCTGACCTGGTTAAACCTGGTCCTGAGCGTGGCCAGTTCCTCGCGCACCGCGTGCTCCGATGCCTTCACGCGGGAGACCTCGTCGGCAAGCTCTTCGGCGCGCCGACCGGCGCTTTCGGCCGAAGACAGTCCGACCTCAAGCGAAGCGACCTGGGCCTGCAGAAGATCAACCGTTTCGGTCAGTCTCGCCTTTTCCTCGGCAAGGATCTCGCTCTTGGCGGCGGCCTCCTGAAGGGAAGGAAACTGATCCGCCATATACTTGAAGGTCTTTACCCGGGCATTCAGGCTCTCGATCTCGTTTTCCGTCTCGGAAACCCGTTCACGAAGCGCGTCGCGTTCCTCTTCCAGCTCGGCGATGCTCTCTTTGTAGCCGCTCTCAAGCCGGGCGAAAAGCGCCTCGGTGTCGGCCGACTGGCGCGACTGGTCATCCTGTCGACGCTTCGAATCCTCCAGCGCCTTTTCCAGCTTCGAAACCTGCTTGCGCAGCTTCGACGCTTCCTGCTCGAACCCGGCCAGTTCTTCGATCCGCCCGCGTGCCCTGGCCAGCTCGGTCTCGAACTCCTCGCGATGACGCCTCTCCGACTCGGCCGCTTCCTTACGGGTGTCTGCCACGGCCTGTTGAACGGCTTCGTCAATCAGCCGATTGATATCCTGAACCTTTGATATCTCGCGCGAATTCCTTTCGATGTTCGCCTGCTGTTCACGGATCGCCTTGAGCCCCGAATCGAAGACCTCGGACTGATTGCGAAGCAACGATTCCAGTTCAGAGATCTTGCCGTGAAGGTCGTCCTTCTCGGTCTGAAGACGAACCACCGTCGACTTCAGATCGCGCACCTCGTCCTCGACGAAATTCACCACGGAGGCCTCGAAGGCCCGCGTGGAGACAATCGTCCTGTCGCCGTTCTCGCTCACCGGAATCTCGGCGACGGCTTCCGCATTCGGCGGAACGGGCGGAGGCACCGGCGGCTCGGGCGGCGTGGGGGACACCGGCAGCACCGGAAGCTGCTCGCGCAGAATCTCGGTCAGCATTACCGGCGACAACGGCGTCGGAAGGTACACATCGGCGCGTGTCGGAAGGCGCTGATGCTTGGAAATAACGTCGGGCGGCGTCCTGCCGGAAAGCATGAAAAGCGGGATACGCTTGAGTTCGCCATCCTTTTTCAGTTTGAGGCAGGCGCTGAAGCTGTGCTTGATGTCTGCCGACAGGATGACGATGTCGGGCTTAAGCTCCCTGGAGGTTTCGACGATCATGGCGGGATCCGGACCCACGACCACGTCCACGCCCAGCCCGCCAAGCACCGCCTCGAGCTGGCCGATGGTCGTCTGGTCGTCTTCGTAAATCAGGGCTTTTCTGCCGTTCATCCCGTCAACGCCTTGCTCAAATGTCAGGGACATGCTGAGGAAACCTGGACGCGAGCAGATTAGCCCGACAACGCAAAGGTGTCAATCGTGACGGGCCCCGTGTCCGCGACAAGAGGCCACGGCGAACAGGAGCGCGTTGAACATGCTCGAAGGGTCGGCCCGGCCTGAACCGGCAAGATCCCAGGCAGGTCCGTGATCGGGCGCGCACCGTGGTCTCGGCAGACCGATGGTGACGTTGATCGCGTCGGAGAAGTGGACCAGTTTCAGCGGCCCCAGACCCTGATCGTGATACATGGCCAGTACCAGATCGAACCGCCCTGCGTAAGCCATCGGAAACACGGTGTCAGCGGGTAGCGGACCTGTCACGTCGATCCCCATGGCCCTTGCCGCGCTGACCGCGGGCGTGATGATCCGTTCCTCTTCGTCGCCAAACCGTCCATGATCCGAACAATGCGGATTAAGCGCCGCCACCGCGATGCGCGATCCGGTCCCGGCCACGGTCAGGAATCGATGGCAAAGACATATCCTGGATAGAACGACATCTTTCGTGATGGCGGACGGAACGTCCCGAAGAGCGAGATGTGTCGTGACGAGGGCGACTTTCAACCGCGGACCTGCCAGCATCATCCCGAAGTCCGTGCAGCCGAGCGCGTCGGCAACGAACTCGGTCTGTCCCGGCCAGTCGAGACCGACCTCCGAGAACGCCTCCTTGCAGATCGGCCCGGTCACCAGCGAGTCAATCCTGCCAGTGGCCAGCCTGGAAACCGCCTCATCCAGGGCGGCAAACGACGCCAGGCCGGACTCTCGCGTATATCGCCCGACATGGACGCCCTGCAAATCCGGTGTCGTCCGGACCATGTCGACAACAGGAACGCCGGGCACATGTCCAACGGACGCGACAAGCCTCTCCAGCACCGGGGCTGGGCCGAAGATGGTGAGTCCAACGTCGGAAGGAACGCGTCCGGGCAGCATTAACGAAGCTTTTTCGAGCACCTCCGGTCCGATGCCGGCCGGGTCTCCGACGGTCACTCCGACGTTCATCGCATTCCCCCGAAAAGAGCTGACTCAGGAAACAGATCCACGGCGCCGTTGCAGACCGGATTGACGAACTTTTCGGCCGCGGGCGGAGGAAGATGAAGCAGAAGCGTGTATTTCCCGTCCAGATCGCTTTCGAAAAAGCTGAGTCCCCTGGAAAACGTCAGTTCCTGTCCATTTTCCATGGTCATGCCGCCATCCACTGCCGTCGAGACGACCAGCGCAATTCCGGTTCCCGGCATCAGTACCCCGGGCGATCCCGGCAAGACTTCCATGCCGGGCAGGAAAGAAGGCTCGGACGCGGTCACGATACCTGTCAGGAATCCGGCCGCGCCTGGTTCCATGGTCACATCTACCGCAAGTCTTTCGTGCTGATCGAACTCGCCCCAGACCGGTGAATGATGTTCTTCAAGCAGCGAGGAGAAGGTCGGTGTGCCGGAAAGCGGAGACACGACGACACGCACCGCGGGGCCGCCATTCGTCCAGGTCGCGCCCGAATCCTCAATCTGGAAAGACGAATCCGGGACCGTGCCGCCGCCCATGCCGTTCATGAGCCACGTGTAGCCATGAGAACGATCGGCTTCGATAATGTCCTCGACGAACAGCATGTCGTCCCCATAGCGGACAAGACGCCTGGTGAATGTGACCCCTTCATATTCAGTTTTGACCGATGCCCACGTGAAGTCGCCTTGTTTCCCGATGCAGGACAGGAAGGCCTCCGTACCTACGCCGGCTCCGAGTTCCGACATTGAATCGAACGGGGAGCCCACCCCGTCGACCAGGATCGTGTTGTGATCCTTGGGCCTGAATACCAGGGCGTGCTTTTCGTAGTTGATGTATCCGGGATCGATCAGCAGCGGCTTCTTGTGGTTCCAGAGCAGAAAACTCAGCTCGTCCGGGTGCTCGTGGCCCAGGCCTGCGGTCCGGATTCGACCGTGCTCGCCGCAAAGATAGACATACATGGCCGACTCGTCCCATGACGTTCGCAACACGGTCATCCAGGCTTCGTACTTCATGAAGTCCAGTTCCCCGCCAGGCTGCGCGGGAGGTTCCGAGCCATCCAGTGACACCAGCGCCAGCACGTGAAGAGGATCCGAATCGAAATGCGCGGCAGGTTGATACCACTGCCACAGGAAATCTGGTTCCCCGAAGAGTCTCGCCAGCACCGCGCCGTGCTGCGCGGCACCGTTTGAATCGTCAACGTCAGGGCACAACCCGGCCGGCGTAACTGAATCAAGCGCAAGCCGGTAGACGTTCCTGGTGGTGGTGTTCATGACGAAGTCCTGAACCTGGACCACCTGGCCGACAAGCGGGTTCTCATCCTGAATGCCCGGAAGCACCTTGAACGGATACGCATCGCCCCCCGAAAAGCGATGCCAGGCGAAGAATAATGGCAGATAGGAATCGGAACCGTAGGTCAGGTAGTGGTATCCCTCGGCCATGCCCCCGTCCGCGGTCGCCTGGAAATTGTTGAATATCCAGTCGATTCCGGTCATGGCCTCGGAAATATCGGCGGCCGCGGACGACCTGTCGTTGAGCGACATCGCGCAAAGGCCAAGCGCGCCGAGGACCTTCAGGACGTGATTGTTTCTGGCAAACAGCATCATCAGGAAGACAGGGCCCTCGTGCGTCATATACCGGAAATCGTCGATTCGCCTTTCCAGAGCCTGCCTCACCTGCAGTTTCAGATCCGGCTCGATGGCGGGATTGGCCGCGATGAAGTCCCATGCCGAACAGAAACCGACCAGCGCCTCCGCGCCGTACAGGTCGTAGTCGGAATCTGGAGCAAGCCCTGCGTCGGCAGGGTTCCGATACCCGTCGACTATGGCCGAAACAGCTTTGTCGAGCATGGCCGAATCTTCCTGAACCAGCGCCAGGAACGCGGCATCCGATGCGATTCTGCCGCGCGCCGAATCGACAGACAGATCAAAACCGTCCGCCGGATGCTCGGGAAGCGCGGACGAGGCCACCGCTCGAATCCTGGCGGCCAGTGTCGACAGCGGCTCGCCTGACGCGTTCATCCGTGCCGCCAGCCCCGGAATATCCGACGCATCGAAGAACAGTCGCGGATGATCGTTGAATTCCGGATGCCAGGCCGATGCATCGGACGGATCGAGCAAGTCGGTGCCTTCCGCAACCTCGGCGCCGTCCTCGATGCCATCGCGATCGGTGTCGGGTGAGAACGGGTCGCTCCCGATCTCCGACTCCTCGCGGTCTGTCAGGCCATCCCCGTCAGAGTCGACATCGACGTCGGGTTCCAGATCGATGTCGAATTCGACGTCTCCGGACGAGTCGAACGGCTGATCGCTGTCATCTTCCGACGAATCCTGAACATCGACGTGAGGCAGCTCAACGAGGTCATCGCCGACGGTATCGGCGCCCTCGTCCATGATGTCGGCAGCGTCCGCTGGCGGCAGCCCTCCTCCGTCACACGCCAGGGTCCATCCGGCGCACAGAAAGATGGACACGACGATAACGACAGAAGGTACTTTCATAGCGCCTCCACACACGGTTGAAGATGACGACCGGCCTCTGCCTGTTATATATTCAACCGGGACCGTTTGAAACCGCTTTCATGCTGCCTGAATGCAAGGAGGAACCATGAAGATACTTGTCACCGCGAAACGCGTGACGGACCCGGATGCCCGGATCCGCGTGCTTCCAGACGGCACCGGAATCGAGACGGCCGGTCTTGAATACAAATTGAATCCGTTCTGTGAAAACGCCATTGAGGAAGCTGTCCGCATAAAGGAACGCACCGGAGGCGAGGTGGTGGCCGTCACGATCGGCGACGACGAGGCTCAGAAAAGCCTCCGAACCGCCCTGGCCATGGGAGCCGACCGCGGAGTTCATGTGAAGATGACCGATTTCGAACTTGATTCGGACCTGACCGCCAGGCTTCTGGCGGAGATATTCCGTCGTGAGGCGGCCGACCTCTTCATCCTGGGGAAACAGGCGGTGGACGGGGACTCCAATCAGGTCGGGCAGCTGGTGGCGGAATACGCCGGCGTGCCACAGGCATGTTTCGCGTCCAGGGTGGCCATTGATGGCACAACCGCCGTCGTGGACCGGGAGATCGACGGTGGCATGGAGACGGTGGCTCTGACGCTTCCGGCGGTGATCACCGCGGACCTCCGCCTTAACGAGCCACGTCTTCCCAGACTGCCTGATGTCCTCAAGGCCAAAAAGAAGGCGGTCGAGGAACTGACGGCGGCTGACCTGGGCGTCGACACGGCCCTCAAGGTCGTCACGACAGGATACACGGCGCCGGCGGGTAGATCGGGTGGGCGCAGGGTTGGCAGCGTCGCCGAACTCGTCGATCTGCTCAAAAACGAGGCGAAGGTGCTCTGACGGCAGCGCCGCGACAGTAAAAGGAGTCCGCGATGGGAATCATTCTTGTCATTGTTGAGACGCTTGAAGGAAAGGTGCGCAGGACGGCGCTGCCGGCAATCACCTTCGGACGCAATCTCGCCGCCGCTACCGGCAGAAGCGTCGAGATCGCAGTGATCGGGCACGGTGTCGAGGGCGCCGCCAGCGAACTGGTCTCGCACGGCGCGACCAGGGTTCATCTGGTCGACGAACCTTCTCTCGAGCACTGTCAGCCACGCACGCTCGGTAAGGCCGTGGCGTCGCTTGCATCGTCGACGCAGGCCGACGTGGTGGTCGCCGTGTCGTCGACGTGGTCGCGCGACTGGCTGCCGAGCACAGCCGCCAGGCTTGGGGCGGGGATGGTCAGCGAGGCGGTCGGTTTCGACGTCGCCGGTGGTCAGGTCTCGTGGCGCAGGCCGATGTGGGCCGGAAATGTGGTGGCATCGGTTCGCGTGACCACGCCAGTGGCGGTGATCGGCGTGCGTGGAACCGAGTTTCCGCAGGCGGTTCCGACCGGTGGGTCGTCGCCTATCGTCAGGACGCCGGTTGAGACCGGTGACGACGGCCGGGCCAGGTTCGTCGGGTTCGCGCCGACCGTGTCCGAACGGCCCGACCTCGCGGAGGCCTCGGTGGTCGTATCCGGTGGTCGCGGTCTTGGGGAAAAGGATGCCTTCTGGAACACCCTGAACCCGCTGGCCGACACTCTCGGCGCCGCCATCGGCGCCACGAGGGCAGTGGTCGACAAGGGCATCGCGCCAAACGACCTTCAGGTCGGACAGACCGGCAAGGCCGTGGCGCCGAACCTCTACATCGCGGTGGCGCTGTCCGGCGCGATCCAGCACCTGGCGGGCATGAAGAACTCGAAGGTGATCGTCGCCATCAACAAAGACGAGGAAGCACCGATCTTCTCGGTGGCCGATTACTGTCTTGTCGGTGACGCGCTGAAACTGGTGCCGGAGCTTGTCACCACTCTCAGGAAGTCCTGATCTGGCCGACCTGACCACTAATGTCTTACAATACGTCCGCGTCTTTTTCCCGGAGGGTCCGCATGCGAGCCCGTTTGAAGCTGTTTCTTGTCGCGGTCGTGGCCGTTTTGGCCGCGGCGCCGGTTTCCGTCATGGCCCAGAGCAGGTACACCGTCAGAAGTATTACGGGAAAACCTCAGGGCATCTTCGAATACACCTTCGTGCAACGGCCGGAAGGCAGTTTCGCCTCGTCGCAGTTTTTCAAAGGCGTCAAGAACGTCGAGAAGCTGAAGGCCTACAAGCCCGGCATGAGATCCCACATCCAGATGGCGCCCGACATGACCTTCGAAAAATACACGCGCTGGGAAAAGCTCGAAGGCGCCAGTGCCGAGTCCAAGATTTTCAGGTACGACAAGGATCTGAAGATCAGGGCGTCGCGCAACAAGCGTGTCAAGGTGAGCGTGCTCGGCCCTGTCCAGCCTGTATTCGTGCTTGAGTCGGACCAGCCCTATCTGACGCTCTTCCTGCTCGACCCGTCCATGGATGGTCGCCAGGTCGCGTGCATGAACACCAGACTGGATCACATTGGCGTGGCCACGGTCAAGATGATCGGGGAACCTCCGGTAAATCCGCAGCCGACCGAATCCGCGACCAGTGTCTCGACACCCGAACAGACTGCCGTGGACGGCACGCCCGGCGAAGTCGAAACGAAGGCAGAGTCTGATTCGACCGGCACGACCGAGCCGGCGACGCGGGCTACCCCGGATCCTGCCGTCGCGCCGGTACCTCCGCCGCCTGCACCGCCGGTAACGCCGACTCCCGGAACGACAGCCGAGCCCGGCGCGGTGGCAAGATATGCCATCGAGGGCGACTGCGGCACATTCCATATCTGGGTTCAGGACGGGACGATCATCAAGGCTCAGACCGACGCATGGCTTTATGAGATAATCCGCTGACCATCAGGACCCAACCCCGCTTTGACAGCCTGCCTCATTCTTCGGATAATCGTACGAGCACGATTGGCCCCGGGGGTCCATATGTCCAGATCCGGTATCGTCCCGGTCATAGCCGCCTCACTTCCGGCAATCATGGCGACTTTCATGTATGCCTGCCCGCTCCCGGCCGACGCCGCCGAATATACGACAACGATGTCGGCCGCCGACAAGGACGATGTCTGGGACGGTATGCTGACCGTTCGCTATGAATGGCTTCTGCGTCAATCCAGCATCTCCCGGGAGTACGCCTGCGACGCTACCGAGGCGGGATGTCCTTCGGATGGCGGCGTCGTGCGCCGATCCGAAGTCGATTCAAGCCGTATGTCGCACAGGATGGATATCGACGGCCGGATCGGTCTGTATAAGGATTTCGAACTTTTCTTCACCCTTCCGTTCGTTCTGGCGGACCAGACAGAGCTCAGTTTCAGTCCTGGCGTTTCGCGCGCTAATTCAACAGTCTTTCCGGATGCGGGCCCGGCGCTCTTTGAACTTCCCGATGCGGGCAAGGCAAGAAAAGGCTTCGGCGACATGCGGGTCGGACTGAAATACGCCCCGATGAACCAGTTCAGGAACCATCATCATCCCACGCTGTTTCTGTCCCTGATGTACACGGCGCCGACCGGCGGGGTCCGCAGGGCCAACAGCGAAGGGGTCGGCGAAGGCCTGCACAAGATACGATTCGACATAGGCGCCAGCCGGCGTATCAAATTCGCGGATCCCTACTTCGGACTGCACGCCGAATACCGTACAGGCGCCGGGGCCGCGGGAACAATGTTCAGGGACTGGGACGCAGACACCCAGAAGTACACCGCCCCGGGTCCCGAAGTTGGACTGAAGGCCGGCGTCGAGTTCTACATCTGGAATCCGCCGCTGGACAACCGTGAACCGGAACGATTCGCTACCCTGGACATCGGATTCTCGGCCAGATACATCTTCGACGGTCGCGAATACACCGACCTGTTCGACGCGCTGGCAACGTCCGCCTGCGCAGGCGACGCATCTTGTGTCAGCCCTAACTCGACCAAGAACCTGATGGCGTACGATCGAACCAGAGACGGACGAGTTCAGCCCATCACGTGGATGGACGGGATAACCGACGTCTCGGCCTATGGGATCTTTGGAACATGGCTTGGGATCAACGTCTCCCCGATCAAGTACGTGTCACTCGGCTTCAGATTTTCCTACGCCTACGAAACGGGACATTTCCTCACGAACGCCAGTATCGGTCGCAATCTTGACTCCACCAACGGCAACATCGAACTCACCAACGTCGACGGCAGGAACGAGTTCAACCCGGTGTTCAACTCGGATGTTGACTCGCCAGGCAACCGGTTCTACTCGGAAGGTGCTCACAACTACGGTATTTTTCTTACTCTTTCCGGAAAGTACTGAGGATTTCGGGCTGCCTGAAGCGGAATCAAAGAAGTCTCAGTCTCTCGCTCAGCATCCTGCCGACCTCGGGATGCACCATCCCGGTGATATCACCACCGAGCATGGCCACCTCCCTGACGAGCGACGAACTAATGTAGGTCTCGGCGGGTCCCGCGACCATGAACACGGTCTCCATGCCAGGATCCAGCCTTCCGTTCATGTGGGCCATCTGGAACTCGTATTCGAAATCGGACACGGCACGCAGGCCGCGAATCGAGATCCTGACCTGCCTGCGCCGCATGTAATCGACCAGCAGGCCTGAAAAACTGTCCACCTCGACGCCAGGAATCCCGGCGGTGGCCATCCTCAACATCTCGACCCGCTCGTCCGACGTAAACAGCTCGGACTTCCGTGAGTTGGTCGCGACAGCCACGATCACATTGCCGAAAACGGATGCCGCACGTCTGACGAGGCTGACATGACCACAGGTCACCGGGTCGAACGACCCGGGATAGACCACCGTCGCCATCAAGAATTCTCCCCCGGCGAAACCGGAACGGGCCTGTGAAAATAGGCCACGCACGTGTCGCCGTACTGACGATCCTTTTTCTGAATCAAAGGTCCGTAGACCGCTTCAACCGGGAAACGCCGCGAGTGTTCCACCACCACAATGCCGCCGGGCCTGACCACGCCGGAAAGGGACAGGGCAAGCATCACCTGTTCGTAGAGTCCAGACTCCCAGGGCGGATCGACGAACACGACATCAAACGAACTGCCGGACTGTGACAGTCTGCGGATCGCGTTTTCGGCGGTCATCGTCAGTATCGACATGCGAGACTGGTTGACGCCCAGTAGACGCGCGTTCTCATTGATGGCGTCCACGGGCCGCTGCTCGGCGTCGACGAACACCACCCGCGCCGCTCCACGGGACAAAGCCTCGAACCCCATCGCACCCGAACCGGCGAAGAGATCCAGAACGTGGGCCCCTTCAAAGACAGGCCCGAGCGAATCGAAGATTGCCTCGCGGACCTTCTCCAGAGTCGGCCGGACCCCTCTTCCCTTGGGAGCGACAAGCCTGCGACCGCGAAACTCGCCGGAAACTATCCTCATCGCAATCAGTCCTGCTGCCTTGTTGATTCGTTACTTCTTGAGGAAACCGTACTTCTCGAAGCACGGGAGGTTGCCGGCGCGCTGCTTCATTTCCTGGAGCAGATCCCACGCTTCCTCTTCGAGACCGGCGTCGATCATGAATTCCAGACTCTGCACGTCGTCATGCAGTTCCTGCGGAACGCCCGAAAGGTCAACCGCACCGCCAAGGAACGGGAGGCTCTGAACGACTGTCCGTCCTTCCGGCTCCTGTCCGACCGAAACCATATCGTCGTCGCCCTGGCCTGGAAACGCCGATGAATCGAGCGGCCTTGACCCCGGTTCAAAAGCGGTGGGAACCTGCGCCTCGGGATTGGTCGCCTCATCCTGATCATCGATCGGGATCTCGATGTCATCCGGTTCCGGCGGTATGTCGGGTTCACGATCGGGAACGGGAGGAACCTCACGCACCATGCGTCGTGCCGCGGAAGCTCCGTTGCCCCCGTTCTCGAACACGATCTCCTGGCCGTATTCCTCGCCGCGAACCGGACGTTCGGCCGAACCGAAGACCTGTGCCGCCTCCTTGTCGCCTGGAACCAGCCTGAGAATTACCGCGTACGCGTTGTCACGCTCAATCCTCAGACCCGATCTCTCGTAGATCCTGGCCAGGGACTTCAGAACCGTTGCCGCCTTGTGAGGCTGACCGAGGAATTCGAAGACCTGGGCGAGGAGTTCAAGCACCTCGGGATCGTCGGGTTTGCCCTTGAAACAAACCTGAAGCCGCGAAAGCGCCTTCAAACCGTCCTTGCGCTCGATGAACTGCTGAGCCAGGAACTTGCTGATCTCCCAGTCATCCGGCTGGTGGTACAAAAGGCGCTCGGCGACCAGGATCGACTCGTCAATCAGGTCCGCGTCCCGCAGAATCTTGTACGCGGCACGAAATTCCGCGACCGATTCGTCCACCATTCCCTCGTTGGAAAGCTCCTCGGCCAGCGAAATCCTGAGGCGGGCGTTATCCTGATCGAGTTCGACCATCCTGCGCGCCGTTTCGAGGCGCTGCCCGGACAGGCCGGCCTTCTTCTGCAGCATTATTGCCTGACGGTACTGGGTAATCGCGTCGCCGGCGAGCCCGATCTGACGGTAAAGCTCGGCGAGGGCAAGATGAATACCGATGTCGTCGGGCTTCATCTTCTGGACCTGCTTGTAGACGGCGACCGATTTCAGCAGGAATCCCTGGTCCGAGTAAAATCTGGCGACCTCCTCGAACGTTCTGACCGCCCGATCCTTCTCACCGAGGCGGAAAAACAGATCGCCAACCTTCAGCTTGGTCCGGATGTCGGCCGGGTCTTCCTTCAGCAGCTTCTCGTATTCCTTGATCGCCTTGCGCAGGTTGCCCTTTGCCAGGTGCTTATGCGCGGCCGCTATGACCTTTGCACGATTGACGTTGCCCAAATCAGGACCTCATGTGGCTTGTGACCTGTTTCTGCGCACACGCGCAGCCAAACGCTCAAGAAGCATGACGGATGCCTCGCGACGGACCCTGACCGCGGCCGCCTCCCACTCAAGATCGAGCTGCCGCGCCATCTCGCGATCGCCGACCTTGCGGTAGGCGTCGACCATCCGCCTCGCGCTGGCGAGGTATCCCTGCGAGATGTGGAGCCTTATCAGGGTTGGAGTAGGCTTCACGAAAATCCCCGCGCAATCCGTCAAAACTGCCCCGGTTTCTTTTCGCCGACAACGTGTGAAAAGTCAAGGCACATCGCAACTTGAACAGCAATGGCATTCACAGCATGCTGACCGGATCGACGTCTATCGAGATCCGCAAATCTCCCGAGCCTGAACGGAATCGCTCCCTGACTGCCCACAGCAGCCTGTTCAGGGCGGCACGGGAAGGCGCCTTCAGTAGTATCTGCAACCTCGTGCGGCCGCGGATCCGCTCGATCGCTGCCGAGGCCGGGCCGAGTGCCCGGATTCCCGCATCGGCCGTCGCCTCAATCTGTCGCGCGATGAATCCTGCCATGCGATCCGCCATCTGCCCGGCCTGAACCGCGTCCGGCGACGAAATCTCGATGGAGGCCAGGAATGAGAAAGGAGGATACCCCCTCTCGCGCCTGAGCTTCATTTCCTCGACGGCAAAACCGAGATAGTCGTGGCCTGACGAGAACTGCAGTGCGTAGTTGTCGGGACTGTAGGTCTGGATCACCACATGTCCCGGTGAATCGCCACGCCCGGCCCTGCCCGCGACCTGGGTCAGAAGCTGGAACGTGCGTTCGGCGGCGCGGAAATCGGGAAACGTCAGCGACTGTTCCGCCAGCATCACCCCGACGAGCGTGACTGCCGGGAAATCGTGGCCCTTTGCCACGACCTGGGTTCCAACCAGCACGTTGAATTCACCAGCGCTGAACGCCTGGAGAATCTTCTGAGTGGCGCCGGCCGTGTCCGAATCGAGACGGCAGGGGCGCGCCGCCGGGAAGAGGTTTCTGACTTCCTCCTCGAGTCGCTCGGTGCCGAATCCGACGATGGCTATCTCGCTGGAGCCGCAGGAGGGACACTGTTCGGGAACCGGCTGGCAGTGCTCGCAATAGTGACAGATCATCCTGTCCGGTTTCGAGTGATGCGTTAGCGAAATCGAACAGTTCGGGCATTCAAGGGTTCTGCCGCACGTTCTGCAGAGCACGAACCGTCCAAACCCGCGCCGGTTCAGAAAAAGGATCGCCGACTCACCCGCCGCGAGCGTCCTGTCGAGCGCCGAGGCAAGTTCGGCGGAAAAAAGGCGCTCGGTGCCGCGGGTCCGGACGTACTTCATGTTCGCGAACACGACCTCGGGCATCGGCAGTTCCCGGACACGGGATGGAAGACTCAGGTATGTCGACTTGCCGCAAGCAGTGTTGTGAAAGGACTCGAGTGACGGGGTCGCGGATCCCAGCACCACGGGACATCCCGCGATTTTCGCCCTTACCATCGCAAGGTCCCTTGCGTTGTATCGAAGCCCCTCCTGCTGCTTGTAAGAGCTGTCGTGTTCCTCATCCACCACGATCATGCCGAGATCACGAACAGGCGCGAAGATCGCCGAACGCGCCCCGACCACCAGCCTGCGGTGGCCGGCCAGCAGTTCATCCCAGGCGGCTGCCCGCAGGGAATCGGACATCTGGCTGTGCAGGACCGCGGCGGCGGCACCGAATCGCTGCTCGAATTTCTTCCTGAGCTGAAAGGTCAGCGCGATCTCGGGAACAAGGACGATCGCGCCCCGGCCCGAGGCAAGCACCTCTTCGAGGGCACGCATGTACACTTCCGTCTTGCCCGAACCGGTCACTCCGTGAAGCAGGAAGGTCCGGTAGCCCGATCCTCTGCCGGCCATGATCGCGTCGAGGGCCGCCTGCTGATCCCCGGTCAGAACAGGTCTCCCGGGATCGAGACATGGTTCCGGAACCGGCAGCGTCTCGGGTTCGGAACGCTCCGAAACCCGCAGCCAGCCCGCGGCAAGCGCGCGGCGAACCACATCGGAGCCGCCGGGCACGATCCGCCTGGCCGCGCCAATCTCCATCGCCCCCGCTGACTCCATCACATCAAGCATCTTCAGAAGGCGCGGCGATCGCGACGCGGAGTCAGGACAACGCACGAAGGTGACGTACTGAGTCACCACGGGCTTCCTGCGCGCGAAAAGACCGGGCATCGCCGTGCGGGCCACCGAGCCGATGGGTGCCACGTAGTAACTGGAAACCCAGCCCATCATCTCGATCAAATCGGCTGGCCAGGCCGGTCTTGAAGATACTTCGATCAAGTCGGACAGAAGCGGGTCGTCCGGGGACGGCGCCCGGATGTCCAGAACGATCCCGTGCGCCTTCGAGTTGCGCACCGGACACAGGACCTGGGTTCCACGACAGACCTGACCGAGCAGACCTTCCGGAATCCTGTATGAGTAGGTCCGGGCCAGCGGCAGCAACAGAAGGACGTCGGCGATTGTCGGCCCGGTTGTCATGACGGCGGAGTTCTCACCAGTCCTTTACGAAGGTCGTGGAGCCGATCACCGTCTCCCGCGGCGAGGAAGGATCGAGGGCCCAGCGGATTCTGGCGACACCTTCGATAATCTCTGATTCCGCGCCACAGTAAGAGAGCCTGATGTGTCCCTCGGCGCCGAAATCCTTTCCAGGAACACCGGCGACCATGACCTTGTCCAGAAGGAACGCGGACAGACGGTGCGAGTTATTGTCATAGGCCGAGAAATCCGGGAGGCTGTAAAAAGTGCCCCCGGGGGTGTTCAGCTTGACACGCGGAATGGTCGCGAGTTCCCGAACCATAACGTCACGGTTGTGTTCCAGAGTCGAGCGCAGTGTCTCGACACACGACTGGTCGCCGGTGAGGGCGCCCAGGGCCGCGGCCTCGGCAAGCGCGGACGGACACGACAGGATCTGCGCCTGGACGTTCTTCATGACCCCGACCATCCGCTTGGTGGTAACCGCCCATCCAATGCGGAAGCCGGTCATCGCATAAAGCTTCGAGACGCCGTTGATCGCAACGATCACGGAGTCCTCGCCGGTTCGTCTGGCAAAATCAAACACCGACGGCGCCTTCCGGCCGTCAAACACCAGCTTGTGATAGATGTCGTCCATGATCAGGGCGATGTCCCGTTCCTCGCAGAGCGCGACGAGATTCTGGATCAGCGCTGACGAATAGACGTGTCCGGACGGGTTGTTCGGGCTGTTCAGGATGATGGCGCGGGTGCGATCGTTAACTGCCCCGGCCATGGCCTCAAACGTCGGTTCGAACGTGCCCGGAACAGGATTCACGACCCTGGGAACGCCTCCGAGCATCGTGACCATTTCGGGATAGCTGACCCAGTATGGCGCGGGGAAAACCACCTCGGAACCAGGTTCGATCACGGATGCGAGCGCGAAGTAGATGGCAGGCTTGGCACCCGAGGAGATGAGCACGTTTCCCGGCTCGCACTCGTAACCGTAGTGCTCGCGGGTGTATGCGACAACCGCCTTTTTCAAATCCGGCGAACCGGAAGTGGGCGAGTACCTGACCGTTGCCGTGTTCAGCTTGGCCACGGCCGCAGCAATCGCCGAAGCGGGCACGGGTGCCTTCGGTTCGCCACTGCCAAGATGAATCACAGGTTTTCCTGCGGCCTTGAGCTGGTTTGCCTTCTCATTCAACTTGAGGGTTGCCGGATCGGCGATCGCCGATGCCATCGCACTGATACGCATCTTGTTTCTCCATGAAGACCGTCCGGACAAGATACCACTGTCCGTTACAAAGGCAAGTAGGTCACGGCAGGACCGAAACCGAGGCACCGCGACGACGCTCATCCACGATCGAACGAACCGGGGGGTTGAAGTAGCCGAAGCGGATTCCGGGCAGCTCGGACTGGATGACGTTCATCACTTCAACCAGACCGAACGGTTCCGAAACCGGCCGACCGACGGTGTCCAGGTACAAGCCTGGATCGATATTCAGATTTCTCATCTGGATGAAGTCGGCGCCGCAGGCCTTAAGCCCGTCAATTGCGGCGGACAGTTCCTCCGGCGTGTCGGTCACACCCGGAAACACCAGGTAATTCACCGACACGAACCCGCCGGAATCACGAACCAGCCGCCCGCTGCGCAACACGTCATCCAGCCGGTAGCCATTCTGCCGGTAGTAGGCGTCATAACAGTCCGGGCGGAAACTGTTGATGGACAGACGAATCGAGTCCAGTCCCGCGTCAATCAGCCCGTGAACCGCGTCGGGCCGACTGCCGTTCGTGTTCAGGTTGATCGTGCCCCTGGACGTTCCGGCACGGATCAGCCGGATGCCGGCCTCGATCGTGTCGGCAACCATCAGTGGTTCGCCTTCGCATCCCTGGCCAAAACTGACCACGGCATTTCTGACGCGTCCTATGTGAATCAGCGCGGTCTCGGCGATCTCCTGCGGAGTCGGCACAAAGGAGATCCGGTCGTGCGCGGCCCTGACATGCCCGGCCGGTTCCTTGGACAGGCAACCGGCGCACCTTGCATTGCAGGTGGGCGAAGTAGGTAGAGGCCCTTCTTCGCGGCCGAGGAAGAAATTCTGTGCGGCGCGGCAACCGTAAACCATGGCACAGTGACGCAGATGCTCAATCAGACGATTCCGTGGATATTCCGCCACCAGCTTGTCGGCGGCCGAACCGATCGCTTCCAGATCGAAACGGCGCGGGTCCTGACGGTTCGACCGGTCGACACGGATCGCGGTCGTGTAGAACCTGCCGTTAGCCCATCCCAGCGGAGCGTATGCGAAAAGCGGAAGCGCCGCGGCACCCGGAAGCGGCTCCGTTGCGGGATGATTCAGCCTCAACCAGGCCGGACTTGCGAAAGCGGCAGCGGCCGTGACGCCCTCGAGCACCTCCATGTCATCGGTGTCAGGCACCAGTCCGACCGGGCAGTGTCCCGGCATGCTGTAAACGTCGCTGCCGGGCGGAAGCGGAACAATCTCTTCTTCGAGGGGCGGACGGAAACCCATCCCGTCAAACACGACCATGCACAGTTCCTCATGGTCATAAATCTGGCCGTCGGCCTCACAGTAGACCATCTTTATCCGTTCCGGTTTCATGGCAGCTCCGACTTGCTCGCAGCCGCGCAGATCAGGATGCCCGCGGCGACTCCGACATTGAGCGATTCAAATCCCCCGGGCGACGGGATAGTCACCGACATCGAACACGACTCGCGGACCAGCCTTCTCATCCCGGTTCCCTCCGACCCCAGAACAATCACGCGCGGCCCGCTGTTCGGTATTCGATCGGGAGGCAGTCCACCTGACACAACCGTTCCGGCGACGGTCATTCCCATCGAAACGCAACGCTGAAGCGTCCGGGCCAGGTTGGTAACCTCTCCCACCGGGACCCTCGCCGCGCCACCCGCCGAGGCGCGGATCGCCGAGGGCGTCAACCTGACGCTGCGATCCTTCGG
>JAGOFO010000100.1 GCA_017997155.1 Myxococcota bacterium
CGTTTGCCCAATCATCATTAACGGCTATAAGGGTCCCAGCGTTTTCGTCGATAACCCGAATAACCGTGTCAGGGGTGTTAGATTGACCAGACATCTGCTTCAAGTCGGACGTCTGGATCACGTATGTCTTGTTGGCATAAGCGGCAATAAACGTCCGGTAGACCTTGTAGACACCTGTGTTTTTACAAACTGGATTGTACACACCCCCATAACAACCGTACAACGAAGTCGGATATGAAGTGGTTGCCTTTACGCCGGAAGACGAATATCCATCCACGGCCTCAACCAATTGACCTTTCGGAGAAGCCTCGGATGATGAAGGAAGCCCGAGAGACGAATCCTGGCTGACCGGATCTTGGTTGGCCATAAGGGGGTGAAGATCGGATATGGCCTGAATCTCATTTTCGATTTCGGCTAGGCATTTCTCATCGTAACGACCGCATGTGGCCTTCAGGTCAATCGTCTGCTGTGCGATTAGGTCAGAATCGTTGTTTGCCGAGGCCGTTCCTGGAAGAATTGATAGTGAAATCAACAACCATTTCAGGGGCCTGACTCTCCAAAACTGTGTTACGGTCGTCATTGAGGATACTCGGATTGTGATGTTTTGAGCATACGGAATTCCATGTCGTGATGCAACCAACATTATTGTGTTTATTGTCGGAGGCTGGCGGTGGCCCAGCCCAGAGTTCAGTTGATATATACGTAAAACTCATAGGGGTCGGTGCGGATGTCTGTTTCGAGCTTTACTACAACGTCCCCGTTCGTGCAGCCCGGTCCGGGGAGCACGTTCAAATAGACCGTTCCCGAAATGAACTCATTGGGCTCAAGTAGTATGGGGCCATCCGAAAAAGAAACGTCCTGCAACTCGACACTGACCGGGCAGAACTCACGCTGACAATCCACACCCAGATAGCCCGAGCAGTCGATGGACATTCCAGTCAACGAGAAAGCAAACATGCCTCTGTTGCGGATCGTCACATAGCGTGGCTTATTGTCGGCCGGAAGCTGGAAATCGAATTCCACAACCCAAGGTAGGAATTCGAGTATAGGAACGGCTGCTCCACCGGTGACAGGGATTGTGCCAAGCGGGGTGGAGTTCCTGTCGACAATCTTCAGTTTTCCGATACTTCGGATCTTCGCGTCTTCGCCAACCGTCTCGGAGTCAAGTCCTGCCGCATTATCCGTTGCCGCGGAATCGACGATTTCGGTGTCGGCGCTACCGTGATCGTTTCGGACTTCGCCTTGAAGCACGTCGGTCTGAGCAGTGTTCCCGCACCCCGCCATCAGCACGACCGCCATCAATCCAATCGACTCAAGCACCAGTGACTTGAAGGTTGTCATGACCGGTCCCTCCGGCAGGCGTGTCGCGCGCTCAATGCTGTAATGGCATCTCGAGCGCTGCGTTTTTACAGCATTCTCATAATGATAGGTTTTAAACTAAATGTTTTCAATTATGAATCTCGTTTGTTGTGTGAACGGTCCATGTAGGGGCGAATTACATTCCTGACACGCCGAAGCAGCGGGCGAATTGACATTCGCCCCTACGCGAAGGCGGCCCTGACACGCCGAAGCCCTGGCGAAGGCGGTTCGGCCCCACGAGCCTCACCGCATCCGCAACCCGGTCCTAGCCGCACAGGACTTTGCCGGGGTTCATGATGCCGTTGGGGTCCAGGGTGTGCTTTATGGTCGACATAAGGTTCATGGACGGGGCGTTTTCGATGGCGGAAAGGTCTATCGCGGCCATTCCCACGCCATGTTCGCCGGTCACGGTCCCGCCCAGTTCGATGGCGTGCTTTATGGCGGCGCGTCTGAATGCTTCAGCCGTTTCCCTGGGCCACAGGGGAGGGGCGCCGGTCGCCAGCAGGATATGCAGCAGGCCGACACCGGCGTGACCGAAGATGCAGATTCTTTCATGACCGCCCAGATCGCTGGCCGCGCGTTCAAGCCAGTCGACATATCCGCCAAGGTTCTCAAGGCCGACCGCCGGGTCCAGTCGCACGGGGCGCCCTTCGTCCGACATCTCCGAGATGACTCCGGTGAATCTGTGTCTGGCCTCCCAGGGCGCCTGCGCCCGGTCCGGCGACCAGCGGGTGACCGGCGAATGTCCGGGGTCGTCCAGCAGGTCCAGCCACGACGTGTCGACTTGGGTGTCGGACCACGAATCCGAGTGAACGGACAGCATCAGAACCGTCTTGCCGCGTGGAAAGCCGGAGTCCGGTATGACCCGGTTTATAAGCTCGACCGTGCCGCGCGAGACAAGCTCCAGGGCCGCGATCGCCGGGGATGCTCGACGCAGCACCGCACAGGCCCGGGCCGCGTCGCCCGGGTCGTCGAATGCCAGAAAGACCGAAGCCTCGGACACCGGGCGCGGGTGAAGGCGGACGGTGGCTGCGACGATGACGGCCAGCGTGCCCTCGGCGCCGACCAGCAGGGGCGCCAGGTTCAGGCCGGAACTGGACTCGCGGACGTCGTGGCCCAGCCTGACAAGGCGGCCGTCCGACAGGACGCAGTCAAGGCTGCATACGTTGTCGCCCGCGCTGCCGTACTTCATGGCGTACATGCCCCTAGCGTTGGTAGAAATGACCCCGCCGACGGTCGCGGTCTCGCCGGCGCCGGTCGGCATGACGGGAAAGAACAGTCCCTCGGACGCATACAGGCGGTTGAGGCGGTCGATGGTGACTCCGGCCTGGCAGTGAACCAGACCGGTGTCGGGAACGGCCGGCCCGATGCGGTCCAACGTCGTCATGTCCAGCACGATCGACGGCCCGACCGGCACGGCGCCGCCCGACAGCCCGGTGCCGCCTCCGCGGGGAACAATAGCGACCGGCGGCTGAAGTCCGTCCAGCGCTGCCTGGTGAACGACGCGGCAGACCGCCTGCACATCCTGAACGGATGCGGGCCTGACCACGGCAAGTGGAAGCCGTCCGACCAATCCGGACTTGTCCGTGCGGTACGCGCCCAGACCGGCTTCGCCACGCAGGAATTCGGCGTCGGGTCCCAGCAGTCTGGCGATTTGATCAAGCATCCGCACGACGCCTTTGACGGAAAATGCACATCAGGAACAGCGCGACAACGATCGCGAGGCCGGGCAGGGCCGCCACGTTCAGGCCGGACTGGCTGCATCCGCCGCCCGTGTCACCGGACACACAGGTGTAGCCGTCACCTTCGAAGCCGGCGTCGCAGGTGCATTCGTTCGGGGCCGTGCATTCGGCGTTCTGGCCGCATTCGGGCGAACATATCGGGGTAAGGCAGTCGGTTCCCTGCCAGCCATCGTCGCATTCGTCACACTCTTCGGACGACACGCAGCCGACGCACTGATCCGGGCATTCTATAAGGCACTGCTGGCCGCCGTATCCGTCGTCACATTCGCAGATGTCGGTTCCGACACATACGCCGCGCGAACCGCAGACGTCCGGGTTCGAGGCAGCCGTGTCGAAGCACTGAACCTCGAGGATGGTGATCGGGGCCAGTGTGGTGTTGTTGGTTTCCTGGTGCTCGAAAATCGTGTTGTCGACATCAGCGATTCCACCGACATAACGCGTGCCGGTCGGAAGGCCCAGGGGAAGAGCGACCTGGGCCACGATCAGCCCTGTGTCGGCGCCGTTTGCCAGAGATGTCGTCCGTTCGTGGGGAAGCTCCGAATCCTGCGTGTCGATGACGTTGTTGTCCGAGAAGTACAGTCTGGTCTTGAAGTCGTTGGCCGGCGAGGCACCGGCGTTGATGACCTTGTACGATATTTCGACGGTGTCGCCGGAATGAGCCGAAGTCGGGTTTACCGAAACGGTCGTGAATCGAAGGTCAGGCGGGTCAACCACCGTGATGGTGGCGCTGCGAGCGTTGTCGAAATCGCTTGTTTCAACCACCTGGTTGTCGAAATCCACGATCGCGCCGACATAGCGTGTCCCGAGTGCCGCGTCCGCGGGAAGCGTGACATCCGCGACCATCTCGTCATGCGTGGTGGAGGCCGGGATGGCCGGCAGGTCGACCGACGTCAGAAGGGGGTCGGTTGTCGTGATACTGATGTCGTTGCTGTAATAAATACCGAGTTTGCAGGGGCCCGAGTCGGTGTCCCCGAGGTTCTGGATCTGGAAATGGGCTGTCAGAGGCTGACCGATCCCGACGGTACCGCTCGAGGTCAGCAACTTCACTACCTGAAGGTTAGGAGCCGCAAGGACCGACGCGGGCTGAAAGACGGCAGTGACAGCCACCAGGGCCGCGAGACACATGAACCCGGACAAGGCTCGGTTCGCCGTTGTCATGATGCTTTCCTTCGGGGTGCCCGCCCCTTGAACACCGCACCCGCGGATTCTATCAGAACCCCGGATTTCATTCGATATCTGTTCATAAGGTCGCCCGTCCTGTTCAAGCGGATTGACTGTGTTCCGGCGGGGTTGTACAACCCATAACCATCCAAAGGCGGTCCGTCGACTTCGGGAAATCGGTCGGCGCGCATGCACTCGAAAGTACAGGGAACACAGGTGGATGCAATGAATCATCGTGTTATATGGATGCTGGCGGTGTTGGCATTTGCCGCCGGTTGTGACACCGGGCTTGAGCGGGCTGTTGACGGTAACGCGACGCAGGGCGCGCTGGCCGTGGCGGGACCCTCGCCGGCCGGGCGGAACGCTGTTCAGGTCCAGGCCTCGATCGACCGTGACATGACGGTGAATGGATACGCGGATTATCTAATCTATTTCGCCGATCGTCCGGATCTGTCCCCCGCGTACTCGATGAACTGGGTCGATCGTGGCCGTTTCGTCGCCCAGAGCTTGCAGAAGACCGCGGCCGCATCGCAGGCAGCCGCCATTTCCGTGCTGGACGCGAACAAGACCAGGTACCGCAGCTTCTGGATCGATAACGTGATAGCGGTCACGAGGTCCGACCGGAACACATTGAATTCCTTGTCGTCGCTGCCGGGCGTCACCAGGATCATCGCGCCGCGCAAGCTGGGGATCATCGAGCCCGAGGTCCGCAGGGCGGCCGTGTCGTCCGGCGTCAACGCGGTCGAGTCGAACATCACGCATGTCGGGGCGCCCACGGTCTGGGCCGATGGGGTCGACGGATCGGGTATCATCGTCGCGAACATCGACACCGGCGTCCGATACACGCACAGCGTACTGGTCGATCATTACCGTGGAAACAACGGCGACGGCACGTTCTCGCACGCATACAGCTGGTTCGATCCGTACAGCAATCTTGCCGAGCCGGTGGATGAAAACGGTCACGGCTCGCACACGATGGGAACGATGGTCGGTGAGGACGCCACCAGCCAGAATCAGGTTGGCATGGCTCCAGGCGCGCGCTGGATCGCCTGCCGCGGCTGCGATACTTCCGACTGCACGGATACCGCGCTGCTGGCGTGCGCTCAGTGGATGGTGGCGCCGACCGACCTGACCGGCGCGAACCCGGACCCTGACCGACGTCCCCACATCGTGAATAACTCGTGGGGTGATTGCGAGACTTCATACGACAACTGGTATCAGGGCGCGGTGGACTCGTGGCACGCCGCGGGCATATATCCTGTTTTCTCCAACGGAAACGCGTCGAATTGTTCGTATTCGGAGCCGGCTGGATGCAACACGGTCGGAAATCCCGGCCGCTATGGCAACGTCACCGGCGTCGGCTCGACTTCGCAGGCTTCGGGGCAATACGCGACGCACTCATTGTGGGGACCGACCGACAATCCCGATACCGTCAACCCGCAGGGCGATCCGTCGATCAAGCCGCAGGTGGTCGCGCCCGGCGTTGACATAAGATCGTGCGTCGCCACCGGCGACAATTCGTTCGAGAGCTGGGGCGGAACATCGATGTCCGCGCCGCACGTTTCAGGTTTGATTGCGCTCGCATGGCAGGCCGCGCCGTGTCTGGTCGGGGATTACTCGCAGACAGAGACCCTGATGGAACAGACCGCCACGCCGATTCCGTATGTGTCGACATGCGGGGGCGAAGGCGCCGGCAACGTACCGAACAACGCCACCGGCTGGGGCGAAATCAATGCGGTCGAGTTTGTCCAGGTCGCTTCGGCCGTGTGCGGACCCAGCGGCAGTATCAGCGGTCGCGTTAACGATATCAACGGTCAGCCGGTCTCCGGAGCGTCGGTGTCGGCGGGCGACAGAACGACAAAGACGGCGGCCGATGGGTCCTATGCGCTGACGTGGGTTCCGGCGGGTACCGTCGACGTGGTGGCCGCGAAGCTGTGGTACCAGACGACCACTGTCCCGGGCGTTGTCGTGGTTGACGGCGAGTCGGCTGTCGTTGACCTGGTGATGCCGGCCGCCCGGACGGTCAGAATTCGAGGCACCGTCAAGGACGGCTCGGGCCACGGATGGCCCTTGTACGCCCGTATCAGGATCACGTCGGCCGACGGGGGCGAGCCGATGGTGGTGTTCAGCGATCCGTTCACCGGAGCGTGGGGCGCCGACGTCGTTCCCGATTATGGTTTCACATACGAAGTTGATCCATGGCTGGACGGGTACTCCACCGTTACGGTTTCTCAGGCCGTATCGACGGATCCGACCACGCGGGACTTCGAGGTGCCGATCGAAGGCTGTGATCTTGCTGGATACGAGATCGTCAACAGTGACCTGTACTTCTCGGATTTCGAGTCGGACAACGGTGGGCTGACCGTATCGGGAACCCCGACGTGGGAATGGGGCGTGCCGGACAGCGGGCCTTACGATGCAAGGTCCGGCAGGAAGGTCTGGGCGACAGGCCTCGCGTCACCTTATCCGCATAACGCGGAGGCCTACCTGAACATGCCGACTGTGGACGCTTCCGGGGTTGAAGGCACGCTGACGCTGGAATGGTATCAGTGGGCGCAGACCGAGGGCGAATATGACTTGATAAGTGTCCAGGCGAGTGTCGACGCCGGCACCACGTGGCAGACCATATGGGGACCGTTTTCAGGAGACGTTCAGACAGGGGACTGGACCCGTGCCAGTGTGACGCTCGATTCAGGGTTCCTGGTGCCTTCATTGATGCTGCGATTCGCGTTGACTTCGGACCCGTCGATCTGGCTGGCCGGCTGGTTTATCGAAGACGTTCGTCTGTACGAGACCAACTGCGTGACGACCGCGGCGGGTCTGGTCGGCGGATTCGTCACGGATGGGACGAGTGGCGCGGCGAGCGACAACGCGCGGGTGGCTGGCGCGGATAATTCCGTCGTCACGGCCGCGACACCGGATGACCCGAACGTTCCGGACGGACTGTATTTCATCCCGCTGCCGGCCACCATGCAGACGCTCAGCGCCAGCGCGTACGGGTATTCGCAGGCCACGGCGAATCGATTGGTGATGCCTGATGAGTTTGTTCGCCAGGATTTCGTCATGGCGCGTTCCACGGGCGCAAGGGTGTCCGGAAAGGTTGTCGACGGCGAAGGGCACGGATGGCCGCTTTACGCGATGATTACCTTTACCGCGCCGGAGTTCGGCGAGAACGTTGTGGTGTTCACCGACCCGTTCACAGGTGAATGGACTGCCGAACTGTTCAGCGGATATGAATACGACTACGTCGTCGAGCCGTTTATCGTGGGTTACGACGATCTGGGCGGGACCATCAGTGATCCATCGGCGCAGTTGACTGGAAACGTATTCGCGCTGGAGTCGTCGTCGTGCCGGGCTCCAGGGCAGGATCCCGATTCGTGCCAGCCCATCAGCGGTGGATTGTTCGGGGGTTTCGTGACGGAGCTTGCCACGGGATTGCCGATCAATGGTGTGACGGTCAGGGCGGGAACGTCCAGCGAAAGCTTGTCGCTGGCGACGCCGCTGGATGAAGCGGTGCCGGACGGGATCTACTTCGTGTTCGCTTCGTCCGCCGACCTGGTCGGTCAGTCGGTTCCTGTCTCGGCCACGTATTCCGGCATGAGCGAATTCGAATGGGCGTGGACGCTGGTTTATGACGACGTGGCGCGTCACGACATCCCGATGACCGAGGCCTTGCTTGTCTTCCAGACGTCGTCGGTTCAGTTCCAGTTGCTGGCCGGGCAATCCAGCGCGGTTCAGGTCGGGCTGGGAAACTCCGGCAACGGCGCGGCGGATT
>JAGOFO010000101.1 GCA_017997155.1 Myxococcota bacterium
GGGGCATCTGCGTCCATCGTCTGCCCCATCGCTCGCCGTCCTGCTCTTGCCCTCGCCACCATACTCCTCCATACGGGCTATTAACCCGCTGCAAAAGTGTCAACCTTCTTTGGGGGGACAAGACATTAACTCCGTCAACATTCCTGGATGGGCACGGTACCACCCTCACATTTCACGGTCCGAGCGGCGTGAGTCTGATACGGTATATCTGGCATCCGACACGCTCATGATAGGGGGTGCTGACGTGGGCGCCCCCGGTGCTGGAGTGTTCGGCCATTATGAAGACCATCTTTGCTTGACGGCTCCTGGGCGGCGTCGGGGCTTCTGGTCCCTGCCGGGTTGGTTTTACCCGATCGACGAGGGGAGGACGCCACTGGGTTACCACCGAAACCCGGATCTCTGGTCTCGGGAAGGCGACAATGCTCAGCTCAAGACCATGGCACGCGGTCAGGAATTTGTGCTTGATGCTGACGAGTACCCCGAGGTTGGTGCATGGGTGCGCGGGTTACTCGAAAAGAGTGTTTGACTCAAGTGAAGTCCTTCCAATGTCACGTGTTAAGTTCGGCATTTCCAACGATTCGGCTGACTACGAATCCCTTCGAACCCTGTTCCAGAACATCGACCTTGTCCTTCGACACCGCGACACAATCCTGAACACGCCGGACCTGTGCAACATCAGCGTGGCCGGCTGTGGGACGTTCCTGCTTTACGTCGGCCCGATCCGGCTTTCACTTGGTGACCTCGTCTGGCTGTGGAACAACGAATGCTTCTGGCTGGAGCGTGAAGGCGACGACACAAGGTATGCCTTCTGCGCCGTGGGCAGTCCGCTGTCCGGGAGACACGCGATGCATTGCTTCAGCACGCTTGCCGGGGATTTCAAGTGTCTCCGCCGTGGGCGTGGCGCGGTCGTTTCACTTCTTGACGTGACGCGCTGTCGAACGCAACGTGGCCTTGTCAGGCCCGACGATGACGTCCCCACACTACGGGCCAGCCTACCCCCGGCATCCGCCTTGACGGTCGACTATCTGATCGCGGCCCTGAAAAGCATCGAGAAAACCTGAAGCCCTGTTCATCCGGCCAATGAATTCCGGCGGCTTCAATCGACATCGGGGAGCAGGTCGGGATCGGCGAAGCCTTCGAAGGCCGGAATGCCAGTGATCGCGGCAAGCGACTTGCCGGTCAGTTCAAAGCCGACATCAAGAGCGGAAGCCGGCGTCCGGGGTTCGTACGTCATCACCAACAGCCCGGCCTTGCGGAGGGGCGCGTCGGGCAGAAGGCACAGCAGGCCTTCGAGGCCGCCCTTCATGTCCAGTTCAAGGAAAAGCGACACGAGGTTGGCCTCGATCATCGTCGAGTTGTAACGCGGCCTCAGGGGCGCCACGTGCGTTTCCAACATGGAATATCCGATGCACGGAATCGTGGCCAGCAGAAGGACGGTGCGTTCGAATTGTCCCAGACCGTGCTCCAGGCAGAGGCGATCCAGCCCCAGCCCCAGACCACCCGCGCGGTTCAGAGCCAGGCGGGCGTCGATTTCCTGCCGGATGGCCAGCTCTTCCCGGGCAAGCTGGCCGGCCATGCTCGCCGTCGCGTCGGTGTACACGGCACGCACCCGTCCCGACTGCACCCTGGCAAGCACCGGGTCCTGTTCCAGGGTCAGCTGGCTCGCCTCGATCCGCCTAGTGCGGGCATGCACCCACGCCAGCTCGGCGGTCAGGTATTCCAGATCGGTCGCAAAGGGTTTCACGTTCAGGGCCGCTGTTTCGTTCTGGATGCTCATTTTTACCTCCTGTGGTTTTGAGTTCATCCAGTACGTCTACTGGGGAGTTCGGAGATCTAAGCCGGAAATCTTTGGAATCCTGGAAAAAAGTTCAAACAAACGCATTTAATCATGCGGATTTCGCCGCAACAAAAGGTGCGGCGGGCCATCAAAACGGATCGGTCCACAGGCGGGTGCCCCAGGGGGCAATGCTGTGGTTGGAGGCCCGGGGCGTGACCCAGACGACCGGGTACGCGGGAGGGACTTCGGGATACAACGAGGCGCAGTCTGTCAGTCCGACGTACAGATCGGGGTCAATGGCGGCCCTGGCAATCCAGTCGAAGACAGGGCAGTGGTCCGTGCCGCCCCCGCCACGGGTCCAGCCGGCTTCAAGCCACGCAAGGATGGCCTGATTGCCCCTGACGACCTCCTGGATGACGGCGTCGTGGACCAGCAGGACCGCATCGCCGCAACGCGCCAGCACCGGGCGTATCTCGGCGCAGACTTCGGCGATATGTCGTGGCGACATGCTTCCGGACGTATCCAGGGAAATAACCACCGACGGCATGGGGTCACGGCGCAGACCGGGCACGATGAAGCCCTGGTCAAGCCAGCGGCGGTGAGGGCGGGCCAGTGTGTACTCGTCGCGACCAAGACTGCTTTCAACAATCCTGCGGAAGGCCGCCTGCCAGGTTTCGTCCCTGATCCAGGCCCTTTGACTGCCAATCAGGCGACGGAGATCGCCGGGGATATTCCCGGGGCTGTCGCACCGTTCGGCGTACTGGAAAGCGCGTGCGACCGAACCGGAAACCGGGGGATCCTGTGCGGCACTTCCATACCCGTCAGACCGCACATCCCCGCCAGCCTGGTCTGCCGGCACATGGATGTCATATGACTCGGGGCGTCGATCCAGACGAACGGTCCCCGTTTCCCCAGATGACAGGTCCACTTCGACCAGATGCTCGGAATCGTCCCACATCGGGTTTTCGCGCAGTTCTTCATAGATGGCTTCCGTGGTCAGTTCATCGAAGTCCGGATTCATCAGGGGCGCGATTCGGCCAACCGTCGGCAAAAACTTCACCGGGGGCGTGTAAAGCGGCAGGCCGTCGTACGGGTCGGTGATTGCCGCAACAATGCGGTTCACGGCGTAGTCGCACGCGGCGTTCCACACCGACGCCTTGCGGCCGCGGCATCGCTCCAGGTTCTGAAGCACGATGTGGCCGACCTCGTGGGCCATCACGAATCCCAGTTCGTCAAGGGTCAGGTACTGGGTCAACGTCGGGTTGTACCAGATGCGGCGTTCGCAGTCCGTGGCGGCCAGCGACGGCAGATCGACCGCCGGGATAAGCTCGGTCTCGATCAGCAGGTATCCCCAGAACGGGTGATTGACGGTCAACTGCATCCTGATGGCCGCAGTCCGCCGCTTCTCCCTGGCGATGATTTCGTCCCGCGAAGGTTGTTTTCTGGCTGGCGGCGACATCACCTGCCCCCCGTCAGCCCGATGTGGATGGATGCCAGGTCGGCCGCCAGGACGCGGTATTCCGGCACGGCCCGCAGGCGGGTCAGCAGTCCGGAGCCCTTCAGGCGCCGCAGGAACAGGAAGGCGAATTCCGGGTCCAGGCCGGACGATCGCAGGAACCGCACGACGTTCGGCAGGGCGGCTTCGGGCACGTCAGGCCTGCGCACGAGCCAGTCCGCCACCGTCAGGACCGCCGCGTGGACAAACGACGGATCCTTGTTTCGTGGCGTCTTGAAATGCATCGACTCGCCATCCAGGATCACTGCCCTGGGATCGACCCGTTCAAAGATCGTCAGGAACGAACTGAACCGCTCGGCCGCGTCGATTCCGACGCACGCGGCAACGACCCTGCGGCGATCGACCGGACGCGCCCCGGCCAGGGCCCGGCTGGCCATCTCCCACGTCCTGGGCGACGGAAAGACCATGGCATCCCTGCGACGGTCGTAAAGCACGCCTTCGCCGCCCCTGCCGATGTACGCAGTGACCGCGTCGTCAATCCCGGCCCGGCTGGCCCAGCGCATCCACGAATCGGCGTCGACGCGCATCGTGAAGTGCGCGAACCGGTTGGCCAGCGCCGACGACATGGGCGACACGATGGCGTTGTCTTCTTCCAGGTTACCGGCGGCCAGCACGACAGTCCCCGGGTGGAACACAAACGGGCCGACGCGGCGCTCGAGCACGATCTGGTACGCCGCCGCCTGGTGCAGTTTGGTCACAGCCGCATTGATTTCATCCAGAAACACGAACCCCGGGCTTTCGCAGACCTGCCGCACCCAGTCGGGGGCCAGCAGCGACATGCACGTGCGATCGGCGTCCGGGTAATACACGCCAGAAATCTCAGCCGGGTCCCGCTGTGCCAGGCGGATATCGACCATCGGCAGTTCCATCCGCGCCGCCAGTTCCTTCGCCAGCGACGACTTGCCGACACCGGGATGCCCGCGCACCAGCACCGACAGCCCGCCCCGCAGAAGGGCTTCAACCATCGGACAAAGCTCGTCGTACGAATAGCCGTCGTGCCTGACCGGGTCGCCAGTTAGATCGGGGAGTGGTGCTTCGGGGGCTTCGTCCACGACTTCGGCACAGTCGTCCGTGACTTCGGCGAAATCGGCCCCGTCGTCGTCATCAAGGTTCACAGCAGAAGATCTATCAACTGACATCGCAGTTCCTCCTCTTTCACAAGCACCGCGACCACATGCCGGCACCAAGGCCCCCGCCCCAGCCGGACTTCCGTCCAGTAACTGGTGCATGTGCACGTCGGGGCCTGCCCCCAGTCGAGGTCAGCCGTCACCGTGTTTTTGTCGGTTCTTTCGATTACCGAAAAACTGACCAGGCGACCGGTTTTGTCCCCGGCACCGGCAGCGGCCCCGCCACCGGCCGCGTCGCCAACCCCCGCCGCGCCACTGTCGCCAGCCCCGTCATGCCTGACGAACCGCGAGTGCCGCAGGGTTCCCCTTGCCCTTTCAAGCAGTTGTGAATCAACCGCCTCCATGTCCCTTCTTGCCATTCCTGCCTCCGTGGATGTTGGCAACCAAGGTACCTACTGGGGAGTTGGAAAATCTAAGCGGAATTTTTTGTCGGACCGGCCAGGTATTGTCCGTTCTGCCCGGGGTGATAGACTCTGCATCAGTTTCAAACGAACGAGGCCCCCGAAATGACCACCGACGAACTTGCCATGCTTCTGACCCAGACGATGAAGAAAGATCTTGCCGATGACCGAAAGTCCTGGGGTCCCTTCGGCAAGTACGTTTTCAATGCCAAATCAGGTCTTGTCTGGATGTCCTCTCCAAGCGGCGGGAATGTCGCGTATTTTGAACCTGAAGCCGACGGGGCATTCCTTGTCACGGCCATCGTTTCGGTGGCAATCGAATGCAACGGCGCAACCGATGAAGAACTGCAGGAGGAGGCCTTGGACAGTCTCGAAAACGAGCTGTGGCCCGCCCTGCACGCAGCAGGTTATTCCACCGAACCCGGGGAAGACAGCTGGGCCCCTGAAATCAGTTCCCTTTCCCGCTTCGGCGTCAAGAAGGTAAACTCCGTCGCCGAACTAATCGCAGAAGCCCGCTTCCTGTCCAGAAGCAACCTGGACGACACGTTCGGAATGGGGTAAGTCGTTTTGAACGGTTTGGATTAATGACAGGGGCCAACCCACGGGAGGTTTTATGAACGGCGCAGATTCCAAGTCAGTCGTTGATGTTCTGGTGAAGGCCCTGGGCGACGAATGTGTTGTCGTCAAGAACCACCTCGACAACCCCGATCTTCTTCGGCAGAAACGGTGGGTTGTGGAAGACCTGGGCGGGGCGCTCCACATTCTTTACCAGGGTTCCACTCTTGGGCTCATCGACCTGGGGGAACTGTCATTCGCCACCGACTTCGGTTGCAACGCTGAAAATCTCAAGGATATTCCACAATCCATCGCTGACCAAGCCAGGGAATGGGCCGAACAGGAAATGTGGCCGGCATGGGAAGCGCGTGGTTACATCGTTGACCCCGGTGCCCACCCGGAAAATGGATGGGATCCCCTCGAACGCTTGTGGCTAATCAACGTTGTCAAAAAGTTGGAATCCGCTGAAGCCCTCGTGGAAGAAATCCGCTGGGCCGCCAATCAGGAAAGGATTCAGTTTATTCAGTAGGTTCTTGAACTTGCAGTTCATATTCCATCCTTCAGGATCATTTGGACATACATACAGGATCCGGTCGATGTTTTGGATTAGTTGCAGATTCTGGCAATCGTTTCCTTTCCGAAAGTGCCGCCGGACTGATTCTTGCCGTACAGGGATATCTCACGTAGAACTTTCAGGCTTTTGAGCAATGCCATTTGGTAAGTTACTGCCCGTTGAACAAATGGTTAGAGTCCAAACGCGTGGTGTACGAAGGAACGTTGCTTACAGCCCTGTCTGCCAACATAGCATGAGACAGATCGATGAAATAGTTTAGAGTAGCAGGACGGGAAGGCAGGCAGAGAGAGATGTCCAGAGTTCAGAAGAAAGAGAAGCAGTCAGAAGGTCCGCTGAGCGTTCCGGATCCGGACGTGAAGCAGGCACCGGATCCAGAGGTGGGGCCGGTCGGTCAGCGTCGTCGGTTCAGTGCGGCGTACAAGGCACGGATCCTGGCGGAGGCCGACGCTTGTGAGTCCGGAATGCTCGGGGCTTTGCTTCGTCGGGAAGGGCTGTATTACACGAGCATCCAGAAGTGGCGGAAGCTTCGAGCGGACGGGATGCTTGAAGGTCTGACGCCGCGTAAGCGTGGCCCGACGCCGGACCCGGACAGGGCGCTGAAACAGCGTAACGCTCAGTTGGAAAAGGAAAACCAGCGCCTGCAGAAACGCCTTGAGGACGCCGAATTTATAATTGAGATCCAAAAAAAACTGTCGTTGCTTCTGAATCGGACAAGGGAGACGGCGGAAACGGCGCAGGAAGACAAGAAATGATCCAGGCAGCGCAGGAACTGGCACCGAGGGTTGGAATCGCCCCTGCATGCCGCGTAATCGGCCTGCCACGGGCGACATTCTATCGGGTGACCAGACCGGCGGCCCGGCCCCCGAAGCCTGCTTCTGCGCCACGCAAGCCATCGCACCGGGCATTGAGTCCCGAAGAAAAAGAGAGCGTTCTGGCAGAGTTACACAGTGACCGTTTCATCGATCGGGCCCCGGCCGAGATCGTGGCCACGTTACTGGACGAAGGTATTTGGCTGTGCAGTGAGCGCAAGATGTATCGCATTCTGGAATCAGTCAAAGAGATCCGCGAACGTCGCAATCAGGCCCGGCACCCGAAGTTTGAAATCCCGCGTCTGTATGCGACCGGCCCGAACCAGGTCTGGTCGTGGGACATCACGAAGCTGAAAGGGCCGGTCAAGTGGGTCTATTACCATCTGTACGTGATGCTGGACATCTATTCCAGGTACGTCGTCGGCTGGATGGTTGCAAGCAGGGAAAACACCGAACTGGCAAAGCGTTTTATTGCGGCCACTTGTGCCAAACAGGGAATCCTGCCCGGTCAGCTGGACATCCACGCCGACCGGGGATCCTCGATGAAATCGAAGGGTGTCGCCGACCTGCTGGCCGAACTCGGCATCGACAAGTCCCACAGCAGGCCACGCGTTTCGAACGACAACCCGTACTCGGAAAGCCAGTTTAAGACCCTGAAGTACTGTCCGTATTTCCCCTGCGTATTCCGTTGAAGTCGGTCACTGATTCCGGCCGAAGGGCTACACGATTCCGCAGGAATTCGTACGCAAGTCCGGCCGATGTCGTACACCGTTCCGCTGATGTCGTACATGCTCGCCGGAGCGTAGCGACGATTCAGCCACCTGGTGTCTTCGCAGCCTGACAATTTCAATGAGCTAAGTGCCGGATTTTTCACCGACGACAATTACACTTGAGCATTGTAAGCCGGCCATCGGAAATTGATCCACTTGGCATTCCCGTCGGCCACCAATAATTGATCCACCACGGGCGGAGCCCGTTGCGGTTGACCGGCAGCGCAGTTTGGCGGCCTGGGGCCGGTTCCTGTCCTATTCATCGTCGTTTCCCCGTTTTTTGCGTAGTGACGGCCCCTTCAGTGCGTATTCCGGTGATGCCGATCACCGATTCCGCTCGAAGCCGATCACTGATTCCGCTCGAAGCCGATCACTGATTCCGCTCGAAGCCGATCACTGATTCCGCTCGAAGCCGATCACCGATTCCGCTCGAAGCCGATCACTCGCCGGAGCATAGCAACGATGCAGCCACCTGGTGT
>JAGOFO010000102.1 GCA_017997155.1 Myxococcota bacterium
AACGACGATCTTTTCGGCCGTGACGAGATCTACGGGACAAGGGACGGCGCATACCCGGACAACCACCTCCGGTTCGCATTTTTCGGCGCCGCGGTTTTCGATCTGATCGCTGCGTTCGATCTGGACATCGACATCATCCACTGCCATGACTGGCAGGCCGGTCTGGTGCCGCTGTTCAACCGTATCAGATATGGAAACCGGTATCGGACGGTCATGACGGTCCACAACATGGGGTATCAAGGCGTGTTCCCGGGGTACGTCACCCCGGAACTCGGGATTCCATGGGAGGTATACACCACCGAGGGCGTGGAGTTCTGGGGTCAGGTCAGCTTCCTGAAGGCCGGCCTGTTCTTCTCGGATCGCGCCACGACCGTCAGCCCGACCTACGCGCGTGAGGTGCTGACCCCCGAAACCGGTTACGGCATGGACGGCATACTGCGCCTGATCGGTGGCCGTTTCTCCGGGATCCTGAATGGCGTCGATTATTCGCAATGGTCGCCCGAGAACGATCCGATGATACCGGCCAGGTTCAGCGTCGACGACATGACCGGCAAGGAAGAAAACCGATCCGCGCTGCTTCAGGAGTTCGGTCTTCGTGACAGCGGCGGTCCGCTCTTCGGCGTGATCGGCAGGCTGGCGCATCAGAAGGGATACGACCTTCTCGCTGGCGTGATGCCGGCGATCGTGCGCGCGGCGGGGATGATCGTTGTTCTGGGCACCGGCGAGCGCGACGTCGAGAACATGATCGCGTCCTCGGCTGCCGGTTTCCCGGAGCACGTCGCGGTTCGATTCATTTACAACGAACGCCTGGCCCATCTGATCGAGGCCGGCGCGGACTTCTTCCTGATGCCTTCAAGGTATGAACCCTGCGGGTTGAACCAGATGTACTCGCTGCGCTATGGAACGATTCCGATCGTTCACGCGGTTGGAGGTCTCCAGGATACGGTCATCGACGTCGACGATGATCCCGAACGTGGAACCGGTTTGAAATTCAGCCCCTTCGAGAACCAGGCGTTTCTGGACGCGGTCTGGCGCGCATGCCAGTTGTTTGTCGACGTGGACAGGATGCATCAGGTTCGAGCACGCGGGATGAAGCAGGACTTTTCGTGGTCACGTTCCGCCGGTGCGTATGCGTCGCTTTTCAAGTCTCTGGTTCAATGACCAGTCAGCTTGGCGCCAAGCATCTTCAGCGTGGTTTCCCTGACCTGATCGAGGTCGCCTTCAACATCGGCTCCCGCTGCCTGCCTGTGACCTCCGCCTCCGAGGCGCTCAGCCACGTCCGAGATGACCAGATCTGATTTCGATCTGATTGAAACCTTGACCGCTCCCGGGCGGAATATCTTGAAGAACACCGATATCCGGACACCTTCCAGATCGCCGATCATGTTGACCATGGTCCTGATCTCGTCGCGATCCACCTCGATGTCGGCCAGTGTCTCAGGGGTCAGGACGGACCAGACCAGCTGGCCACCGTGCAGGAACCGCGAGTTGTTCATTATCCTGGTCATCAGGATCAGGCGGTCCCTGGTAATGGTGCCGTACATCTTTCCAGCTATGTCCTGCGGATCGGCGCCGCACGAGACAAGTCGTGTCGCCGTGGCGAAAACATCGGCGTCCTGTTTCACAAAGCGAAACTGTTGAGTGTCGCTCAGGATCGCGCCGTACAGAGGCGTTGCCACGTCACGGGTGATCGGAAGGCCGAGTGCGTCAAGAACCCGGACCATGAGTTCACCGGTCGACGAAAAATCAGGACCGATGACTCCGGACAGGCTTCGTTCGTTTTTCTGGTGGTGGTCGATGGCGACTACCGGGCCGCTCCTGCCCTGGAGCCGCTTGCCGACGCGACCGGTGCGCTCGAACTCGGACGTGTCGACCAGCACCGCCAGATCGACGTCCTCGAACAACGTCGGGTGTTCGTGTTCGAAGCGTTCGTTGAGCACGATGATGTCGCTGCCGGAATCCAGGAACCTGAAGGCGCGTGAACAATCGTCGCCGTTGACGATCCAGACCTTGCGGCCATCCCTTCGCAACGCGCGCGCAAGGGCGATTTCCGAGCCGATTCCGTCCCCGTCGGGACCGTCATGAGTCGTCAGAAGGATGGTGCGGGCCCGGCCCAGAAGCTCCAGAGCCTCGGCGGACGCCGGGTCACTTGTGGGATCCGGTTTCGGAACATGGATGTGTGTCATCTCGTCGGGAGTCATTCTTTCTGCCTTCCGATTCCAGCCAGGAATTCGGGTCGGAACTCTTGAATCGCCTCGTGGCCGCCCCGCCACGCGAAAGAGACCGCGACCGATCCCGGTTTCTGAACACCCCTTGCCGTCATGCACAGGTGCGTGGCCGAAACCACGACAGCCAGCGCCGATGGACGGAGTATCTCGTTTAGCGTGTCGGCGATCTGTCCGGCAAGGTTTTCCTGAACCTGAAGACGGCAGGCGAAGTGATCCACGACACGTCCGACCTTGGACAGACCGATAAGCCGACCGTCGGGACGATAGCCCACATCGACGTGTCCAAAGAAGGGCAGCATGTGATGCTCGCAGATTGACGTGAATCCTATGTCCCTGATCAGAACCGAGTCCCGTGAACTATCTTCGAAGGTCGCGTCCGCCAGAATCGCGGCAAGGTCTTCGCGATAGCCTCTGGTCAGGTGGTGCAGTGACTCCCATACGCGGGCAGGGGTCTTTTCCAGGCCGGGGCGCCCTGGAGCCTCGCCGATCTCCGTCAGGACGGAGGCCAGAGCCTTGTGAAAGTCACTTTCGTTCATCAGGGACTCCTTCCGACTGGAACGACGAGAGGTCGATCTCGCCGGAAAAGACCTCGACCGCCGGTCCGCACAGGATCACGTCCGACATGTCCGAGGCGACAGTAATCTCAAGCTGGCCGCCCGGGAGGTCGATTCGAATCGGGACACCGACCCTTGCCATTCCGGAACGGATTGCCGCAACCGCGGTCGCCGAAGCGCCGGTGCCGCACGCCAGGGTCAGGCCGCATCCGCGTTCATAGACCGTCAGTCTGAAGGCGTTGTCGCCAGTCTGTTCGGCGAACTCCACGTTCGCGCCTTCCGGAAACAGCGAATCGCCCGAAAGAACGCTTCCGAAGTGTTCCGCCTGCGTGGCATCCAGATACTCGAATACCACGAAGTGGGGATTGCCCATGTTCACGCCGGTACCGATGAAGCGGCGTCCGTGCGCGAAAGCCTCGACCGAATCCGTCGGGCCGCTTCCAGCCATAGGGATGGCGGGTCGATCCAGCCGGGGCGCGCCCATGCTGACCGCCACCGAGCGCACCAGGCCGTTGTCGTCCCGGTTAAGTCGGCAGGTCTTGACGCCGCCTGGGGTGTCGATCGGAATCGTGTCTCCGACATGGCCCATGTAGTCCGAGATGAATCTGGCGACGCAGCGGATCCCGTTGCCGCACATCTCCGCCTCGGTGCCGTCGGAGTTCAAGACGCGCATGAACCACGGGGCAATCGGCGAGCGCTCGACAAGCAGGATTCCGTCGCCACCGACGCCGAAATGCCGGTCGCAGACCTTCTTGACCGTTGATGGATCAAGTTCGCGCGGACGTCCGGATACGGCGTCCACAACCAGAAAATCGTTACCTGTGCCGTGGTATTTACGAAATTTCATCGCAGGATGATGACACCGGGTTTCCACGTTGTCCACATCCGCGACGACGTGGTCAGGAATTATCAGACAGCGCGGCGCTTGCGGACCTTGGTGGCCTTGCGGAGAAGCACGTTGCCGTTCGGGGCGCCGGCGACCGGGCCCTTGACCATGATAAGGTTCTGCTGCGGGAACACCGCGACGACCTTCAGGTTCAGCATCGTGTGGGTCACGTTGCCGTAGTGTCCGGCCATCTTCTTTCCGGGGATGACGCGACCGGGGAACTGGCACATGCCGATCGAACCGCCGTGCCTGTGGCACTCGTGCGAACGTCCGTGGGAGCGCATGGCGCCGTGGAAGCCCCACCGTTTGACGACGCCGGAGAATCCGTGTCCACGCGTGGTTCCAGAGACATCAACCTTTTCTCCGGGCTGGAAAAGGGTCACGTCAACCGTGCCGCCTTCCGGATAAAGCATCGCTTCGTCCTGGTTGACACGGATTTCCTTAACGAACGTCGGGAACGTCGTCAGGCCGGCCTTCTTGAACTGGCCGAGAACCGGTTTCGTGAACCTGGATTCCTTGTTGTTGCCCATCCCGAGGACGACGGCGTCGTATCCGTCGCGACCTTCGGCGCTCTTTACCTTGATGACCTGGCAGGGGCCAGCCTCGATGACGGTAACGGGCAGGCGCCTGCCGTCTTCGTCAAAGAACTGGGTCATTCCGACCTTCTTGCCAAGAATTGCGATCGACATGGTGAACCTCGAAAGTTTCGTAATCAACAATCAATCGTCGAGCTGGGCCGCGAAGGGCCATACTCAAACGGCGAAGTATAGTAATTCGGGAGGCTGAGCGTGTCAACCGAAAACTCCGACCGCAATCAAAGGAACATCTGCCGAGGGCGACGTGGCGGTCAGTGCTGGCAAGAACCCGATTTGCATCCGCAGCACGAAGGCGAGGACGACGATTTGCCGGCGTAGTCCGACTGATACCAGCCGCTGCCCTTCAGAACGAAGGAGGAATGGGAGATCAGGCGTTCCGTGTCATTGCTGTTGCATTCCGGGCAAGACGCGACCGGAGCGTCGGAGATCTTCTGAACCTTTTCGAATTGTTTGCCGCACTTCCTGCAAGCGTATTCGTAAGTAGGCATTTTGATTCCAGTCCCTTAATCCCAAGTCCGGAAACGAGGCCGGTGCGAAAGGTAGGTCCGGCGGTCGCCTTTGTCAAGACGGTGCCCCGGGGATTACAATAGTCCGGTCGGTCGTGGTGCGGATGAGCCTGATGATTTTCGATTCGCATGTTCATGTTGGCGCCTGGGTCACCCCGGATTTCGGGGGGCACTCGACCACTCTTGTCGAGACCGCCGGGACGCTGCTTGCCGCCGGGATCGGTGGCGCGCTCGTCATGCCGTCCGATTCGGGGGACAACGACGCTCTGCTGGCGGAGCTCGACGCCTGGTCCGGTCCTGTCAGATTCGTCGCGGCGGCCTGGGCGATGCCGGATCAAGCCGGCTTTGCATCGCTGCTTGCCCCGGGGCGCTTCCGTGCGGTCAAGATTCATCCTTCATTCTGCCGCAGGCCGGTGACGGATCCGTGCTGGAGGCCGGCTATTCAAGCCGCCCGCGACATGAAGCTGCCGGTGGTCGTGCATTGCGGACGATGGCAGGAGATGGCGGGTTGGGGCCTGTTGATGGAAGTGGCGGCCATGTGGCCCGGCGTCGACTTCGTGATGGCGCACATGGGTGGTGATTCTCCGGCTCTGGTGACAGCGGCTTCAAACGCGATCGCCGACTCCGGTTTCAGGAACGTCTACATGGGCACCGAGAGTATTCGCGAGTACTGGCTGATCTCCCGGGCCGTCAGGACGGTCGGAGCCGACCGGATCCTGTTCGGTTCGGACCACAATCTGAACGCTCCAGCCTCGTTTCTGGCCGTGATTGACGCGGCGGGACTGTCTTGCGGCGAGCGCGAGGCGGTGCTGGGCGACAACGCGCGACGCCTGTTCGGCGTCTGATGGATTTTGATGGAGAACTATCCCTTTTCACTGTCCATCGTCGTGATGGCATACAACGAGGCCGCCACCATCGCGACCCAGGTTTCCGACTGCCTGAGGTTTCTGGATCGGGTTTTGTCGGGACGCGGCGAAGTCATTGTGGTGGACGACGGTTCGGCGGACGGCACCGGCGACATTGCCGGTTCGCTGGCTGTTGAAGATGCCAGGGTAAAGGTGGTCAGACATGCGGTGAACCGCGGAATGGGCGCGGCAATCAACAGTGGATACCGCGCGGCCACATGCGACTTCGTCACACAGCTTCCAGGGGACGCGCAGGTGGTTCCGGACACACTCGAACGATTCCTGCCGTTGCTTGCCGGGCACGACCTGGTGCTGTCCGAATACTCACGCCGGGGTGACGGTCTGCTGAGGGCGATTCTGACATTCGGGTACCATATGACTGCCCTGATGTTGCTGAAGAACCGATGCGCGTTCACCGGGACGATGGTTTTCAGGCGCGGCCTGATCGATGATCTTCCAATCCGCAGCAGGACTTTCATGGCAAACGTCGAGGTGCCGCTAAGGTTGATTCGAGCCGGGGTCCGGCCTGGCATGGTCACGATCGAGTGCGGAGCCAGGCAGTCGGGCAGCAGCAAGGTCGTTTCAGTGCGAAGGATTCTTCGGGTGGTTGCAGAGATGATGGCCCTGCGGCGCGAGCTTGTGCTATCCTCCGACAGCCCCCGTTGAAATCAGGGCTGGAAGCGGAATCATGTGGGAATTCCATAGAATTCGCGAAATTGCCGTTGTCCTTTCCAGGTACGGCTTCGACGACCTGGCGCAGAGGCTTGGCCTGGTGGGTGCGCTTCGGCGCGCCGCCGTCGCGATTTCTGGTCGTCAGCAAGCCCCAAGACTCTCAGAGGCCGTTCGACTCAGGCTGGCGATAACCGATCTGGGGCCTACCTTCGTCAAGCTGGGGCAGATGCTTGCCTCGCATCCCGAGTTGCTCCCGCCGGAATTCATCACGGAGTTCAAGAAATTCCACGATGACGTGCCGCCGTTTCCCATCGAGCAGGCCCGAGAGGTAATCGAGCGGGAAACCGGACATGCCCTTGACGACATCTTCCAGAGTTTCGACGACGTGCCGCTCGCCGCGGCCTCGATCGGTCAGGTCCATACCGGCGTTCTGAAGGATGGCCGCAAGGTGGCGGTCAAGATCCGCAGGCCCGGTATCGAGTCCAGGGTCGAGGCCGATCTTCGTATCATGCGTCGCGTGGCGCTGATGCTTTCGCGCAGCATACCCGCGGTTGCCCGCATGGACGCTGTTTCCGTTGTCGATGAATTCCGACGCAACCTGATGATGGAATTGGACTTTTTTTCGGAAGTCCGGAACATGATCAGGTATCGCGACATGATGAGTGACGAGCCGGGTCTGCTGGTACCCTCGCCGATCGAGGAGCTCTGCACGTCCCAGGTCATCGTCATGGACTTCGTGGACGGAATCAAGATCACCGACACCGCCGCCATCGAGGCGGCCGGAGTCGACATCAGGAAGGTCGTCGAGACCGGCATGAGAGTGATGCTGCGTTCGATCTTCGAGCACGGCTTCTTTCACTCGGATCCCCATCCCGGGAACTTTTTCGTGATGGCCGACTCGCGGGTCGTCCTGCTGGATTACGGCACCGTAGGGACCGTGGACCCCAGGCGAATCGACGAGATGATCTCGTTCGTGTACGCGCTTTCAGCCCGTGACGTGGACGGGCTGATGAACGTCCTGATTGACATGGAAATCATCGACGACGACACGGACGTTCGATCGCTGCGGATCGAGCTTGCCTCGCTGATGGGGCGATATATGTCGGTCTCCCTCAAGGAGATCCGCGTGGCCACCTTCGCGAACGACATCTTCGCGGTCGCCCGTCGGCACCAGATCCGGTTGCCGGCGGACATGCTGATGATCGCCAAGGCCATGACGATCATGGAGGGGATCGGCACCGAGGTCTGCCCCGATTTCCGTCCGGTCGAGTTCATAGGACCTTATTTCAAGCAGTTCTACATCGACAGGATGCTGGACACCGATAAGCAGGGGCGGTCCATGACCAAGGTCGTGGCCGATGGCCTCACGCTGCTCAAGGATGCCCCTTATGACGTCCGGCGGATCCTTCGCCGGATGAGGATGGGCGAACATACCCTTGTCGTAAGGGCTTCCGACGAGAAACAGGCCCGCCGCGACAGATATATCCT
>JAGOFO010000103.1 GCA_017997155.1 Myxococcota bacterium
GAAGATGCGCCCTGTCGACAGGAACGTACAGACGATCTCCGGCCCGGTACGACAGAAGCAGGCACTCCGACACGATGCCGTCGACCTCGACATCGACCATCTTCTCGAACAGTCCAAGGCCGTGGTCGCGGTGGATGACCATATCCCCGGGCGCCAGCTCCCTGAACTCCTGGATCTTCTGAACATTTCGGCGTTCCTGCCGTCGCCGGCCGCCGATGTCCTTGACACCAAAGACCGCCTCGGACGGCACCGCGACGACTCCGAACATCTCGATCCCGAATGGAACCCGGCACCTGCCGACCGCGGTCTGAACCGAATGGCCGGCCTTCATCAAGGCAGTCATTCCGTTCCCGGGCGCCTGCTGCGGCTCGAGCCCTTCGGCCTCGAGTATCTGTCGGACACGTCTGGCCTCGCCCTCGGACGGCGCCAGCACCAGGAGTCCCCCGCCTTCTTCGACAACGCGGACAGAAAGCGCGCGAAGGGCGGCGACGCGCTCGACGACCGGCGCCTCGGAGGCGGTTGCCAGAACCATCTCGCGTGAAAAAACCTCGTGATGCTGGGCACCCAGAATGCCGCCTCCAGCCTCCAGCGAAAGCAGCAGGGTTCCCGGGCGGGACTCGAACCTGGTCATCAGTTCCGAGCCTGTGCAGGCCAGACTTTCGGCAGGCGCCGCCAGGTTTGAATCGGGCTCGACGGCGGACTTGTTCCGTTGTCCTGAACGACGGCCACGAACACTCCCCGGGATGGAGGAATACAGTCCGCGAAGTCTTTCCAGTTCGGCGTCCGCCGCGGCCGCGCATCCATCCGGGTCCACCACGATCACCGCGACATCCTCGCCGGCGTAGTCGATCGGAAGGTCCAGCGCTTCATGAAAGAACGGAAGCATCCCGGCAAAACCGGCAGGGGCACGCCCTTCGGCTATCTGGTTCTCGATCCCCTGAATGTGGGCCGACGGAATCGCCTGCTCGGCGGCCGCGTCCCTAATCCGGATTCCCGCCTCCCTGAGAGACGATGGCGACGAGGGGACCTCCCAGACCGGCACTATCCATGCGTGGTCGGCGTTGCGCTTGGTGCGCTGGGTGGCGGGGTCGAAAAACCTGACAGACTCCACCGCGTCGAAGTCGACCTCGATCCGGAAAGGGTCGTCGTGCATGGGAGAGTAAATGTCCAGGACCGAATTGCGCACCGCGTACTCACCGACCTCGGCGACAGTCGACGTGCGTCGGTATCCCGCGCCCGCCAGCATCGCCGCAATCGAGTCAATCTCAAGCTCCCTTCCGACTTGAATGCGGCCAAGACCCTCGCAGAACGACTCGAACGGCATCACCTTCCTGGCCGCGGCGGACGCGTCCATGACCAGCACGAACACATCCTCGGCAAGACTGCAGGTCGCCAGCGCGCCGAGTCGGGTGGCGCTGATGAAAGGACTCTCGATGACCGGTTCCCACGGAGATGTATCGACAACCGGCCACCTTGGAAAATCGCAGGGCACAGGACCGTTCTCAAGAAGAAACTTTGTAAGGCCTGAAATCCGCTCGACAAAGGTCGAAGTGGGGGCAACCACGATTGCAGGGCGACCGGTGTAGGAAACCGTGAGCGCGGCAAGCACCGCCGCGTGCTCGGCATTGCCCGCGTTTGCCCGCGTCGCCGAATTCGCCGGAGAGTCCAGCAGTGTCTTCAGCGCTGGCGGCATCATCGCGTCGGGAATGTTGGAAGCGTTCATAGCAAGCAATAATCTTTCATGACGAACCGGCGGTCACTCGTGCCGGTAATCGATCACATCAATCCTGTCGCGACCGTACACTCCCGACAGTGAGTCAAGCAGTGCAGCGCTGTCCCCGACCACGACTGAAGCCAGGTCCGAAGGCCTGAAGTGCAGTCCCAGGGCATGGTTCACAGAAGCCGGTGTCTGCGCCGATACTTTTTCGACAAACCTTGATGACAACCCGGCCGGCCGCCTGAATATCAGATCTGCCACCTCTTCGTCGGCGCGCTTCCGAACCGTCTCGATGCGGAACGGATACTGCCTGACAAGGTTGTTGACCGCCGACTCGACCTCATCCTCGCGCAGCCCGCCGACGGCGCATTCGCCGAACAGCCTTCCCGCCAGTTCGACCGCTGGAGCGACATCCCTGGTTTCGGGGAAGAACCGCATCGTCAGGGTTCCGCTGTCTCGACCGGCGGAGATGCCGGACGACACTCCGTATGACCAGCCGCGTTTTTCGCGAATCTCGGTCACCAGCCTGGACGTGAAGTTCCCTCCGAATGCCGTGTTGCCGACCAGGATGCCGAACAGTTCCGGACAGCTCCAGGAAATTGAGGAATGCCCCATCACGACCTGTGCCTGGGTGCGGCCCGGCTTGTCGACGATCAGCAGACGACCGGCGTTCTGCACGACCGGTTCAAGGGAGGGCGCGACGAGACACGGACCGGGCTCCATTTGACCGGTTACCGTGTCAAGGAACTGGGCTGCCTCATCCGGCGTTATCGCGCCCGAAAGCACGACGACCACATTCCCACGCACGAAGTGAGTCCTGTAGTAGTCCCGACAGTCCTGAACTCCAAGCTTCGAAACGGTCCGATAGAAACCGCCCGACGGTCTTCCATCCCTTCCATCGCCATAAAGATATCGGTAGAAATGGTGACGGGCGAGTTCGGAATCGTCGTTGACCAGATTCCTGATGTCCTCCAGGGCCAGCGCCTTCTCTTTCTTGAATTCCCCGGCTGGAAATGACGGAGACGAAAGAATCTCGGACATGATGCCTGCGAAAACATGCCGGTAACGCGGCATAAAATCGCCGGAAATCGTTATGTATTCCCGGTGGGAAGCGACATCGACCGAGGCTCCTATGTCATTGAAGCCGTCCATGATGGCTGAATAGGACCTGTGGGCCGTACCCCGCAGGAGATTGAGCGCCGTCAGATCGGCCAGCCCTTCCCTTCCCGAAGGGTCATCCCAGGAACCGCCATGGACCAGGATCTCAAAAAACACCAGATTCAGGCGCTGATCCTCAAGATGGATCAGAACCGGTTCTTCGGGCCCGGCAGGACCGATGCGTGTCATCGCTCACCTCCAGACTCGAATGGTTCAACGTCTTCATCGCTGGTCATCTCGGGCGCCGGATTCAACGGTCTGGCCACTACGGTTACGGCGCTGCCGGGCGTCAGGTAGCGGGATACCACGTCCCGAACCCGTGCGGCGTCGACCCGCCTGACATCGTTGACGAAATCGAACAACTGGCGATAGTCGCCGGTTGTGATGTGCCATATTCCAAGCTGGGTCGCCCGGGAACCTACGGTCACCAGCGAACGCAGGAAAGAAGCCTCGAGATGATTGCAGGCACGGGTGATCTCGATTTCGGTCGGACCCTCCCGGCCCAGCCGGCCGATCTCGTCAAACACCACGTCGAGAGCGTCCGACGCCTTCTCACTCTCGTTTATCGTCACATCAACGATAAAAGTCCCCGACAACCTCATGGGCTCGGACGTTCCATCCACATCGGAGGCAATCGGAAGGTCGTCGATCAGGCGCCTGTAAACCCGTGACGACTCATTGGCGAACAGAATCTCGTTGGCCACGTCGAGCGCCACCGCATCAACGTCTCCGGCCGGCACGGTCTGCCAGCCAATCCTGAGTCTCTCGGAATTGATGTCGACATCGATCTCGGTTACTTCCGCCACGGCGTCGCGCACCGCCGGAACGTCGCACCCGGGAACGGGATGCGGCTCGATCGGTCCGTAATACGAAAGACAGAGTTCCAGTGCCGCCTCGAACGTGCAGTCTCCCACGATGACGAGAATCGCGTTTCTGGGCTGGTAGTAGTGTCCGTAGAAGCGCAGGCAGTCATCAAGCGTGATCGAGTCGATGTCCTCGAACGTGCCGAGTGTCGGACTGCCGTACGGGTGCCCCGGAAACAGCCGGGCGAACAAGGCCTCCTCAATCAGGCCGTCGGGGTCGTTGTCGACCCGGTAGTGACGCTCGCTTCTGACGACATCACGCTCGGATTCGAGCTGCTCCGAGTCCAGAATCAGGTTCCGCATACGGTCGGATTCGAGGTCAAAAGCCAGTTCGAGGGCCACCGAGGGAAGGTTCTCGTAGTAGAAGGTCCAGTCGAGCCAGGTGGCCGCGTTGTTCTGCGCCCCGGCCTCTTCGAGCAGCCTGTCGAACTCGCTGTGACCGAAACGCCTGGTGCCCTTGAACATCAGATGTTCGAAAAGGTGAGCTATCCCGCCGGGAAAACCGCACTCGTTGACCGTCCCGACGCGGAACCAGCTCTGAAAGGAAACCAGTGGCGCCGAGTGATCCGGCTCAAGAAGCACCTCAAGTCCGTTATCAAGTCCAAAATGGACTACATGGCCGCCACCGTCCGTGGCGATCACGTCGATCAACCGCGCCACGTGATGACCGGGGTGCCGGCATGATGCTTCTGCGGCCAGTTCCCGGTAGCGGCCGGCCAGGTCTTGTGCTTCGTCCACGGTCACTCATCACACCGGACAGACAGACGCGCGAGGATACTACGAATAGACCGCGATGCGTCGAGAATCAGACGGAATGTCGCGATCAGCCGTTGTGATCCGCCGCGTCGCCTCCGGTCGGGTCGAGGTTCGGCGCGTCCGCGAATGGCTCGCTGCCCCGGCCAAAATCAGGCCTGTAATAATCCTGGGCCGACAGGTCCTGGACCAGCGCGTTGTCGAAACCGAGGCGCACGGCATGTGCGACCACACGTTCATATTCTGACGCCGAGACACGCCGGGAAAGCAATGGATTCAGCATCGCGCGGCTTGTTGGAAAGTACTGGGACATAATGGCTATCTGAACGTCCGTCCCGAGGTTTTTTGCGATGAAGTCCAGTGATTCCCGCACACCCGCCATGTCGTTTGGCAGCACCAGAAGACGAATGATCATGCCACGCGTGATCACGCCGTCGTCCCGCCGCACGCATACCGTTCCCGTCTGACGCGCCATCTCGACGATCGCAGCCCTGGCGACCTTGACGTAATCAGGTGCCGAGGAACACTCGTCCGCGGCTGCCGAGTCGGAATAGCGAAGATCGGCAAGCCAGACATCCACGATGCCTTCCAGCAGCTCCAGGGTCGCCACCGACTCATAGGAAGATGTGTTCCATACGATGGGAAGATTCAGTCCGGCGCGGGTGGCGCGGCCAATCGCACCGACCGCGTGCGCGGCCGTGTGGGAAGGTGTGACCAGGTTGATGTTGCAGCAGCCACGCGACTGCAGTCCGAGCATGGCCGACGCAATCAACTCGATGTCGGCGTGGTGGTCGACCGGGCCCGATTGCACCTCGCCCTGGCTTATCTCGAAATTCTGACAATAGTGGCAGCGAAGGTTGCATCCACGGAAGAACACCGTCCCGGACCCGCCAGGACCCGAGATTCCAGGCTCCTCGCCAAAGTGTGCGGTCGCGGCGGACACGACGGCGGATGCCGAACCACAGACACCGATTTCACCCGAAAGGCGATTCACACCGCAGCCCCTTGGGCAGAGATCACACCTGCCAAGCATGGCCAGAAGTCTGTCCGCCCTCTCGTCCAGTTCACCCGACGCGAGCATCTGCAACCGCCCCATCATCCAGCCTGGCCAAGTCTGGCGAGAAGAGGGATTAGCCTTGAAAAGGCCTCCCCGCGATGAGAAAGCGCGTTCTTCCGGTCGCGCGGAATCTCGGCAAACGTCAGACCCAGTTCGTCAACAAAAAAAAGCGGGTCGTACCCGAAACCGTCCGAACCTCTTGGTTCGTCGATGATTCTTCCTTCAACGCGCCCGGTGGCCTTGAACAGTGTCCAGCCGGACGGCACCCCCGGGTGGTCACGTACCAGTTCCACGCCATCGACCGATCCGCCCGCGGCGCGCGCGAGCATCTCCGGAACGAGCAGTGCGGCGGTGCAGACAAAAGCGGCCGAACGATCCGGCACGCCCTTGAGCAACTCAAGCAGCCTGAAATTGTTCGCGGCGTCGTCATGAGTCGGGCCGGCAAATCTGGCGGACATGACGCCCGGCATCCCGTTCAACGCGTCCACCTGCAATCCCGAGTCATCCCCGACTGCCATCATGCCCGAGGCAACGGCAACGGAAGCGGCCTTGATAACGGCGTTATCCAGGAATGTCTGGCCGGTCTCCTCGGGGAGAGAACGCAGGCCGAAATCCACGGGCGACAGAAGATCGACCCCGACAGAACTCAGGATTCCAGCAACCTCGGCCCGCTTGCCATTGTTGAAACTTGCCAATACCAGTCGCATCGATTCACCCCGGATTCCTTTCATCTGAGCGTCGCCCTGACGTCGGCGGTACCTCGAACGCTGCCATCCCGCCGATCCACGAAGTCGACGCGCCCGAACCAGGTGGCATCCGGCGGGATCGCCGCGGGAACAGAATCCGCCGTCACGTGGACGTTCTGGCCGATCCCCGGGTACAACCTGACCAGTCGGTTGCCGTCCACGGTACCCACCAGACCAACCGGCGATGAAGCGAAATACCGGATCGTCATCGTGACCGGGATCTCTCCTCCGCCCGACGCCAGTCCACCTCGAATCTCAAGCCGGTAGTCCACCTGCCCCCGGCCCTGGGCGCCCGGCACCGAAACCGTTACCCTGCGCTGCGAGAATCCCGAACTGACCACTGCCTTGCCGGAGGAATCGAGGACGCTGACCGCGATATCGGTGAAACGGTTGTACTCGGTCGAAGGAAGCTCCAGTTCGATCTCAACTTTCGCGACGTCGTCACCGGCCGAAAATCCCTCTTCGTGGAACGCGCCCCTCATGTACAGCACCCGTTCAATCGCGAACCCTTCCACCCGACCCTCGACGCTCCCGATGAAGGCGTCTCCCATGTTGTTGACCACGTCGAGCATCGACCAGGGCGCCTTGCCCGGTTCGAGTTCAAACCAGTCCAGCGTGGGTACGTCGAGCATGTAGAAACTGAGGTCGACGTCCAGCAGGGCATCTTTTCCGGCATCGGCGGCTATGACGATCTCGCATGTGCCGTGGTCGAGCATGGCCGACAGTGGCGCCGTGGCGTCAACCCTGCCTCCCGCAGGTCTGTCCACCATGCCGGACAAGGGCGCCACCGGATGTCCGGAACCGTCGTAGACGACAACCCTGGCGCGGGTGCTCGAGTCGCCCGCCGCGCTCGCCTTCAGGCCGATCATGCCCGCACCGGGGGGAATGACGAACGGGATCCGTTTCACGTCCCCGCGCCCGACCTTCATCGCCTTGAACGAAATCACATTTACACCGGCATCCGGACGGGCCGGCCACGGCACCACGGCAGTCACCGGGAAGCTGAAGGAGACTCCCGATGGCGACACGCCCCGAACCTGGGCAACGTGCACGCCCGGTCCGGGAAGGTACCTGTCGTCGACCCATGTGTCGAAACGTGCCTCACCGTCACCCCGCATGTGTACGGAGCGTTTCGAAAGGCCCACCCAGCTGGCATCGGTCGAGAGAGTAAAACGCCCGAACCAGGCCGCGCGAGAGTTCTCGTCCGCCAACTTCGAAAATACAGGTTTCAAATAGACAGTGGCAGGGCTGTCTTTTGTCGGAAACCAGCCGCCCGCCCTCCAGAATGCCGCCCCGCCCTTCCTGCCGCCAAGAGTCGGGACATCGACCGAGACCTTCATATGTTGAACGGCGGATCCCTCGCCACTGGCGACTGACGCGGCGAATGAACGCCAGGCGGCTGGAACGTCGGCAAGGCCGGCGCCACAATCAAGAGCGGTCCAGCCGGACAGCGGCCTGGCCGTGTCCCGCAG
>JAGOFO010000104.1 GCA_017997155.1 Myxococcota bacterium
AATTGACGGAACACTGACCGCGTACAATTCGGAAGATTTAATCAGTGTCGGTGACTATGACGGCGGTGGAATCGCGGACCTTTTCGTCAGGAGGCCCTCAACATTGAGATGGTACCTGAGCAGGCATGTTTCCGGGTGGACGAGCGGGGATTGACAAGCTGAGCCGGCAGCGCATTCCCTGTCGTGGAAGGCAACGCGGCGGAGCTTACGAACCTGGCGGAGGACATTGCAGGACAACTTGACTCAAACGGAGATTGAAAATGAAAGAGCTCTGGAAATGGTTCCCACTGGTCGCGTTATCGCCTCTCTTCTTATCCGCTTGCGGTCAAACCGTATGCGATTCGGACATGTGCGAAGTCCCTGCCGGCACTTTCTGGATGGGATGCAACGAAGAGGTCGATGACGACTGTGGCAGAAATGAATACCCCTATCACCAGGTGTTTCTGGATGGCTTCATGATGGACAGGACGGAGGTAACCTATGGTGCGTTCATGTCCTGTGTGGATGCGGGCATCTGCACCCATCACATGGATGACGCCACATGTTATCACCGCCCCGACCCTACCCAGCCGGAGGTGCAGGGACGTCCTCCCCCGCAATCCCGCCGTGAGCACATGCCTATGACATGTGTCGACTGGGATCAGGCCAGCCAGTACTGTGAATGGGTGGGTAAACGACTTCCGACAGAAGCCGAGTGGGAGAAGGCCGCGCGGGGAAACGACGGCAGGAAATACCCCTGGGGCAATGACAGATGGACTTGCAGTCTGGTTGTCGCCATGTATGACGACAATGGTTGGTGTGGATACGATTACGCCGCCGAGGTATGCAGCACATCACCTGGCGGCGACAGCCCCTACGGATTGTGCGACATGGCTGGAAACGTTTGGGAGTGGACCTCGGACTGGTCCGACAGTAACTACTACAAACAAAGTCCCGCCGAAAATCCACGGGGTCCCGAGACGGGAACTTTGAAATCCGTACGGAGCGGCGGAGTAGACTACCCTCCGCCCTACCCAATTAGGTCCTCAAGAAGATGGGGTGTGGCACCGAACAACGCCACTTTCTATCGTGGATTCCGTTGCGCCAGTGACATGTGACAACTGCGCCTGATTCACGACAGTACTGTCCCCTGAGCAGGCATGTTTCCGGATGGACAAGCGGCTGGGCCATCTCTTCGTAGCGGAGGGTATGCGGCTGGTCTCCGTGCAGGCCGCACTGACGGTTCCACAGGCATCGGCAGGCTGGCACGAATGTTTGCGAAGAGACGCTACAAATCCTCGGGAACCTTGAATGTTTCGGTGCGCACCTTTTCGGGGTCGATGCCAATCATCACCAGGGCTTCGCGGATCGCTTCCATCATACCCGGGGCTCCGCACACCATGAATTCGTCGCCCGGGGGCAATGGCTCGAGGATTCTGGCCAGCATGTCCGCGTCCAGCTTGCCGCAAATCCCGCGATCCCCGGCCGCCCCTTCGCTCGTCACATATATCACCCGCAGGCGACCGGCCCACGAGGCGGATATCTCGTTCAGTTCATCCGCGTACATCGCGTCAGCCATAGTGCGGTTTGCATAGATCAACGTGGCGACGACGTCACAGTCCGAATCGAGAATCGATCTGATGATCGACACCATTGGGGTCACGCCACTGCCGCCGGCGATCAACACCAGATGCCGCTGGGACTCGCACCCGGTTGGGACAAACATGCCCCCCGGACCGCGAATAACAAGACGATCCCCGGGTTTCAGGTGATCATTGATGAAGTTGCTGACCAGACCTCCAGGGCGTCGCTTCACCCCCAGGCGCAGGCCGCCGCGGAACTCACCGGGTGCGTTCGTCGCCGAAAACGTGCGACGCTCGATAACGCCGTTGATCTCCACGCCAACGTTGAAAAACTGCCCCGGCTCGAACTCAAAAGGCTGGCAGCTTTCGTCCCGAAGCACTATCGACACCGCGTCGGGCGTCAGGTGTTCAACCTGTTCAACGCGGCAATTCCTTGGTCCGCGCGGCTGCGCGACTGTTGAATCAGCGGTATCGGCCATTAAAATATCCCCCTTCTGGCGCACCAGGCGCCGGTGCAACCGGATTCTATACGTCAAACGAGAATCTTGAAACGACTTCCAAAGCGCGTGGGGTGATGTAGAATGGCCCTGCCTCACGAGTTGCGGGGGACGAATATGACAGGCAAGCCGGGAAAAACGGTTCCGACCGGATTTGGCGACCAGGCGGCCCAGCCGGCCATCGATCGCGCGCTTTGCACCGATTGTGGCCTGTGCATCGAAGTGTGTTCGTCCGAGACGCTGGTTTCGGTGGCAGGCACGACGACTGTGGCGCCCGACAACGGAATGGGCTGCTTCGCATGCGGACACTGCATGGCCATCTGTCCGTCCGAGGCGATCTCGGTCACCGGGCGCAGGATGTCGCCGGACGACGCGATGCCGATGCCCGACGCATCCGAAATCGCCACGCCCGAGAGTCTTCACAACCTGATGCTGTCAAGACGCTCGATCCGCAGCTTCACACCCCAGGAAGTCAGTCAGGACGACATCGATCATATCGTCGAGATGACCGGCACGGCCCCGATGGGAATCGCCCCCTCGGACGTCGAGGTGACCATCATCAACGGGTTCGATCGGGTTCAGGAGCTTGCCGGCGACCTGAACGGCGTATTCCGCAAATGGTTGAAGCTGTTCAACCCGGTGACGATGACGGTTTCGCGATTGTTCTGGTCAAAGTCCGAGTACGTCGCGTTCAAGGACTTCGTCATTCCGATCCTGCACGAAATCACGCACGCCCGTGACAACGGTCAGGACGCGCTTTTCTACGGCGCTCCGTGCGTCATGCTTTTCCACGTCAACCCGATGTCCGATCCGCTTGACGGAACCATCGCCTGCACATACGCAATGCTGGCGGCGCAGTCACTCGGTCTGGGCACATGCATGATCGGCACGGTCGCCCACGCTATCGACCGGGAAAAGGCGCTTAAGGAAAAATGGAACATTCCGGTGGGAAACAAGATGGCGCTGGCGATGATCGTCGGACATCCCACTCACCGTTTCCACCGCGTCATCAGCCGCACGCTCGCCGCCGTCAGATTCATGTAGGGGCGAATCACATTCGCCCTTCCCGAGGCCGGCCCGCAACGCCACCTCCGCCAATTGATTCCATACCATCCTTTCGCTAACATCAGGGCCGTCATCCAGATGTTTTCAAAGGGGTCAGTCATGAACCGGTTTTTACTGCGTCTCTGCGTTCCGACGGGGATCGCGGCCCTTCTCCTTCTGACCGTCGCCTGTGACGAATCGGACTGCGAGGTTGACGCCACGTGCGCCGGCGACGTCTTCAGACCCGACGTTCTGACCGCCGACAACGGACAGGATGTCCAGGCGGATGTCGTCAGCGACACTTCGCACGACACCACGACGGACGTGGCCGCCGACATCCCGAGCGATGGTTGCGGCGACACCACGACCGATCTCCCGTCCGATGCATCCAAGCCGGACTCGACCGTAGCGGGCGAATGCGTTACTGACTACGACTGCGAGGGTTGCGAAAGCTGCATCGATCAGGACGGCTCGAAAAAGTGCGTCGACGTCACTATCTACGCGGGTGTCCGTCAGTGCTATTCCGATGATGACTGCGCCCCGGACCAGGTCTGTCACTACTATCCGATCGGACGTCCCCAGTGCGGTGGCGGGTGCGGGCCGAAGGGATCGTTCGACCTGCACGAGTGGGGAGTAAACGTGGTCACGCTCGAAGGCAAGGCGGACATGTCGGCGGCGCCCGAACGATTCTATGGCGCTGTCGTCGCAAAACCGGTCATCTACATCTACTCGACCGATCAATTCGACCTTGACGTCCGCGTGGACTACAAAACCGGCGCGTCAAGCGAGACCTGGCCCGTGGTGCCGAACGGGTCGACCGTGGCCTGGGCAGGTCTCCACGTGGGCGGCACTTCCTGCGAAACGACTTCCACGCCTCAACCGGAGATTCTGGGCAGCGAGGAGGTTCCCCCCCTCGAGATCTACGATCTGCCGAAATGGGTGGTTCCGGACGCCAACTGTATTACGTGGGGCGACACCATCACAAAGCTGCTGTTCTACACGGGACCATTCGGCGACTACCAGCCGCCTGTTACCGCCACCATGTCTGTCGGTGTCAAGCCCGATCAGGCATCGGTTGAGATCACGAACAACCTTGGCGAGGCGCTTGGCCCGGTGATCGCGATGTACCGCACGGCCGAGAGTTCCTGCATGGATCCCAGCTACTGTCCGGTCCATACCGCGCGGATCGCCTGGGCAGTCATCCAGAACGTGCCGACCGGCGGGCCGACCCGGTTCGACATGGAACTCCTGGATCTCCACGTCGAGCCTTCCGGACCGGACGACTACCCGTCGGTGCTGCCCCTGCTTCCGAGCGGGTGGAAAGACCTGGGCCCGACCCTTCGCGCCGCGCTGCTGCAGAAGGGTCTAACCAGCGCCGAGGCCGAGGTGTTCATGACCGCGTGGACCGAGACGATGTTCGGGCTTCTGGGCGACGATGCCTACTGGTACTACCCGACATACAAAAACGGCGGTTCCCTGATCTACCTGTGGCCGGACACGCGCACGGCCGACATGCTTCCAATGACGACGGTTCCGACGCCCGCCTCATCCGCCCGCGCCATCGTTGAATACCAGCAGGTTCCGGTCGATCTCCCGGTGGAATAGCCATTTCCAGGCCAGGGGTACCCGGTCAAATCGGTGACGAGACGAACAACATGGCGCTACCGGCCGCTCCCATGGTCCACTCGGTGGAAGAGACGCCATCCTGAACGACGACGTTCAGAACGCGATCGATCCAGTCCGGCGTGAAGATGGTCGCCATCCCGTTGTCGTCCGGCTGCATGCACTGGCCCATGTCGGCTTCCCAGTCGACCGGGTCGCACTTGTCGGGGGTCAGGAAACTCATGTCGTCAACGTACGGCACCATGGCGCCAACCAGCAACGAGTAGTCGCCGTCCCGAACCTTGGCCACGTTGGCTGCAATCCCGGGAACCTCGGCAGCCAGTTCCGGGTCGAGGCCTTCGGGAATCAGGACCTCCCAGACCACGGGATAGAACCAGTCGCCCTGCTGCGCGGTGACGGTGAGTTCGGCCTCGAAATCGTCGCTGTCAATCGACAAATCCAGGTCGTTCACGCCCAGTTCGGCCTCGGCAAGAGCCTCGTCGGACTCGACGTGATGCCCTCCGATAAGGAACAGGCGACCGCCCCTGGCCCGCGTGACCCGCACCTTGATCGTGACCTCCTCGCCGGCGGGCGCGATCTCGACTCGATCACCCATCTCGTACGAACCCGCGGACGTCGTGACGGACATCTCGACCGTCGCGGATACCGGCGTCCTGGTCACGAACGTGTGCCGTGCGGCAATCCCCGCCTTGACACCGTCAACGGTATTGTCTGAAACACGAACCCACGTGGCGGGAAAACCCTCGGCGAAAACCATGTGCCTGTCACTTCCACCCACGACCGCTACATGATAACCACGTGAAAGAAGAGCCTCGTAGAACTTCAACGACTGGGCGTTGCCGCCAATCCCCTGGTACTGCGCGCCCTTTCGGTAGATCAGACTGACAGGCTCGCCCTTGTTGGCCGCCCATGCATCGATGTCCGCCTGATTGGCTCCTGGCTGACTGACCGCCCACCGAACGTTCCAGATTTCCATCGCCTCGAACGTGCGAATGTCCCACGGAAACAGAATCCCGGTCGTGTACGGATGATTTATCGAACGCAGCGCGCCCTGCGCGGCGGCCTCGTCGAAGCCGTCCTGATAGTTCTGGGTCGTGACCGCCCCGCCGTCCGGGTTGTACTGAACAGTCGAGGTGACACCGAAAAGATTCACATGACCGGGACTGCCGAACTCCTCGCCCGGTATCAGGATCAGCCTGTCGCTCACGAAACCGGGATCGCTGTTCTGGTCGGCCTTCCTGTGGTCCGTCAGGGCGATGAAGTCCAGCCCGAAGCCTTCGTACTCGGGATGGAACGCCAGAAATGCCGGGTCTTCCAGGTACTCCGCCAGCCCGACCACGATTGCGACAGAGTCGTCGCCGTCGCTGTAATTGGAGTGCATGTGCAGGTCGCCGATCAGCCAGCCTTGGGAACGCAGGCGAAGAGCGGGGTCAGGCACTACAGGCACGTCTTCGACTATCTCGGCGTCCGATGCGGAGTCCTGACCGACTGCGTCCTGAATGACATCGTCGGTCGCGTCAATCGGCGCCACGTCATCGGTCCTGATGTCGTCCAGGTCGCTGTCATCGGAAACGTCGCCACTGGAGCCGCACCCCCATGCGCCCACCGCCAGAAACAGCCCGGCAACCAGGAAAACACCGGTCAAACTGGACCTTTTCATCACACCCCCGTCATTCACAAGCTAACGCCATCCCGCCGAACAATCGTGTACGACCTTGAAACGACTGCCAAATATATACGGTGACAGAATCCGTTTCCAGCCAATTCGGATTTTCTTGCATGGCGACTGGGGCTGCTCTATCATTCGCGCCCGTTGCGGACCCGCCTCCCTGGGCCCGTCGTGAATCAAAAACTCACCTGAAATATGCGGATTGCGATTATGGAAGAGGTGAACCCCTGTATCGGGTGCGGTGCATGTTGCGCGTGTTATCGAGTTTCGTTTTACTGGGGCGAGATCGACGAGGTTCTACCCGGAAGTTTCCCGTCCCGTCTGGTCGAAAAGCTGAACGATTTCCGGGCGGTCATCAAGGGAACGAACCAGCCCAAACCTCGCTGCGTGGCGCTTGCGGGTAAGATCGGCGAAGACGCGTTCTGCTCGATCCACAGTGTCCGTTCCTCGGCCTGCCGGGAGTTCGACGCGTCCTTTTCGAACGGGGTTCGGAATGAACGCTGCGACCAGGCCCGGGCCAGATTCGGCCTGCGGCCGCTCGAGCCGTCGGACTGGCGACCGAACGACGTGCCGCACGCGGCGTAGTGGTCGACATATGATCGGGCGACGCGAACCCGTTTTAGCGATATGATTCTGGGGACGCCAACGCTTCAAGGAGAAGCCAGGATGACCGAAGTCTTCGATATAGCCGCGACATCTCGTGGCGCAGGAACTTTCCTGCTGGTAATCAGCGCCGTGGTCGCGCTGGCGACTGTCGGCGTGTTCGGATACATCGGCATGACGATGAATCACATGTTCATCCAGACCGACGTGGACACCGTCAAGGTCAGGATCCCGATGTATACCCGAACCATCAAAAAGACCGACATACTGGTCGACCAGGTCAGGGTTGTGGACATGAACAGCTCCAACGCGCCACGCCTCGGGATGCGCACGAACGGAATCGGCATGCCGGGCCTGCTGGGCGGCTGGTACCGTCTTCAAGGGGGCGGCAAGGTACTGGCGGCGATCACCGATCGCACCAGTGTGATGGTGATTCCAACGTCGCTCGGATACGACATCATGGCGAGCGTGAAAAACCCGGACGCACTGATCGCGGCCCTGCGCAGACGCTGATCCACCTGCAGGCGCCACAAAAGTTCAGGGACGCCCGCAACACCAATGCCATCGAAACGGCAATTCATATAAAAT
>JAGOFO010000105.1 GCA_017997155.1 Myxococcota bacterium
CGAACACGGTCAGGAAGGTGCCAGACTGTGGACCAGGCACGGATTGGAGTACGTGGGGCTGTGGGTTAACGGAGCCGCGCCCGGCGCCGCCAACGTCTTTGAGGCCCCGGAGGACCTGGCGAACGACAAGCTGGTCGTGGATATCATCTCCAGAATGGTCGTAGCGGCGGAAAAGGACACCGACGAGAGCTTCAGGGTGGTGCTTCTGCTGCTGACTGCGTGGAGCGAGCCGGGTAAGAGGGATTTGCAGCTGCTGGTTGAGACTGCGGACATCGGAACCTCCGAACTCGCGCCGGCTTTGCGCCTTTGTCTTGCGCCATTGCTTTCGGAAGCGTTGATCAAGGCAGCCAGGGCTCCTTCCACCGAGAGGGGACGCGTGTTCCAGGAAGATCTGCCCGGATGGCCAAGCCCGCCCACGCGAGATATTACGCAGACGCTGTTTCCGGCCAATCTCTCCAGAATATCCCGCTGGATCAGCGACGGCATTTCACGCGGTGGAAGCCATGCGGAGGCCTGGAGAAAGGTCGCGGCAAGGCTTCAGGCCGCTCTCGGTCCCAGGCTTTTCGACCTGCCGGTCGTGATGAGCGCCGATCCGCGTCCAGGCTCCCCGTTGTCGGCCATCATCGGCCGCCTGACACCACTTGAACTGGTTCATGTGAAGGCCAGCGGCGTCGCTGTCGCTCTGAGGCCTGTGCTCGAATGGAAGGACTCGTTCATGTCCGTGGTATCCGCGGCGGCGACATGGTCGGAGCAGGCCGGCACGGAACCGGTCGACCTTTCGCTCGACACTCTTGCCGCGCGTCTGGCTGCCCAGCGGGAACTCGCTTCCCGTCTTGAGAAAGGTGTTTACCCGACGCTCGTAGGAACGGCGATGGGTGACAGGATCGGAAAATCCATTCTTGTCCTGGTTGATTCTGATGCCCAGGCGGACACGCTGATGAAGGCGGTCTCCATACTGGCGACCACCGGGTACTCGGATTTCAGGCTTCTGGCGCAGGGCGCACCCGGATCGGTCAACCCGTTCATGGAGGCCCGCGATACCGGTTCCCTGTCGACCTCGCGAACCGCGAGGGTATTTCTGAGTCGTGCCGGCGCGTCACTCTTTCCGAATCCTCCCGGAGAGCTCGTGGTCGACTTCATGCCTGGCGGCGTTGAACCGATTCCTTCGGAGAATCGGGTGAATGGTCTGTTTGTGGCCTGGGATGCGAGTCGCGGCTTTTCGTCCAGCCTTGCCCAGGCGTTTTCTTCGCTCGGACTGTCGGCTGCCGGTCGCGTGGATATCGTCGACATCGTACCGACCGACGGAAGCCTGCCCGCGCAGATGATCGTGGATGCGATCACCGAACTGCAGGCGTCGCCGGGAGTACAGTATTCCAAGTTCGAACCGTACTTCCCGGGTTTGTCCTGTCCTCAGGGAAGGACGTGCCCGGGCGTCATGCCGGTGCTTGGCAACAATTTTCCGGTGCCTGCCGCGGCCAGGTAGCCGCATCCCGGGGCCCGCTTGATGCGGAAAGGTGGATACTGTGAATTTTTCGAATTTTGACCTTCTGATATTCGACATGGAGGACGCCCTCGTCGATCGCAGCGACGCTCTAGGGTCCGCGGTGAGCCGTGCCGTCGACACCTACCTGACGATGCTGCTCGGACTCAGACCTGAAGGCGGTCCGGTCTTCTCGGTGGCGGATGTGGCGGAGTTCGTTTCGCGCCAGCAGTTCGAGGAGCCGATCGACGTCTTTCACTGCCTGCTTTCCATGGCAATCAGTGTGATGCCGATCGACATGAACGAGTCAGATTTCTTCGACTATGACGGCCGGGATGTCCTTGAGGCGGTGAAGAACTCGGGCAGGCTGTCCATGAGCCTCGGCGAATTATCGAAGATGTGTAATGTCCAGGAGTTCAGCAAGACCCTGCGTGGAAAGGGTGGTGGGTTGAAGGGCCTCAAGGCTCAGAGAAATCTGCGAAATCAGTGGCTGGTGCTGGCGGAAGGCCACATCATGATGGACAACCTGGTCAAGCGGATTTTTGCCGAAGTCTATCTGGAAAACGAACTTTTCATGAAGGAATACGGTGTCGAACGGCGATTTATCACGGATCGCGCCTGTATCCGTCGCGAAAGGGGGTACCTGGAACCTGACGAGATCGATTCGATCCGCAGGCAGTGCCCGATATCGGTCGTGACAGCGCGCGATCTGGCCGAGGCTCAGTTCGTCCTGGACAACATCGGCATCGGCCGCTACATAGACTGCATCGTCAGCGCCGACGCCATGGGAATGGGGATGGCTGATCCGGACGAGGTCGTCTGGATACGCAGCCTTGGTGTGGGCGGCGCCGAGGCGGCCGATTACGCGACACGGGTGGCCGACGCCATCGAAAGGACCAGGGCCCAGGAGGCGCTGGACAGCGTTATCAGGATAGCCTGGATTGGCGATTGCACCATTGAAGGGCGCAACATGAGCGCCTTGAAGGATCGTTACGGATTGACCATCATCGGCATTTCACTTGCCGGAGATCCGAAGAATGTGGCCGCGCTTAAAGACAAGGGCGCGGACATCGTCGTGTCCGATCCCGAGTCGATGCTGAAAGCTATTAACGAGAGACAGGGGCGTGCAAGACGTCCCGGCCGGGGCGCCTACAACGATTGAGCGGTCAGGACTGTCCGTAATCCTCTGGCAGCGGTCCATTCCAGTCGGTAACAGACATCGAATCCGGTATGAACCTTAATGCAGCCTTGCCGGTAGGTCCATTTCTGTGCTTCGCGACGATCACCTCGAGCAGGCCTGCGACCGAGATGCCGCCTTCGAGCCTGGGATCCGCCTCAGGCTGCTTTGAGCCCTTCCCGCCGGTCTTGTCTGCATTGCCCTTCTTGGGGTAGTACTCCGGCCTGAAAAGAAACATGACGATGTCCGCGTCCTGCTCGATTGCGCCGGACTCGCGCAGGTCCGACAGCATCGGCCGCTTGTCTCCCTGGCGAATCTCCGGCGCGCGGCTGAGCTGGGAAAGCGCGATGACCGGGATGTGGAGTTCCTTGGCCATGGCCTTCAGACCGCGGCTGATCTCGGATATCTGCTGTTCGCGGCTGACCTTCTTGTCGGACGGATCCATCAACTGCAGATAGTCCACCATGACCATGTCCAGCTTTCCCGAGGCCTTCAGTCGCCTTGCCTTGGCCCTCAGTTCGAGCAGACCGAGCCTGGCGGTGTCGTCGATAAAGAGCGGCACGGACTGAAGATCGTTTGCGGCCTGGCGCAGCCTGGCCATGTCTTCCTTGGTCAGATACTGCGCCTTGACCCCCAGCCGGCTCGATTCGATCGCGGTGCGGACGCACAGGATTCGGTTGGTGATCTGTTCCTCGCCCATTTCGAGCGACACGAACAGGACGGCTTTCCTCTGCCTGTATGCCGCGTTCATGGCCACGTTCAGCGCGAAGGACGTCTTGCCCATCGCGGGGCGCGCCGCCAGGATGATCAAATCTGTGTCCTGGAAGCCGTGGACAAGGTCATCAAGCCTGGGATAGCCCGAACTGATCCCGATGGCGGCAGTATGGTTCGCCTTGCGGTATTCGATCTGTTCCAGGGCCGGCCCGACCAACTCACCGATCGGTTTGACCACCTTGGTGATGCGTTTCTCGCCTGCCGCAAGGAGCTTTTCTTCGGATCTGGTCAGGAATTCCTCGGGATCGTATCCACCGTTGTAGGCCTCGGACGTGATCTCGGCGGCCGTGAATATCATTCTGCGCAATGCTGCCGAGTTACGGATGATGCGCGCGTAGTGCTCGCAGCCTTCGATCGGGATGGACAGCGCAACCAGCGACCCGATGTAATCGGCGCCGCCCGCGTTCTCGAGCAGCCGTCTTTCCTTCAGATTATTGGCCACGGTTACGGGATCAATCAGGACGTTCTTGTTGAACAGCAAGGACATCGCCTCGAACAGGTGCTGGTGCCTTGCGTCGTAGAATTCCTCGCCGGCGACCTCCGCCGCTATCAGCGGGAACACGTTCGGATTGACCAGGCATGAGCCTATCAGGGCGGCCTCGACCTCGGGGCTGTGGGGTGGCGGCTTGTCTCCTGGTAACACCGGGGCCTCCGGGATCTGGGTTCGGCCGGATTATACATCGAACGTACCCGCCGGAAGGTGATGTTTCACTTAAGGCCGGTTGACTGCGGCCCGCGCATGCCCTAATTTCATGGCGCCAGAAGCGTCACCGGGGGTAGCGGATGTCCGAAATGACCACGTCAGTAAAAGTCCTGCCCGATTTTCTGGTCGATCAGATCGCGGCCGGCGAGGTGGTTGAGAATCCCGCGTCGGTGGTCAAGGAACTGATCGAGAACGCCGTGGACGCCGGTGCCGGCCGGATTCTAGTGGAGGTGCTGGGGGGCGGACTGTCCGTGATCAGGGTGATCGACGACGGGGTCGGGATGTCGGCGATCGACGCGACCACGGCGATGTCCAGACACGCAACCAGCAAGATCCGCGTTGCCTCCGACCTGCTCTCGCTTTCGACCATGGGCTTTCGTGGAGAGGCGCTTCCGTCAATAGCCTCGGTCAGTCGATTCCGGATGCAGACGCGTCGTCATGAGGACGACGTCGGAGTCAGGATTGACGCTGAAGGAGGGGTTGTCTCGGCAAGTCCGTGCGCCTGTCCGGTCGGAACCATGGTTGAGGTAAGTGATCTTTTTTTCAATGTTCCCGCTCGACTGAAGTTTCAAAAGGGAGAGAGGGCGCAGTTTCTGGCGATTTCCGACACGTTCCGCAAGGCCGCGCTCGCCAACCCGGGCGTGAATTTCACGTTGAACTCGGCGGCCAGGACGGTGGCGGACTACCCGCCATGCCGAAACCTTCATGACCGGGTCGTCATGGTGATGGGCCGGGATTGCGCCGGCGATCTGTTCAGCTTCTCAGCCACGAGGGACCGTCTGAGCGTCGACGGCGTGCTCGGTTCGCCGGCGCTGTTTCGCGCGGATCCTTCCCGGGTAATCCTTCTGGTGAATGGCCGGCCCGTGGTCGATCTGCCGCTCAGGAGGGTGGCCACTTCGATCTATGGCACGCTGCTCGAGGCTGGGCGGTTTCCGGTAGTAGTGGCGGACATCAGGCTCGATCCTGCCGATGTGGATGTCAACGTGCATCCGGGCAAGCGCGAGGTTCGCTTCCGTGACGCCCGGGAGGTCGCCTCGGTACTGTACGAGGCGATGACGCCGGTCATCGAGCGGACGCCGTGGATCTCGGCGAAGGCCACGACCATGGACTTCCAGGCATCGGGCCACGGGGACACATCCGTCATGCCGGCCTGCGAACTCGGTCTTCCTTTCGACGCTCCGACGTCGGGAGTGGGCGAGCCGTTCCCAAGAGCATTCGGGGAAGACCCCGGCTACGCGGCTTCAGGCCGGATCAGGTATCTGGGCCAGGTCGCAAACACGATCCTGGTCTGTGAAAGCGGTGATGGCGTCGTGTTTATCGATCAGCACGCGGCACACGAGCGAATCAACTTCAACCGGTTGTGGAACGCGCTCGAGTCTGGTGAAGTCGCGTCCGAGCTGCAGGTCTTTCCGGAAATCGTAAACCTGGACGCGATCGACATGGAACGCTTCGATTCGGTAGTCGACCTGCTCGCGCGCGTCGGTTTTGACATCGAGCGCTATTCGGGTACCGCGATCGCGGTCAGGGCCATACCAGCGGTCGTGAAGGGACGATCCGTGGACGCGATCATCCGTGAGGCGGTGCACGGAGTTGCCGAGGTCGCCTCCGGCCCGACTGACGCCGTACTGCGCAAGATCGTCTCGACCATCGCGTGTCACGCGTCCGTGCGGGCCGGAGACAGGCTTTCCGATGCCGAGGCCCGCGCCCTGATCGACGCGATGGAAGGCGAGGCTCTTTCATCGTATTGTCCACACGGTCGGCAGGCGGTGGTGGTTCATCGGGTTCAGGACATTCTCAAATCATTCGACAGGTAGCAACTTGGAAAATACCCCCGGGATCATCTGTGTTATGGGGCCCACGGCTTCAGGAAAGTCCGATGTCGCGGTCGAACTCGCCGCCAGGTTCGGAGGCGAGGTTGTCAACTCTGATTCGATGCAGGTCTACCGCTACCTTCCAATCGGCACGGCAGCACCAACGGCGGCGATGTACGAGGCAGTGCCGCATCACCTGTTCGAGTACCGCGAACCTGACGACGAGTGCGACGCCGGCGCCTGGGCCCGCGAGGCCGCGGCCGTGATTCAGGGCCTGATGGAGCGGGGCAGGGTGCCTGTCGTGGTTGGTGGAACGTTCTTCTGGGTCAAGGCTCTGTTTGACGGACTGTCCAGCATCCCGCGGGCCTCGGAAGAGGCCAGAAAGTCGGTGGCGGAGGACCTCGCCAGGCTCGGCAGCCGTGAAATGCATTTGGCGCTCGCACAGGTCGATCCGATCACCGCGGCCAGGCTTACACCAGGCGATTCCCAGCGGATCTCACGCGCTCTGGAGGTCTTCAGGACGACCGGTGTTCCGCTGTCCGAGTATCACAGGAACCCGCCAGTCGCCGGCGTGCGCGCACCGGTGTTGCGTTTGATACTGTCGACCGAACGCGATGTCCTGTACGCGCGCATCAACCGCAGGCTGGCCGCCATGATCGAAGCAGGTCTGGTTGACGAGGTGTCGGCGGTTCTTGCCAAAGGCTTCCCCAGGACGTGCAGACCGCTCAGATCCTCCAGCTTCGTTCCTGTCATCGAGTATCTCGACGGCCTGATCGGTGTCGAGGAGATGGCCTCAAGGATCGCTCAAGGCCATCGGAACTACGCTAAACGTCAGCTTACCTGGCTGCGGCGTGAAACGGGCACGTTGATCCAGGCTGGTGACATCAATGCCGCCATTGCCAGCGCGGGACAGTTTCTGGGGCGTTGATAAGAGGTCGGAGTCAGAATTCTATCGTTGTGCGGAGCGCGCGCTTTTTCTGGAACTGCTTTTCCTGGCGTTCCTGTTCTTCCTTGCAGGCGATGCACATGGTCGCCTCGGGGCGCGCCATCAGCCGCTTGAAGCCAATCGGGTTACCGCAGCTCTCGCAAAGGTCGTATTCCCCTTCATCGAGTCGTTGAAGGGCCTTGTCGATCTTGCGCAGCAGATACTTTTCCCGATCGCGCATGCGATACTCGAAGGACTGGTCATACTCGCTGGAGGCCTGATCAACCTCGTCCGGTTCGCGGATCTCCTGCTCCTCGGTTTCCGCGACCGTCTCGCGGGCCTGAACTATCAGAGCCTTGCGCTTTGCAAGAAGCTCGGTCTTAAGTTCGGCAACCTGTTTCTTCGTGAGTCTTTTGAGTTCGCCGTCAGCCGTTGCTGTTGCCATGTTCAAACCCCTTGATTCAGTCAGAATTGTCGGATCAGTAAATCGATTATTGACCGCGTGTTGTTGCGAGTCAAGCGACCCTGTCAATTCGGTCGGGGAGACAGGATTCGAACCTGCGACATCTTGCTCCCAAAGCAAGCGCGCTACCGGACTGCGCCACTCCCCGTCCTGACAAGGCCAAGTATTTTAGCCGTACACGCGTGCGTGATCAATGG
>JAGOFO010000007.1:0-32344 GCA_017997155.1 Myxococcota bacterium
GCCCAGTAACAACAGCCTGTGCCTGAAAAACCAGTACAACATCGCATCCAACCGTCAGGCGACCTGCCTAGATGGCGCTGCGCCGCAGAAGGTCCATGTCGTCAAGGACCCTGCCTGCGCCCAGCACTACCGACGAAACCGGATCCTCGGCGATCATGACCGGCAACCCGGTCTCCTCGCGGATCAGAACGTCGATGTTTTTCAGGAGGGAACCGCCGCCGGCGAGCATGATCCCCTTGTCAACGATGTCGGCGGAGAGTTCGGGCGGAGTACCCTCGAGCGCGAGCCTGACCGCGTTGGCAATGGCGGAGACAGGTTCGTACAGGGCCTCCCTGATCTCATCCGAGTTCAGCGTCACCTGCTTCGGGATACCGGCGACCAGATCGCGGCCCTTGACGTCCATGTGAAGGACCTCGGGCAGCGGATAGGCGTTGCCGATCTCGATCTTCACCTGCTCGGCCGTCCTGTCGCCGACAAGAAGGTTGTACTTGCGCTTCAGGTGATCCCTGATCGCGTCATCCATCTTGTCGCCACCGACCTTGACCGAACGGCTGTATACGACACCCGCCAGCGAAATCACGGCCACCTCGGTCGTGCCACCGCCGATGTCGACGATCATGTTTCCGCACGGTTCGGTTATCGGAAGCCCGGCACCAATGGCCGCGGCCATCGGTTCTTCCATCAGGTAGACCTCGCGGGCGCCGGCCGACTCGGCCGATTCACGCACCGCCCGGCGCTCGACCTCGGTGATTCCGTGGGGTACGCAGATCACTATTCTGGGACGGACGAGCGTTCTGCGGTTATGGGCCCGGGTGATGAAGTAACGGAGCATCGCTTCGGTGACCTCGAAGTCGGCGATGACTCCCTCTTTCATGGGACGGATGGCCTCGATCCCGCCCGGTGTCCGGCCAAGCATCTCCTTGGCCTCGCGCCCGACGGCCAGGACCTTGCGGGCGCCCCGCTGATCCTTCATGACCGCCACCACGGAAGGCTCGCAGGAGACTATTCCCTTCCCGCGCACATAAACCAGCGTCGTTGCCGTGCCGAGGTCTATCGCGAGATCGTTTGAGAACAGCCCGTAAAGCGAGTCCAGCAACATCTTCTTCCTGTATGGGCAGGTAAGGAACCAGCCCGGGTACATAAGAAAAGGGCGCAAAGTTTAGCACGGGACATTCGAATGATCAAAAGGTAATCCGGGACGCGCCCGCGGGCCGGTTGCGTTTGACCATCGGCCACTTACCTGATAAAACTACGACTTCGGAAATCCGTGAAAACCGGAGGAGAACCCCAGATGTCAACGCGCACCATTTTCATGACCCTGTCCTGCATCGCGGTGATTGCCCTCGCGGCCGGCTGCTCCGGCTCGAAGAAGGCTGGTGAACAGGTGGCGTACGAACTGCCGGCGAAGCCCGACCTCCGCGCCAAATCGATCCCCGAAAAGTACGACGACGGCGTCCTGACCGTGTCCGGCGTGGTGAAGAATGCCGCCACCCTGAACGGGAATCCGGTGAAGGTTCGCGGCAAGGTCGCGAAGGTGAACGTCTGCACGCCCGGCGAGGTTTGCGCGGCCGAGGCGTCGGTCTTTTTGACCGACGATGTTGAAAACGCAAAGCGACTCCTGACCGTGATGGACCCGAGCGAGGGCCTTTACCATGATCTGGCCAAGGAATTCCAGGTCGGGCAGCTGGTGACGGTCGAGGGCAAGCTGTCGATGTGGTCGCTGACCGGCAGAACCATCAACATGGACGGGATCCTGCTGCTGGACAAGCCGAAAGAGGCTGAAACCGAGGAAGCCAAAGTCGAGAAGTAGGCCCGGTCAATCCTTCCTGAAGATAGCCTGACCCAATCTTATTTTTGAACCTATACCCGGATGAACCGGCCTGCAGCCACCGTCGCCGACCAGGACTATGACCGTGGAACCGAGGTTGAACACACCATACTCGTCTCCGCGTGTGCACGGCAGCGGATCTGTGTAGATCGAGGTTCCCCACGCCTTCTTCGTGTTCGAGACGACGTCGGAAAACGAAAGGGAGATCCGGCCGACGCTGGTGGCCCCAACCATTACCAGCCCGACGCGCGTGGAACCGGTATCTATGATCCCGGAAACGCGTTCGTTGGCGCAGAAGACGTTGTCGAACAAGCCAAGCACGCGAGGAGCAACCGACAGCAGTCCGCCGGGAATGTGACGAAGGCTGCGGACATGTCCCGAAACCGGAAAATGAACACGATGATAGTCGCCAGGGCTGAGATAGATGGTCAGATACCACCCTCCATCGAAGCGCGACGCATCGGTCGGACCGGAAGAAGATTCCCCGAGCAGTTCGGAGAGCCGATACTCGATGCCTTTGGCCTGGAAAAGCATGCCGTCGGTTATTCTGCCAGCCGTCTGAACCATGCCGTCGCAGGGTGAGATCACCGTCGAGGGATCCGGATCCAGCGGTCTGGCGTCAGCCTTGAGGCGCCTGGTGAAGAATGCGTTGAAAGAATCGAACCCGCCGGGAGGGATCACGGCCTCTTCCAGGTTGACCCCGAACCTTTTCACCCAGAAACTCATCAGGGCCGACTGGGCCGGTGTCCATCCGAGATCGGACAAATGACCAAGAATTCTGGACTGAGTCCGTGTTGAAACGGCGCGGAAGGCCATCTTCCTGAGCTGACGCAGCATCGACCGAAGACCTCTCAGATGTCCATGTCGGCAAGTATGCGATCGCCGTCGACGTTTGTCATTTCCACATACGATTTCAATCGTGCCGCTACATCTGACGGCCTCACCCTGCCAAACGCCCGCGGCCCGAATCCCTCTACGCAGAACGAGGCCATGACCGTGCCGACGGCGAGCGCCCGCCTGACGGCGAAAACGTCGAAATCCGCGATCCGATCCAGATATGACAGGGTGCCACCGGCAAAGGAATCGCCGGCGCCGGTCGGATCGACCACCGTCTGAACAGGAAACGCGGGATAGAGCTTGATTCCGGCGGAATCGAACAGGATGGCTCCATGCTCGCCCTTCTTGATCACAAGCGCCTTCACGCCCATCTTCAAGACCGCGGCCGCGGCATGGAACACGTTGTGTTCGCCGGTGAGCTGCCTCACCTCGTCGTCGTTCAAGAACAGAAGGCTGGTTCGGGGCAGCATCGACACGAACTCCGCCCTGAACATGTCGATCCAGCACTCGATGGTATCGAGCGCCACAAATCTCGCGCCCGTCATCTGACGAAGCACCAGCTTCTGAAGGTCCGGCTTGATGTTGCCCAGGCAGACCACGTCGGAATCCCGCAACTCGGGCGGGATCACCGGGCTGAACTCTGCGAAGACACCCACGGAGGTCTTCAGTGAGTCCCGTCCGATCAGGTCGTCGTGATACCTTGCGTGCCAGCGGAACGTCTCGCCCTGCCGGCGCTCGATGAACGATGTGTCGATTCCGCGGGCCCGGATAAAGGCCATATCGTCTTCAGGAAAGTCGGTGCCGACAACGCCGACAATGACCGGACGCGCCAGGAAGGACGCCGCCGTGGAAAACCACGTGGCCGATCCGCCCAGAACCTCAACCGGTTCCCTGCCGGGCAGTTCAATGACATCGTAAGCAACCGAACCGACAACAAGAAGACTCATGGATGACTCCGATATGGACGTCCAGCCTCGGTCACCGGGCAAGAAGCACCTGTGGCGCCCGGGACGAGTCAGTCATTCCGGAAATACCTTCCCACGACCGGCTCCAGACGTTCGATCGCCTCTGCCGGTATGCACTGACGACTGGTCAGAAACGCGTGGCGCAGCGAGTCTCCGCACCCGCAGGGCGAAGCGGAATCAAGACGCGTGATGGCGCCAAGAATCAGTTCACGGGCACGCGCGGTTCCGGCCGCAAGACGCTCGACCACCGACGCGCACGACACGTCGTCCTCTTCTTCGTGCCAGCAGTCGAAATCAGTCGGAAGCGCGATGGTCGCGTAGCAGATCTCGGCCTCACGGGCCAGTTTGGCCTCGGTCGCGTTGGTCATGCCGATCACCGCGACGGAAACCTTTTCGTGCCCTTCGGAAGCGCCGATCTCACGATAGGAATGGGATTCGGCCCGCGACGAAAACTGGGGGCCCTCGATGCAGACGTATGTGCCGCCGTCAACCACATCCATTCCGATCTGGCTGGCGGTCGCCAGCAGAAGCTCCCTTAACGAGGGACAGAAGGGATCGGCCATGCTGACGTGGGCGACCAGTCCGTTGCCGAAGAAAGTGTTCTGGCGGTGAATCGTGCGATCGATCAGCTGGTCCACGATGACCGGCCTGGACAGCGCGATATCCTTTCTCATGCTGCCCACGGCGCTGGCCGAAAAGATCCGATCCACACCCAGTTTCTTCAACGCCCATATGTTCGCGCGACACGGCACTTCAGTCGGGAGAAGACGGTGTCCGCGTCCATGTCTCGGAAGAAACGCGATCTCGCGGTCTCCCATCCGGCCGACGGTAATCGCGTCAGACGTGGCTCCGAGCGGCGTTGGCACCGTCACCTCGTGAACGTCGGTCAGGGAGTCCATGAAGTAGAGACCGGTTCCACCGATTATGCCAATCATCTCAACCCCCGGGCGAAGGTATGCTACTCCTCGCCAATCTCCTCGTCGGACATCTCCTCCGTCGAGTCGAGATCCTCGATCGGAAGCTCTTCGTCCTCAAGGGTCGGAGCGGCATCGTCGTCTTCCTCGATAATCTCGTCATCAGCGGGAAGCGACACCGCCGCCGTCGTCTCCGGCGGCTTCGACACGTCGGTGCCACACCGCGGGCACAGAGGCGGATTCCGCTTCATGTCGTAGAACTTGCATCCACACTCGAAACACGAGTGTCTTTCACCGAACTTTTCCCTGTCAACCATCGAAAACCTCGATTCCAGGAGTCTGTCGAAAGTACAGGACGCGCTAGGTAAACAATCGTGAGCCTAATGTCAAGCATATCGAACATCGGAAGATGCATTGCGTCAACAATTTGTTGGGCCGACGACCTTGACCGACGCGACTCCATGTTTATATTCCGCTGCGGTCCGGGCAGCGCCCGGCCGGGTACGGAACGCGGACTTCGGGGACGCTCCCGACAAAAACGGAGAAATACGATGGCAGCCAGGGATCTCGAATTCTCACCGATCGCGCGCAAGCGCATCATGGACGGCGTCAACATGCTCGCGGACGCGGTCTCGGTAACTCTTGGGCCTCGCGGACGGAATGTCGTCCTCGAAAAGTCCTGGGGCACTCCGCTGGTCACCAAGGACGGAGTCACGGTGGCGAAAGAGATCGAACTCGAGGACAAATTCGAGAACATGGGCGCGCAAATGGTGAAGGAGGTGGCATCCAGGACCTCCGACAAGGCGGGAGACGGAACCACGACGGCGACCGTTCTCGCGCGCGCCATTCTTTTTGAAGGGTTGAAACTGGTCACGGCCGGCGTCAATCCGATGCATCTGAAGCGTGGCATCGACGCGGCGGTCGAGACGATGACCGGGGCCCTCGACGCGATGTCCATCCCAACCCGCGGACGCGACTCAATCGCGCAGGTAGGAACGGTGTCGGCCAACCATGACGCCGGGATCGGCGAGATCATCGCGGACGCCATGGACAAGGTCGGCAGAGACGGAGTAATCACCGTCGAAGAGGGAAAGGGGATCGACACGACCCTGGAACTGGTCGAGGGCATGCAGTTCGATCGCGGCTACATTTCGCCGTACTTCGTGACCAACGCCGACAGGATGGAGGCCGTCGTCGAAAGCCCCTACATCCTGCTTTACGACAAGAAGATCAGCTCCCAGCAGGACATCATTCCCCTGCTCGAGAGCGTCGTCCGTCAGGGCAAGCCGCTGGTCATCATCGCCGAGGACGTGGACGGTGACGCGCTGGCGTCGCTGCTGCTGAACAAGCTCAAGGGCGTGTTGAAGGTTCTCGCGGTGAAGGCGCCGGGCTTCGGCGACAAGCGAAAGGCAATGCTTGAGGACATCGCGGTGTTGACCGGCGGCTCGTTGATATCCGAGGAACGCGGAATGACGCTGGAGAACATCCGGCTTGCCGATCTCGGGCGTTGCCAGCGCGTGGTGGCCGACAAGGACAACACCACCATCATCGACGGCCAGGGCAACCGAGCGGCAATCGAAGCCAGAGTGGCCCAGATGAGGCACCAGATCGACGAAAGCACCAGCAACTGGGATCGTGAAAAACTGCAGGAGCGCCTGGCGAAGCTGATCGGGGGCGTGGCCGTCGTCAAGGTTGGCGCCCACACCGAGGCCGAGATGAAGGAAAAGAAGGCCCGCGTCGAGGACGCTCTCAACGCGACACGCGCCGCGGTTGAGGAAGGAGTGGTTCCGGGTGGTGGGGTCGCGCTCGTGCGCGCCGCCGATGCGCTCGATCGACTTTCGTTCGAGGACGACAGGAAATACGGTGTGGAAATCGTCCGGAAGGCCGCCGCGGAACCACTGAAGAAGATCGCCGCGAACGCTGGCGTGGACGCGGGGGTGGTACACCAGAAGGTTCTTGAAGGCCGGGACGGCTTCGGTTTCAACGCCCAGACCGGCGTCTACGAGGACATGATCCAGGCCGGCATCGTGGATCCGAAGAAGGTCACCAGGCTGGCGCTCGCGAATGCCGCGTCCATCGCCGGTCTGATGATCACGACCGAGGCGGGTATCGCCGAGGCACGGAAAGAAGACGAGCAGAAGTAGCCGACCCTAACTATCCGAACTCCTTGAATAATTCCGAAACCTGATGCGCGGTGCCGATCGCTATCAACCTGGCTTCGGGGCCTATGATCGTATCCGGCCCGGGAATGACCGTTTTATCGCCGATCTGCATGCCAATCACGTTAACGCCGGTCCGGGCGCCGATATTGTTCTCGCGCAAAGTCTTCCCGGTCATCGAGACAGGTGCGCTGAAGACATGGAACTCCACGTCGCTGCCCAGGAATACGAAGTCCCTGCCCTGCAGGATTGAAAGGACCGACTCCTGACCCAGCGAGGAGTAGCTGAGCACGAAGTCCGCGCCGGCGCGGTGAATCGATTCGATGTTCCGGTCGTGAGTGATGCGGGAGACGATCCTGATCTCCGGCTTCAGCTTGCGGAAATAAATGCACAGATAGGCGTTGGTGGAATCGTCGTTGGTGGTCAGGACGACCGACGCCGCCTCGGCGATCCCTGCCTGGTCGAGCGTGTCGCGGTCAGCCGCCTCTCCAACAAATACCTGGTCCACAAGACCGGCCGACTTCGCCGCCTCCGCGGGATCCCGCTCGATCAGATGCACCATTAGTCCCTTGGCTTTCAAAGCGACTGCCGTCGCCCGCCCGACCCTGCCGCCTCCCAGAACGATCACGGGGCCGCTGTGGGAGCAGCTCGTGCGGACGAGCTCGTTCAGGGTCTCGATCTGTGCAGACGAACAGACCACGACCGGAATACTCCACTGATCGAGCACCGTGTCCGACCTGACCGGTCTGAGCTGTCCACGCTCCCACATGCCGACCACGTTCACGCCGGTCTTCTGTCTGAGACCGGTCTCGGCCAGCGTCTGGCCCGCAAGCGTGGTGCCGAAAACAGGAAACTCGCCAATCAGAAGACTCTTGAAGCTGCCGATCACATGAACCGAACTTGCCGTCGACTCGACACGGTTCGCGAGTTGCTCTCCCAGTCGCTGCTTGAGCGACAGAACGTTTGTAGCACCAGCCAATTCGAGCAGGTCCCTGGACTCAAGATTTTCGGCGGTCGCGATGATCGGAACCGACGGGCATATCTCGCGCACGGTCAAAATGATGTTGGTGTTCGCGGCATCGCCCTGGGACGCGAAGACCGCCCTGGCCCTTTCGATCGCGGCGGCTTCGTAAGTCTTAATGGAGTCCATCTCACCGGTAAGCACGGGTACGCCTTCGACGAAAAGCTCGTTCGCGCGCACGGGGTCAGGTTCAAGGACGAAATATGGGATTCCGAGCAGCGTCAGACGATCCGCCAGCCCGCGTTCTATCGAATCCCATGCCGTGAAAAGCAGGTGTCCCGCCGTTCCCAGCGGAACCCTTCGCGGCGCCTGTGTCCTGATGTGGGCATCCAGCCACGGCGCGTAGAAGAACCTGATGAAGGCGAAAGGGAGAACTATCAATAGAAGGAAGATCCCCGACATCAGAACGAAGATGCTGAAGATCCTTCCGAGGTCGCTCTCGAACGTGATGTCTCCGAAGCCCAATGTAGACATGACTGTCAGGGTCCAGTAAAACCCTGTCACCCATGAATAATCACGGCCCTCGCTGACCATGATCACGTGAAACACCAGCGAGAAAAGGACTATGACTATCGCCAGAAAGGCCAGGTATCTCGCGAACGCCTTCAGATTGCTGCGGGACTGGTGCTTCTCAAGCATGTAACTGAGGTGACTACCCAGAAACTTCATATTCCCCCCGCCGAGTTCAGGACTCCTCGAGTTCCCTTGCCGACAGCTCCTCGGCCGCGGCCGTCCACTCATCGAAAACGGTATCCAGCGTCGCCCTCAGATCGCGGGCCTTCTCGCTCACCTGTCTGGCTCGTTCCAGATCCTCGTAAAGCGAGGGAGAAACAAGTTCATCCTCGACTATCTTGAGTTCGGCCTCAAGGTCAGAAATCCTTTTCTCGAATGCCTCGACACGATCACGGAGAGGCTTCAGCATCCGGTAGAGCCTGTTTCGTCTCTCCGCCTCGTCACGCCTGCGATCGCGCTCCGCCGCCCTGCGCGGCGCCGCCCCCTGGTCCGGTTCCCGACGAGCGTCCGCGGGAGGAGCCAGCAGACCACCCGTCTTTGAAAGATAATAGCTGTAGTTTCCTTCCCATCGCGTCGCCTTTCCATCCTTCAATTCAACCGTCGTGGTGGCGACGTTGTCCATGAAGCGACGGTCGTGAGTCGTGAAGATCACCGCTCCCGTGTGCTGCTTCATCGCGGACTCGAGGATCTCGCGCGATGCGATGTCGAGATGGTTGGTAGGTTCGTCGAGAACCAGTATCCCGAATGGCTGCAGAAGAAGCCGCGCCAGAATCAACCTCGCCTTCTCGCCGCCTGAAAGCGAAACGACCTTCTTGTCATAGTCGTCGTCCGAAAACAGAAAAGCGCCCAGAATGGACCTGACATGCGGGGCAGTCGAAAAGTCGGCCACTTCCAGCATCGTCTGCTCGACGGTCCTCTCGGGGGTCAGGATCTCGTAGGAATCCTGCGCGAAGTATCCGACACCAACGTTGTCCTGAACGACAACCCTGCCCGCGTCCGCCGCTGTCCTGCCGGCGCACAGCCTCAGCAGCGTGGACTTGCCGGCGCCATTGAGTCCGATCAGACACATCCTCTCGCCACGATGGAGTCTCAGGTTCAGATCCCTGAACACCACCCGATCGCCGTACTGGCGGGTGACATCCTCGACACTCAGCGCCAGGTCCGGCGTCCGCGGCGGCACCGGAAAACGAAAATGCACCTTCCTCAAGGAACCCGGCGGTTCGATGCGCTCGATCTTTTCGAGCGCCTTCATCCGCGACTGCGCGGCCGACGCACTGGAAAGTCTGGCCCGGTTGCGCGCGATGTAGTCTTCCATCTCCGCGATCCGCTGCTGCTGTTCCTCGTAGCGTTTCCACTGCAGTTCGACCCAGCGCGCCCGTTCCTCGACGTAACGGTCGTACACCGGCAGCGAAGGGTCGCCACCGAAATCGGTGGCCCCGTTGGGCCCGACCTCGACAACGTGTGTGACGGTACGGTTCAAGAATTGTCTGTCGTGGGCAATCATCACGACCGAGCCCTTGAAGGACGTCAGGTATTCCTCGAACCAGAGAATGCCTTCCAGATCGAGGTGGTTGGTCGGTTCGTCAAGCAGCAGAAGGTCCGGTTCGTCCAGCAGGAGCCTGGCCAGTTCGACGCGCATCAGCAGACCGCCCGACAGCGAATTCAAGGGTCGGTCGACATCGGCGGGTTCAAAACCAAGCCCGACCAGGATCGCCCTGGCCCTGGCCGGCATGTGATCGGCATCCGCCGCCAGAAGCCGGTCGTCGATCCAAGCCAGCTTCTTCGCAAGTGAAACATGGATCTCGTCGCTGTCGTGACCGTGTCCCAGCGCATCAAGTTCCGCCAGGCAGGCAGCCTTGTCCCTGAGAAGCGCGCCGACACCGCGAGCCTTCTCAACACAATAGTCGGCCAGCCCCATGGTCCCGGCCCCGGAAGGATGCACCTCCTGGGGGAGATACCCAATCCGCAGGTTTTTCTGAATCTCGACTCTGCCCGAGTCAGGCCCAATCTCGCCCAGGATGACCCTGAAGAGCGTCGTCTTGCCAGTGCCGTTTGGGCCGACCAGGCCCAGTCGATCGCGCGGATTGATACGCAGATTCACACCCGCGAACAGAACGCGCGAACCAAACGACTTCTTGATATCGATAAGGTCAATCATGGCGCCGAAGGTTAACCGATCGCGGCCCCTGATGGAATATCGGAAGATCGACGGGAAGGGTTGCCCGATGGACGGCGGAATGCTATCAATGGCAGCACAGGGGATTGGTGCCGTGTGAATTGAAGGTCGAGTTATCATCCCCGGGAGGCAGTATCAATGGGTTCTGGAAAACATCCGTTCAATCTGAAGGTCTCTCCGTCGATTATCGCCGGAAATCAGGGCCGCCTCGCCGACGAGGTCATCGCCCTGGAGGCCGCCGGAGCCGACATGATTCACCTGGACATCATGGACGGGCACTTTGTTCCAAACCTGACGATGGGACCAGGTGTCGTCAAGGATCTCAGGCCACATGCCAGGATTACGTTCGACACGCACCTGATGCTTCAGGAACCGTGGCGTTACATCGAGGCGTTCGCCCGCGCCGGATCGGACAGGATAGGCATTCACGTAGAGATCGAGCAGTCACGGATCCGACCTTCGCTCAAGATGATCCGAGACCTCGGCGTGTCACCGGGCATTGTCATCAATCCGCCCACTCCGGCCGAGAGCCTGTTCGAGTATCTGGATCTGGTGGACTTCGTGCTGGTCATGACGGTCAACCCCGGTTTCTACGGTCAGTCTCTTATTCCGGAAGCTCTTGACAAACTGGCCGTGCTGCGACAAAATCCCGTCGCTTTGAGTCGGAACATCACGTTCCAGGTCGACGGCGGGGTCAACGCGTCCAATATCGGGCGGGTGGCCAGGGCCGGGGCCGACGAGGTCGTTGGTGGTGCGGCGGTTATGAAGGCTGCCAATTACCGCGAGGCGATCGACCTGCTGCGACGTGGTGGTGACTGACAGTACAAACGGGGCGTAGCGCAGTCTGGTAGCGCACATGGTTCGGGACCATGGAGTCGCTGGTTCGAATCCAGTCGCCCCGACCGATTCAACTTCAATCAATCCATCACACATGTACGCCCGCGTGCCTTGACAACCGCCGATGGCGGTGGTTAACATGCTTGCCGCATTCGCCCGGTTCGGGGGACCGCGGCAACCAACCGAATTATCTGGAGGACACTGGAATGCCCGCAAAAAAGGCCGATTCAAGGTCTGAATTCAAGGCGACCGTGAAAGGCGATTCTGCCGTGATCAGATTTCACAAGTCACTCTACTCGACGGACGCCCTCTTCGGAACGGCTTTCGTTTTCCTGGATCGTTGCTACGTTCACTGCGATCTCGCCGATGACGACCATATCGAGGTCGTTCTGACTCCGCGTACAAATTCGAAGTGGTCCCTGGCCGAACTGGCGGGCGAGTTCAAGAACGAGATGGTGAACCAGGCCCTGCGGTTCAAGCTGGCCAGGCAGACCGAAAAGGTCAGGACCATGATAGTCGGCCGCGCGATCGGCGAATCGATTCCCCCGGACGGTCAGCAGACGCCAGCGCCGATCGCCGCCACGGTTCCGGACCTGCCCCCCGAGGTTGCCAAGCTTCTCAGCGAAGAAGAAGAGAGCCTGGATTTTCTGGACGATCCTTTCGGGATCGCGATCCCCTGGGAGGAAAAGTACAAGAAGGACGAGTCTGCGCGCGGCGAAGGCGGCAAGCAGTAACAGCTGGCTTTCCGTTAGGATTCAATCAGTCCAGGGGGACACATGAAGACCAGGTTGCACAAAAAGATATACCCGGCGCGCGCTGTCAAAACAGCGGTCGCGGCGTTCTCCGAGGTCGCTTCGATATCGACTTTGCGCGATGGCGACTACACGATCGTCGATCTGCAGTCGGGCGATGCGGCCGATGACGCCGAATTTATGGGCGAGTTCGAGAACTTCGTCCTGGGCGAAACCATCTCCATGCGAGGCGTGAAATGACCGGGAAGCCCGAAAGAAACCTGATTCGTTACCGGCAGGTCGGCGACAGCTTCGTCGTGACCAATGACGCCGGAGAGTTCATCGTCTTGAATAAGGACGAGATGGACCTTCTTGCGGCAGGCAAGGTCGAGGCCGAATCCGATCTCGAGCGACGCCTGCTCGAAAAGCACATGCTGATCGCGGGCGAGGAAGGCATCGACACGGCCAGCGAAGCATACGGGCGCAAGATGTCCTACCTGTACCGCGGCCCGGTCCTTCACATCATGGTGGTGACGCTGCGCTGCAACCAGGTCTGCCGCTATTGCCATGCAAGCCGCGCCTCGCTGGGCGAGACAGAGACCGATATGTCGATTTCGACCGCTGAAAAAGTCGTGGATATCGCGATGCGCTCGCCTTCCGACACGATCACTATCGAATTCCAGGGCGGCGAACCGCTCGTGAACTGGGAGACGGTTCAGCATGTGGTCGAGTACGGTTCGATGAAGGCTATGGCCGCGGGCAAGCGGGTCATGTTCTCGCTGGTTTCGAATCTTTCCCTGATGGACGACGAGAAGCTTGCCTATCTGATCGAAAAACGGGTCCAGATCTCGACGTCGCTGGACGGTCCCAAGGACATCCACGACGGAAACCGCCGGCTGTCCGGCGCCAGCGCGCATGACAAATGCGTTTACTGGATGGATCGAATCAACAATGCCTACGTTCAGGCAGGACTCGACCCCAAGCTGTACCACGTCGAGGCCCTGGCGACGATCACCCGGGAACACTTCGGACGCGCGAAGGAACTTGTCGACGAATATGTTGCGCGCGGCTGCCGGGCGATCTTCATGCGACCGCTGAATCCGTTCGGCTACGCCAAGAAGGCCGAGGAAACGGAAGGCTACCCGGCCGAAGACTTCCTCAAGTTCTACAACGAGGCGCTGGACTACATCCTTGAGCTCAACAGGCAGGGTGTCGAGGTCATGGAGCGCCTGGCCGCCATCTTCCTTACCAAGATCATGACCCCGGACGATCCCAACTACCTCGATATCCGCAACCCGTGCGGGGCTGGAATCGGACAGATCGCCTACAACTACGACGGTTCAATCTTCACGTGCGACGAGGGCCGCATGGTCTTCCAGATGGGAGATGACATCTTCAAGCTGGGGGATGTCGGCAACATGACGCTCAAGGACGTCGTGACGCACGACACGGTGAAGACACTGGCGATGGCATCGACCCTGGACTCGATCCCGGGGTGCTCGATGTGCGCCTACAAGCCGTGGTGCGGGACCTGTCCGGTTTACAACTACGGCGAGCAGGGAAATATTTTCCCGCAGAACAGCACGAATCAGCGATGCCGGATATACATGGGCGTGCAGGATCGACTGATGCGCCATTTTGTCGAGAACGACAACGAGACGATGGCCATCTTCAATCGCTGGGTCGAGGTCAAGGAACGAACCGAGTACCTTCACGACGGCCGCAAGGACTCATGCGGCTAGCCTGGGCGCGTTCAAACTGGCACGGCCGACCCCATGAACGACCGGTGCCCCGGGGCAGCCTCGGATGATGTCGGACAATCCAGTCAGGGCAGTCCTGAAAGTCACCTATTCCTGCAACTCCATGTGTCTTTTCTGCCGCGCGGCGGACTACCGTGGTTCGGTCCCGGACGAGCCGGCCGAGACCATTCTAAAAAAGGCGCTGGCCGCGAAAAACGCAGGGGCGTCGATGATCCTGTTTTCCGGGGGCGAGCCGACCCTTCGGCGTGACCTGTTCCTGCTTGCCAGGGGCGTCAGGGCTCTCGGGATGGACTTCGGTCTGATCACGAACTGCGGAATGCTGGGCAACCCCGACTATCTTGGCAGGATGCTCTCCCTGGGCCTGAAGTACGTCCACACCTCCCTGCACGGCGCCTCCGCTGAAACACATCGCTCAATCACCGGCGCCGACACATTCAACGCGGTCCTGCGATCGCTGGCGGCCCTTTCCGGGCAGGGTGTCGAACTGCACGTCAACACGGTGCTCAACAGGCGAAACGTGCGCGAACTGGCCGCCATCGGAGACCTGGTCGCTCCATTCGCGCCGATCACGCACAAGCTGTGCCTGATGGAACCTCGCGGGCTGTTCCAGGATAACGAGGCCGATCTGGCGATTCAGCCTGAACTGGCCGGGCGCGCGGGGTGCGATGAGGTCGCCAGGACCGCAAAGCGATATCCGGAGAGCGGCTTCAAAACGGTCGTCGAGGGTTTCCCTCTCTGCCAGATCCGCACGGCGCTCGACTCGGTGTCGAATCTGCTCGAACACAACATCGTGTTCATGAGCGAAGGTTTCGAGGACGGCATCTACAAGTCCGATCACGGTGACAGGCAATTCACCGATATCTGCGACTCCTGCTCGAAGCGAAACGAGTGCCCGGGTGTTTATCCCGGCTATGTCGAACGGTACGGGGTCGTCGGATTGAGGGCATTCAGATAGCCTTGTCGGATTGCGCTCAGGGCACTAACGGGCAACCTGCTTTCCCATCCTGACCGGAACCGATTCCTGGGACACCACGGTGCAGTGCATGTTCACATCGTTGTACTCGAAATCACTGGAGTAATCGAACGGCTTGCCGTCTGCGCCAAGTACGTAGGCGCTCAATTCGACCTCAATGGTGTCCGCGTCAAAGAAATGCGGAGACCTGGAATCCGGTGGAGTCGGCTCGGGGTTGCCCAGATATGGCGTGGGGAAGCCTTCCGGGAAGACCGGAAGCGTCACGGAAGAGCGGTCGGGCGGAACGAAGAATTCCCAGAGCGCATGGGAACGCGGCCCGCCAAGGGTTCCGAATTTGCCTTCACCGTCCACGAACCATCTGTTCTCAACCGCGGAGGTTAGATAGTTCAGACGCAGAATGTAAAGGTCGGGACTGACGGGATTTGACACCGGACGCCAGCGAATCTCCCCGGTAAACAGGTCGGGGGACACCGTGTCCAGCGGCCTGTCGGGCGGCACGACCGCCGGCTCGAGCAACTCGGGCAGTTCAAGCCACGCGGACGGCGAGTCCAGATGCACGGTATCTCCGGCTTCGACACCAGGCCTTACCGGAGTTGAAATCCCCGGCGGATCCCCGGACTTGTATGAAGCGCGGCTCGCCAGGCCGACCGCCAGGTTCGTTATGCGCAGACCAAGGTTCTTCAGGACGGGATCGTCGGGATCCGGGAATTTGATCTCGATCGGATTCTGAAAACCTTCCCGGTTATAGTCGCCGTTAATCGAAACGAATATGAAACCCTCGCCGCCGGTATCGATCACCGGCATGGCGAGTGCATTCGGCATCGGTGCGCCGGTTTTGTAGTCGGTCGGAAGATTGCCGAGGTACATCTGCACCGCGTCCTCCTCCTGGGAGGAAAGATCGATGTTCATCAGTATGTCGGCCTCATTGACCTGGCCAGGCTTGACGTTGACCCGGGCAATCCCAAGCGCGAGCGGCCTGAAGTCGATCTTGTAGGGATCGCTGATCGTCGTGAGCGGATCGGCGACCGTTCCACCGAGCGCGAACACCAGATGCTGACCGGCCGGGACATCGGACAGAGTGAACACTGCATACTTGCATGCATTGTCCTTGAGCGCCTGAACCGGATCGGAATACAGGCAGAGCGGCATGTTTCCCGGCACGCCGCCGTCGCCCGGCTTCTCAAGGACACTACCCATGGACATCGATGAGAGTGGTCTGCCATTGATCGCGGTCGAGACAATCGCGACCGCGATCCTGTCATCGCCGATAAGACTTGATGAGGACGGCAGCGGTTCTAGGCCACCCTCGCCCAGGAACCCCGAAACGAGGCCTTCGATCTGCCCGAACCCTGATGCGGCATCCGAAGCAACCACGTCGAGCGGATCAAGGACGACCGACACCGAGGCGCCGGAAATGCCCAGATACGTGACGTACCTGTGCCCTGGCGCTCCGACCGTGACATCGTAACTCGAAACCAGCGACGAATCGAAAAACTCCACGACGCCGGCCGGACCGGTCGTCTGGAACGGAACGGAGCCAGTCCCGGCATCCACGAACACGGAGGCGCCTTCAAAAGGTCTCAAAGCTCCGTTACAGGTGCGCTGCAACGCGGTCACCTTGACGTGGCCGTTCGCCGGGCCAGCGCCCTGGTCGGGTTCCGTGTTGACGCCAGGAACGGCAAGATGCTTGAACGAAAGATCGATACTGGCCTTGATCTTGTCGACCCTTCCACCGAGGTTCTGACTCTCAGCTTTAAGGACGGTCTCGGCTTTATGCGGGGAACATGCCGTCAACCTTCCGGAGCCGGTATCGTCGGTCGTCACCTCACCGAGGGCGCCCAACTCCCACGAGACCGAGACCTTGGCATTTCCAAGACCGAACCCGCGTCCATCCAGCACCCTAAAGCCCACAATAACGCAGCGATCTCCGTCTTCGTTCTCGAATGCGGGACTCGCTGTAAGCCTGATCTGCGGATCTCCTGAAAGCGGATCGTCGTCCCGGCCGTCTGGAACACCATCGTTGTCCGTATCGGATATCGACGAACCGGTTCCGAACAGCAATTCCTGAAGATCCGAAAGGCCGTCGCCGTCGGAATCGACCCCTGGCCCGCGACCACAGGATGTCACTGACAAAAGCCCTGAAAACAGGATCAGAACCGGCAGCGACATGCGTAAGCATCGAGTCATCAGAATCCAAACCTCAGTGATACACCCGAATTCAGGAACCAGCCGCCGCCGCCCACCGCGGGATAACCTGGATTGCCCGGAATCATTGAAATCTTGACGTCGGTGTTGTCGATGACGGCCGCGGCCATGAAGTGGGCATCGACCGATATCTTCGGCCCTCCGACGTGCTCGGCGTCGAAACCGATCCCGAACGAACCGGAGAACTGATCTCCTCCGAGCAGGTTTGTCTCGCCGGACTGGACCGGCAGAGGACTCTGCGCCCAACCGAATCCGGCACGCAACGCCACGGCCTTGTGAGGACGATACTCCGCGCCCAGTCGAACGGTGACACTGTCACGCAAACCAGGTGACGGAATCGACGAAGAACCAATCTCATCCTCGCGGCCCGGATCCGAGAACAGCTTGACCTCGGGCGAGGACATGCGGTACCCGCTGAACAGATAGCAGATCACGTCGGCCGAAACCGAGTAGTCATCGGCCTTCCATCCGGCGCCGAACGAAAACTCGTGCGGAGTCCAGTAAGCGATCGCGTTCACCATGAGATAGATCGGGTTTATGCTGTTTGAGACCGTTGCGTCGACTGGCAGTTCAATATGGGTGCGATTAGCGCCCCGCCAGGAAAAGCCAAGCGTAAGCCCCCGAATCGGTTCAAAAAGCAGACCCACATTCGCCGAAACGCGATAACCGACGGTTATCCCGAGATAGTTCTGCGGATCGGCTGAGTCCAGGTCCACGCTGACCAACCCGCCAACGGAAGGAAGGACCGACGCTCCGACACCGACCATCAACCACTTCCAGCGTCCCGCCATCGCGACGTTCACAACCAGACGGGTATTGCGCTTTTCGTAGAACGGAAAGTTCGCCTCGGTCGGCCCGAGCGCCTCGACCGAGTACAGTTCGGTCGCCGGAGTCTGAACCTGAAGCCCGAAGAACAGGTGCCGATCGAGTCCTTTTCCCAGCGGGATGGGTGCGGCGACGCCGCCCTCAAGAAAGACGGTCGCGCGATCGAAACGACGCTGCGAGACGGGAGAGGTAGTCTTCGTAACGTCATCGAACTCATTGAACCGGGCGTTCAGCCAGGGCCTGTATACCGAAACACCCAGACCGAACTCCACCCGTTCCATCAAGCCGAGCGCGGCGGGGTTGTAATAGGTGGCGCTGTAGGAGTCCGCCGTTGCGGTTCCGGTGCCCCCCATGGCGATTCCGACCGAACCGGAACCGAACTGATCCATGGGATTCGACAGGGCCGGGGTGGACACGAAATACGTGGCGGCCAGCGTCACCGCGAGCAGCACAACGAGGTTTCGCCTTCGAACGTCTGTCGACAAAGCCATCATACCCTGTTGATGAAGCAAACCGCCCAGAAATCCGGCGCGCAGTATTATAGCAATTCGAGCGGACGAAAACCTTGCTAAAATTGCATGTGCCTGGGTTTCTTAAACTAGTATAATTGTTAATCTTGTTATTCCGAACAGGACAACAGATGAAATCACATGTGAAATCGTGTCTGGGGATACCACTGCTCGTGATGCTTCTCGCTGTTTCCTGCGACGACGGATGGGGACAGGGAGAAGGGCTCGTGATCACCGCGACCGTTGACCCTGCCAGTGTTATCGCTGGTTCCACCGTGCAGGTGTCCTGTTCGATCATCGAAGGCGATGTTTCAGCCCCGGTTCCGGACGCCACCATCGAGGTGACTCCGGCCGATGGCGTGACGATAGACGGCCTGAGCATCGTCACCTCCAGGTCTGGCGGGTTCGAAGTCACGTGCCGCTCGGCATCGCTGCCTCTGGCCGAGTCGGAATCGGCGGCTTTCATCGTCACTGCGGGTGACCCGGCTGGAACGGTCGCCACCGTTTTTCCCGAAAACGTCAGCGCCGGAGAGTCGGCGACGGTTGATTGCGACGTGGTCGACGCCTTCGGGAACGTGGTGACCGGTTTCGAGTCGCTTCCGGAAGGATCCGGCGCGCTCGAGGTTGAAGGCTTCACCGTCAGTTCCGAAACGGCTGGAGCATGGGAAGTCTTCTGCTCGGCGCCCGCCGAATTTCCTGATTGCGAAAAGAGCCCGGCGATCCTGCAGGTATCTCCCGGCCGGCCGATCGGCCTTGAAATGAAGCTGAACCCCGACAAGGAAAACTACGCGCTCAAAGCGGCCATCAAGGTGTCGTGGATCGTCACGGACGCCTGGGGGAACGTGGTTTCCGACCTCCCGGCGGACATCGTGATTTCACCGACGGAAGGGCTGACGCTGTCGGGAAACACGCTCACGGTTAAACAGGAAGGAAACTGGACGGTCACGGTGGCTCTGCGCGACTTCGAGCTCTCCGACAGCGACCAGGTCAAGTGCGACCTGTCCGCGCCGGAACTGCAGATTGACTGGCCGCCTCGCGGCGAAACGGTTGAGGGTTCTCCGGAAGTGGAGGTTCGCGGCACCGTCATCGACGCGGCCAACAGCAACGTGACGCTCAAAATCAACAAAGAGGTCATCGCGATTGGGGCCGATGGCAGGTTCTCGATGCCGATGACCGCGAAACATGGACTGAACGGACTGCTCTTCTCGGTCAAGGATTCTCAGGGATTCGAATACTCGACCACCCGCGGCTTCTACTACTCCGATTCCTGGACACCCGTCGATGGCGAGACGCTGATGAGCGACGTGGTCAGGGACGACGGCGCAATGCTCTTTTTAGGACAGTCCTTCCTGGACGACGGCGACCATGACCGCACGCACCCCAATGATCTCGCGACGCTGATCGAGATTCTTCTGTCCAGCAACGTCGGCGGACTCCTTGATTCGCTTCCGCCGATCTCGGTTCCGATCCCGAACATCGTCAACTTCGGTATACTGGGCGTGCAGTTGCAGGGCGACCTCGAGGTCGAGGTCCAGTTCCGGGATGTCAGCTTCGGCGATCCATACGTCGAAATACGCACCAGGGACGGCGGGGTTGCCACCTCGGTCACGCTTCAGCCGGTACACATCGGCCTGGATCTGAAATTCACAATCAAGGCCAGGGCGATCGCCTTCGGCAACACCTACGAACTTCTGGACCCGTCCAGTTCATCAGGTTCCTCGATGGAGATCGGCACGTTCGGACTCGGCGTGTCGCTGAACATCAACAAGACTCCGGATACCGACCTGACTGTTGAAGGTGATGACTTCGAGCTGACCATCGACGACATCCAGCTCGACCCGATCGAACACCTTGAGATTGACCTCGGCACCATCGGCGCGCTGGGGATCGATCTCGGCACGATCGACTTGACCAGAATCGTCGGCAGCATCGACGACCTGTTGATGAACTGGGTTCTTGAACCCATCCTGAACTTCCTGACGCCGCTGCTGACCGACCTGCTTGAGCCGCTCGTCGTCGAACTGATGGGCACCGTGCTCGAGGCGCTCTTCGACCAGTTGAACCTGCAGCAGCCCGTCGAGATACCGGCCATCGTCAGCGGCGGGACGCCTGTTACAATGGATCTCTCGCTGGCGCCGTCCACGATTGTGTTCACCACCTCGGGCGGCACGGTAGGCCTCGAACTGGGCTTCCTCACTGCCCACAAGGTTGATCACGACCCGATTGGCGTAATCGGAAGCCTCACCGACATCCAGAGCAATGCATTCGCGTTCGACCCCGAACCCGGCGTGCAGGCGGCCATCGATATCAAGACCGTCAACACGCTGCTTTTCATGCTCTGGCAGTCGGGCTGGATCACCGGAAAGATCGATCTGTCAGGTCTGGTCGGCGACGTGGGCTTCGGCGTCGGAAACCTGAAGATCACGCCCGATCTCTATCTGCCGCCGATAATCAACGACGGCGCGGTGGTCGGCGATGACGGGATGATGGCGCTCGAGATAGGCGACGCATTCCTCAAGGTTCAGGTCGACATTCTCGGGAACCCGCAGTTCTTCGACCTCTGGCTGCAGATGGCGGTTCAGGTCCAGATAGTTGCAGAGGGCTCCAACGTTGGAATCAGGTTCGGCAAGGTGACCTTCTTCCAGACCGAGTTCGTGAACAAGGGCGATCTGGGGGACCTCTTCGACATGTTCCTTCCGTCGATTCCCGACCTGGTCCGATCGATCGAAGGCCAGGAATTCGCCTTCCCGATTCCCGAGATCGACCTCGGCTCGATCATTCCGGGGATCGAGCCCGGCACAATCGTGCAGCTCGGTAACGGCGTGTCCGATGTCAGGGAAGGAATGGTCGTGCTCGGGGCTGATCTGCTGTAGACAGTTCACAACGTCAGGGACGCCAGGACATCGTCCAGGGACGCATCCTTCGATGTGCCTTGATCCGCGGTCTCATCCAGGGTGTCTGCCTCGGCGTCCATTTCCGCGCGGCTTCCACCGATGGCTCCGTCTATGGTCGCGGCGGGACCACAGTGTTTCAGAACAAAGTTCTTGCGCAACCTGGTCAACGCGGTGCGCTCGGTCCTGCACACGGTCGCCGCGCTTATCCCGAGTGCCTCCGCCACCTCGCGGCAGGTCATGCCTTCAAAGAACCTGAGTCGGATGATCTCGCGTTCGTCGTGGTCCAGAAAGTCGAGTCCGTCCAGGTCCGAGCCGAGAAAGCGTGAGAACCTCATCAACATGACCCCTGATTCGATCGAACGGTTAGGACCGTTGTCGTGATCCTTGCGGTACTGAATCTGGTCCTGTGGGTCGTCCTCGGTCAGTCGCTCCCTTGATCTGCGGCAGATGTCCCTGACGTGATCGAACATCGCGCCGCTGGCGCGTTTGCCGGCGTATGTCGAAAGCGCGCACCCCCTGTCCGGATCGAAGCGCCCGACCGCCTCCATCAATCCCACGAAGCCTTCCTGAAGGATGTCCTCACGGTCTGCGGGCGACCAGTAGTCGCGTCTGAACCTGGTCGCCAGACGCCTGACAAGAGGGACCAGCGCCGAGAGTGTCGTGACCTGCTGCCGAACCTGATTCGTCGTTTCCATCTGTCCTTTCCTCCAGGATGATGGAGGTTCTCATTTCAAGAAGCGTGCCTGAACGGCGTCGAAGGTCGGCCATAGACGCAAGATCTCCGCAACTTCTTGGATTAAAAAGACAAAGCGATTGGCGGCCTGATTTCAACCAGGCCGATGAACGCGGATTCCCGATCTTCTTGACGGGGGCGTCGCCCCCTTCCGCGGGGGGTAGCCACCCAGTGGTCGAGACATTGAAAAAGACAGATAATTACGTCTCGCCTGGGTGCTGGAAATGACTCGGCTCAAAGGATATAATCGCGTCCAAGTCTTACGACTTGCTTTTTTCTCTTTGTTTACAGGTGGCTTCGAATGAACAAGCGCTTTCTGCTAGTCTTGCTGACTGCCGTCGCCTTTGCGGGATGCGGTACAGATCCCAACGTTGACAACGACATTGTTGGCACGGATGACATGACGGAAGGGGATGTGGTCGATCCCCTCGAGGACGTCGTGCTTCCGGATGGCGCGATATGCATGCCTGGTACAGGCAAATGTTCGGCCTCAAACTACCTCATGTGTAACGCGGACGGTTCGAATTATGACGTCATTCCCTGCAATGGCGGCTGCGACGACAGGACGGGCTGTCTTGACGCTCAGACCTGCACCCCGCTGACCACCAGATGCAACACAGACGGCACGGTTCAGGTGTGCCTTGCGGACGGTTCAGACTGGTCCGAAGCCACAAACTGCCCGGAAGGCGAGGTTTGCATCGCTGGCGGCTGCATGACCGAAAGCTGCATCCCCGGTGCCAGCCAGTGCATCGGCAACACGCTTGTCGCATGTGCCGGCGATCCGGCGAAATGGGTTGAACAGGAATGCGGAACCAAGGCGATCTGCTTCAAGGGCGACTGCGTTGAATGTGTCAACGACGACCAGTGCGCGATTGGAAACGAGTGCCTTGACGGTCATTGCACTCCGGTGCCCCTCTCGATAGTCACTCCGTACCTGCCCGAAGGTCAGATTAAGATAGCTTACGGCGCGACTCTCGAGGCGATGGGCGGCGTGCCCGAATACACATGGTCGCTGGTTTCCGGCACCCTGCCGACTGGCATCCTGATGTCGAACGAGGGTGAGATTAGCGGAACCCCGAGCCAGGCCGGCAACTACGAAGTCGTTATCGGCGTGACCGACTCCAAGGGCGCGACTGTTCAGAAGCCTTACGAGATTATCATCCACGAGGAAGGTCTCAGTATCATCAGCAAGTCTCCGCTGCCCGACGCCGAGGAAGGCACCGACTACTCGTTCCAGTTCCAAGCGCTCGGTGGAAAGGCCCCGTACGGCTGGATGATCATCGAGGGCGCTCTCCCGGACGGACTGACGATGTCCTCTGACGGCGCCATCACCGGCATCCCGAACGCGCACGGCGATTTCACCTTCAAGGTCAGGGCCATCGACATCGATGATCCGCCGTCGTACGACTCCCGCGAATTCACTCTGCATGTCGCGATCGCGCCGCTGGTGATCTACGGCGACCAGGAATTCAACCTGTTCATCACGAAGGCGATCATTCTGCCAGTGATCACCACCGGCATCGGGCTGCCCTACAACGAACAGCTCAAGGCAAAGGGCGGCGTGAAGCCCTACACATGGCAGGAATCACAGATGTCGATGCTGCTCGAGATGCTGATCCCGAAGTCGGGCGTGCCGGAAGGACTGACGCTCAGTTCCGAGGGCGTACTGTCAGGCAGGGTCACCAGTGTCGACGAGGCAGTCAAGCTTGACCTCAGCATGATCGGCATGGACTACGTGATCGAGGGCTTCTTCTTCATGGCCACGGTGACCGACGCGCAGAGCCCCGCCGATTCGGACCAGGCAATCTTCGTCATCCCGACCATTCCGATCGACATCGGCGGCCTCGGACTCTGAGCCACTGCCCCTTTTGACTGCCATCAAAATCAGGAAACAGGCTTGTCGCAGCGCTGCTTGTGTCGCCTGATTGCTCCACCAACGAGTGCCGAAAGAAGGTTGGGATAGGAGATGCCGGCGGCAGCCGCCGCCTTTGGAAACAGTGACTTGTCGGTCATGCCGGGCAACGTGTTCGTTTCAAGCGCCCAGATCGCCCCGTCAGGATCCAGGATGAAATCGGTACGAGAGTACCCCGACAACATCAAAGCTCTGTGGGCCAGCAGGGCCGCCTCGCGCATCCTCCGCGCCGCGCCCTCTTCCACCCTGGCGGGACAGACTTCGTCGGCCGCCGCCGGGTTGTATTTGCTGCCGTAATCAAAGAAATCGGCCTTGTGAACGACTATCTCGATGATCGGCAGGGTTCGCGGCACTCCGGTCAAGGGGTCTTCCAGGACCGGAACCGAGAACTCCCGGCCCTTCTTGTAGGCCTCGAACACCAGCATGTCTGACGTGCCCCTGACCTGCCGAAGGCCGTCATCGAACCGTTCCCGCTCGCGAACTATGGTCACCCCGAAGCTCGAGCCCTCCCTGGTGGCCTTCAGCACCACCGGGATCCCCGTGATATCCAGAGCGGCATCAAGCGCGCTACGGTCGTCAAGCTCGCGGCCTTGAAGCATCAGTCCCGCCGGAGTAGGCACGCCGCTGGCCTGGTAGACGGCCTTGGTGACCCACTTATCGATTCCCACCGCCGATCCAATCGAGTCGGAGCCGACATACGGGAGGCCCATCAGGTCGCAAAGGGACTGTATCCGGCCGTCCTCGCCAACGGTACCGTGCAGTCCGATGAATATGCAGTCCGGCGCGATCGAGGCAATCCTTCCAATCGCTTCGGCAAACGACATCGATGGCGCGGAGGCCGCCAGGTCTCCGGCATCCGGGAAAGACATCGATCCGTCACGTCCGATCACGCAAGGGACAGGCTCGTAGCCGGCCGCTGGGAGGCTCGCGATGATCGCGGCTCCGGTCATCATCGATATGTCGTGTTCACGCGAAACGCCGCCAAGGAAGACAAGTACTCGTGGTTTCATGAATTCGCCGCAAATGATTGAGAAGCCGGCGGTCACCCGCCGTGGTGCCGGATCCGCACCGTGCCGGCCTTGATAACGGCCGCCACGTGATCCGTCGCGTAATTATAGAACGGTTCCCTGAAGTCGACGCAGTCGAAGACCACCATGTCCGCCGGGGCTCCCGGCCCGACCGTGCCGAACACCGGTGGCAGACCGAGCGCGGACGCGGCATCCGCTGTTATCGAACGCCACACCTCCGTAGCGGACATCTTCATGAAACTCATGCCGAAAGTGCCCATCAACAGCAGATTGGATGTGACCGATGATCCGGGATTGAAGTCGGTCGAAAGCGCGACCTTCATTCCACCGTCGATGAACCGCCTGGCGTTCAACCACTCAGGCCTGCACATACTGACGGGGCAGCCTGGAAGCAGTACACCGGTCACGCCTGCGGCGGCCATGGCCGCGATGTCGCGGTCGCTGGAATGATCAAGGTGGTCGGCGGACACGGCGCCGAACTCGGCAGCCAGGGCACTGGCGCCGGACGCCGAGAGCTGGTCCGCGTGAATCTTGACCCTCATGCCATGTTCAATGGCCGAGGACATGATTCGCCTGCTTTCCGCGACCGTGAAGGCGACCGTTTCGCAGAACACGTCGCAGAACGTGGCAAGCCCTCTCGAGGCGACCTCGGGAATCCATTCCGAAACGATCGCGTCGACGTGGGCGGTCCTGTCAGCAGTCCCGGCCGGAATGGCATGCGCGCCCAGAAAGGTTCGCACAACCGTAACCGGGACATGATTCTGGATCCTGCCGGCAGCCTCAAGAATCTTGATCTCATCCTGAAGGGTGAGTCCGTAGCCGCTTTTAATCTCAATCGTGGTGATCCCGGACCGAAACATGGCCAGGGCACGTGGGACGGCGAGTTCGACCAGCGTGTCAATGGAGGCTTCCCTGACCGCCTCGACAGTGCGCTGGATCCCGCCTCCCCGACCGGCAATGGACTGGTAACTGACCCCCAGGGCGCGCGCTTCGTACTCGTCGGCCCTGCTGCCGGCGTAAATCAGGTGCGTATGACACTCGACCAGCCCGGGCGTGACAAGACCGCCTTCCGCGTCGAGGCTCTCGACGCCGGAAGGGATCCGCGGACAGTCCGCCTCGAGGCCGCACCACGAAACGACGCCGTCGCGCACCAGAACGGCTGCCGATTCAACCGGCCCACCGGAGACTGTCAGAAGGGTTCCGATATTGTGTATGAACAGATCCGCGGCCATTGGTACCCCCGGGAAGAACGACCAGTCACCTGACGCCACCGCCAGCAGGAGCCGCATCGGACTTCAGGAGCGCGGCGGCCTGGTTGATCCAGGACTGGAGATTGTCCCGATCGGGCAGCTTACCAAGCTCCGGGACCTTGTCCCTGACAGCCACGATTGCGGCAGCAAGTTCGTCGGGCTGCCTGGAAACCAGGACAGACAGATTCGAAACACCGGCGTGGGTCATAATCCTGGCCACCTTGGGTCCGACACCATCAAGGCGAAGCAAATCGCAGAAGTCGTGCCAGCGCTGCACCTCGGCCGGCTTGACCTTCATTTTCGCGGCGAGGGACGCGCGGTCCTTGCTGGTTCTGGTCCTGTCCCACAACTCGCGCGTCGACCTGATACCGTGGCCGGCCAGACGTGCCGCGACCGTCTCGTCCACAAGCCCCGTCACCGCCACGTCGTAATGCCCGGCGAGGGCCGCCACCGGGAGGAACGACAGGACAATGGCCAGCAACAGAACGTGAATTCCCCGTTTCATCGATCGGTCTCCTGGAAAAGAGGTTGATTGAGCCGGTTCTGTCAGCGACCGCGTCTGGTCTCGGGAAGGAAGAAGGAGATGCCGAAGATGAACATCGGGTTCTGCGTCAGCTTGCTTTCTTCCTTCTCGCTGAGCGCGCGCTGCACCATGTAATCTCTGACATCGAAGTTGAGCGACAGGAGTTCAATCGGGAAGTACCTGAAACCACCGCCGACCATGACGGCCAGCGCGGCGCTGCCAGGAGGGTTGTCCCAGTCGTAGTAGCTGACCGTGCCGAAACCGACACCCGCGGTCAGATGGATATCCGCATACCCGAGATGCTTGCCGCCCAGAACGATCTTGCCCGCAAGCGGAACGAACGAGACCTTTCCCAGCACCAGCAGTCCAAGTCCGGAACGACCAAAGCTGGCGACATCCGGGTTGAGCGCCTGCTGGGAATCATCGTCCACCAGATCGCCGATCATCCGGCCCTGTCCGGTTCGGAAACCGACGCCGGCATAACCGACTTCAAGGCCTGCGGAGAAGAAATCGAAGAAATGGTACTCGTATGAAAGCTGGAACAGCAGGTCGGTATTGTATTTCTGATTGATGGTCACGCCGAATGCAGGCGTGATCTCGTGACGGCCCTTGCGCAGAAGCTTCTGGTTGCGGATCGCCGGAGCGTCAGCAAGATTGGCCTCCTGCGAAACGGCGACCGCCGGAAAAACAACCAACGCAAGGATAATCGCTGCAATACGCTTCATTGCCCGGCCCCCAATCATTTCGGATGCACGTACGTGTGCTTGAAGGGCATGAAGAAGCCCAGTCCGAGCGAGAAGACCACGTTATTGACGAACTTGTCTTCAAGCGCGTAATTTTCCATGTACATGTAATCGCGAATCTCGAAATTCACAGTCAGCCACTGCGTTGCCGCGAGCCTGAACCCGAATCCGACGTTACCGGACCCATGGTAGTCGCCAAAAAGGGTCTTGGCCGCGCCGGCGCCGGCTGTCATGTAGATATCCCAGTAAACCGGCTTTCCGTACTGCCCGAGCCAGAGGAACTTGCCGGTAAGCGGGACGAAGGACACGTTTGCGCCTACATAGAAATCCATGAGCCGCGCGTAGGAAACGTAGTTGTCCAGAGCGCCGTCGGCGTCGTCCTTGGACCAGCCGAAATACTTGATGTATTCGGCGCCGACGGCCACCCAGTCCTTGATATGGAAGCGAAGCTGGACGCCCACGCCGACATGCTGCGTGACCGTCTCGTTCATCGGAAGGTTGAACGTCGGCTCAATCTCGAACCGCATCGCCTTGATAAACGGCTTCTGCTGAAGGACCAGGATGCCCTCGTCCGTTCCGGACGCCTTGTCCTGCGCGAAGGCGGCACTGCCGACCATCGCGACAATCGCAAATAAAAATGCTGCGAAAACCCTTGTTCTCATTGGGCCCCCACTGGACACAAAGCCCCTTGCCGCCTGAGGGCCGATCGAGACAGCCCCGCCAGACACGGCACACCGCAAGGTCCGATGCGTTGCAATGTAACCGTCTACAGCCTCAACGTCAATAAGAAACGTGTGTATTCCAGCAGGGATCTGTCTTTGGACTAGTAATTGATCAGCGCACGTTGATCGTATACGGGAATTTCATGTTGGGACCGCTGAACTTATCGAAGGAGATCGCGCGGATTACACCCTCAAGACACGCTCTGGCCGCGCCGGCGTTGGTCAGCTTGACGCTGACGACACGCCCGGAGCCCTCGATCTCGACGTTCGCCTTTGCCGTGTAGGGTATCGGATCGCCGTTGTCGCGAACGCATGAATCCATCGCACTCTTTTTCGAGTTGAAGCCCTTCACGACCTGGCTGACCGTCAGCTTCTCGGGCAGGTTGGACGAGGCTCCGGATGAAGCCGTCGCCGTCTTCTCGGTCGGATCCTTCTTTCTGCCGGCGTTCAACTGGGCCAGCAACGCGTCCGCATCGTTGGCGGAAGCGACGGGATCAGGTTTCTTCACCGTCGTCGTCGTGGTCGTGGTCTTTGTCGCGACCGGTTCCTGCTTCGGCGTCGTCGTGGTCGTCGCCTTCGTCTCGGTAGTCGGCTTCTTCACGGCGACCGGCTCGGTCTTCCTGGGCTCGGGCTTCTCGGCTGCCTGGGTCGCAGGTTCGGCCTGTGCAGGCTGTTCGGCCTGGGCAGGTTGTTCCGCCTGCGCCGGCTGTTCCGCCTGTGCCGGCTGGGCTGCCGGTTCCTGCTGAGCCGGCTGGGTCGGCTGACCCGGTGTGGGTTCCGTGGCCACCGGCACCCTGGGTCCACCAACGATATTTTTGTTTTTCATCAGCTGCCAAGCCACGAAGGCACCGGCACCGACAACGATTACAATAATCAGACCAATCAAAAGGCCGGTCACACCCGCCTTGGTCTTCTTCTTACGGGCAAGAGCCTCGGCAACCCGCTGAACCTCGGCCTCGTCGAAGGAAATCATGCCGGCCGCGGCGGATCCGCGGGAAGCGGCGGCTGGTTCCTCATCGAGGCTGCGCACGTCAACGACATCGGCTTCCTTGACGGAGCCCTGGCTGCGCGTTGCCTTACGCTGTTTGTAGTCATCAAGGGAAAAAAGAACCGAGGTCTCGCGGCGCTGCCAGACCATGCCGGGCTCGCCGCCCTGGCCGCCACCGAATGCCTGGGCAAATTCCTCGACCTCGCCGGCCTTCTTCCATGCCTCGAAGCCCTGCCGCCACACGAATCCTGTCGAAGAAAGCTCGCCGGCCGAGATCATCTTCATAACGGCTGCGGTATCGAACGGCCCCTTGCGTTCACGCCCGACAACCACAAACCACTGAATCTGGTCCCCGGATCCTTTTTCGCCGCCTTGTTCGAGTTCAACCCCGACTGTGGAGCCACAAGCGGGGCAGACGGTATCGAACCTTGACTTGTCCCTGGGCAGGTCGCTGTCCGCCATATCCCAGGAGTTGCTGCAATCAGAGCAGGTAACCTTCATCTCAAGCCTCCAGAACGCGGTTTCAGGGAACGGGAAAGAGCCATCGGCACAGTCAGGCCGGACCGTATTATATCCAACCGGGTCCTTTTGGCTATCGGTCTTTTGACGCGGATTCCAAATCAGGATTCTTCTCAAAATCCTCCCTGATGGAGAACTTCCGGTAAACGGTCTGACGACGACGGAACTGGCTTACGAGCAGGGAAACACGGGAATCGCAGAAGTCAACGATTCGTCCGGCCACTTTGCCGGCCGAGGGTCTCAGAGCGCGCCCCAGCATCTGCGTCGTCCTGGCGATATTACCGTTTGGCAATGTCAGCACGACTGTGTCCAGTGCGGGCAGATCGAACCCTTCCCCAACCAGTGAACTGGTAGACACCAGCACCTTGAAGGTCCCCTCGCGGAAGGCGGCCAGGAGCGCGTTCCGGTCATCCCTGGCCACCGCGCCGGTCAGAACCTCGGCGCGAACACCGGCAGCGAGAAGCATCTGCTTCAGTTTCTCACAATGATCGACGCGCTCGGAAAGAACCAGTGTCCTTTCCCCCATGTGACGCAACACAGCATCGACGACAAGTTCATTCCGCCTGCGGTCGCCGGCGATACGCGTGATCAACCTGCCGTAGTCCTTGGTGTAACGCGTCGAGTACGCAGTCTCGACCCCGATCACCTCGACCGGAGTAATGCTTCCTGAAATCATCAGATTCCTGGGATCCACGCGGGCGATGATCGGACCGATAATGTCGTAGAGCACCGGGTGAAGGCGGTCCTTTCTTGAGGGAGTCGCTGTCAATCCGAAACGGAACGCTGCCGGGAATCCTCCGACGATAGTCCTGAACGAATCGGCAGGGCAGTGATGTGCCTCGTCAAGTATCACCATCCCGAACATCGGATGAAGGGACGACAGATCCCGCCGTGCCAGGCTCTGAACCATCGCCACCGTCACGGCACGGGGGTCGTCCCGGCCGCCACCGATTATGCCGGGTTCGACTCCCAGGAACTGCCTGATTGCCGCCACCGTCTGTTCAAGCAGCACCGAGGTGTGAACGACGAACAGCGTGTTCAAGCCGGTAGCAGCCATCAAACCGCAGGCGATGACGGTCTTCCCGCTGCCGGTCGGAGCCTGAATCACGCCCTGCGTGGCCTTGATCGCCTCGCTGACCGCCAAGGTCTGGTAATCGCGCAGGGCGGCCGTGAGTCGGAATCCACCGGACGAGGCCCTGACTGTATTGTCAAGCCACTCCTGTTCAACATCCGGCTCATATTCCGCCAGCAGGCGACGGATGACCGGTTCGGCTCCGCGCGGCAGATGCCAGTTCAAGACTCGGCGGCATTCATCGTCGGCGCTGGCGAAGAGATCCGGCGACGGATTCCGCGCAGGCTGCTCAAAATCCTCGGTTGCGGAAAAAAGCGCCACCTGACGAGGAATGTGGCGGCATGGGCGCCTGAATCGACGCGCATCCGCGTAGACCGGATTGTCCCTGACGAACCTTTCGGTCATGGCCTCGCGCAGCCCATCGAGCCGCTCCGCCGGAACAGCGGCCAGCACATCCGAAATCAGGATTTCGCCGGACCTTGTTATCCTGAGCTTTCCAGAGGCCATCAACCCACCGCATTGACCGTTCGGACGGCATGCCCGCCGCCACACGCCAGCCAGATCGGGGCCGGGCGAGGCTGCATGATACATCTTTCATGCCTTGTGTGAATGACGACAAACCGTTATACAGTCTGATGACGAAGCGTTCAGGAGGGCCCATGAGCGCATTTGAGGACGAAAAGCGATTCGAGCCGCGGCTGCCCTTCCCGATGAGAGCGGTACCCATCACTCCCGGCTACAAACCGTGGAGGATTGTGGACGTGTCGCCGGGCGGCGCCGGTATGACAGGCGATCTGTCTCCGGGCAAGGGAGAAATCATCGACGTGATCCTCACCGCGCCCTTTCTTGAACGCCCCGGCGCGGCCATAGACGTCGCCGCCTCGGTCGAGGTGGTGCGCCAGCTCACCGATGAAAACGGCAGGATTGAGGGTATCGGCATTGCCTGGCTCAGCATCGTGTCCAGGGGGCCGGTCTCGACATTCCGGGATTTCGTCAGGGGCATCCTGTGCATCCCGTCGGGGTACTTCAGGAAACTTCCCGGCGAAGACATGTGGGAATACATCTTCCCCAGAGCGGCCAAACCTGTCACCGGAACCGGAATACCGCCGACGGTTTCAACCGGCGCCGAACAGGTCAAACAGCCCGGCGTGTTCAAGGTCACCTTCCCTACCGTGTTTGAGACGGACAAGGAAAAGGGTGGCGGATTCGCCATAAAAGTCATGACGCACGCGATGCGGATCGCCACCAGGAACCAACCGCCGGCGCCATATTCGAGAATCAGAATCGCGCTGAAGATTGGTGAACAGGTTCTGGAACTGTCGGGAACGGTCGGAAACGTGAAGAAAGCGACGGACGGCCAGGAAAGCCGCTTCGACGTTCAGCTTTCCCTGGGAAACAACCCGGGTGATCTGGCCACTTACCGGCGACACATCGAGGAACTGGCGGCCTCGTCCGACCGGGCTGGCTAGGAGGTTCGGTCCGGGACGGAATATTTAACCGCCGTTGTTGACTGAGACAGTTGTTGTGCTATCTTTTCGCGACGTTCGTGGCCGGCATCATCCGACCGCGTTTCTGGCTTGAACCCCGGAGGAGTCCGATGTCCCTGCGTACCATTTCTGTTCCGCTCGCCGCAACGCTGTTCGTCCTGACCGCCGTGTCGGGCTGTTCGGGTGACAAAGTTCAAAAGGCGCGCTCCATCATCGAAAC